>DULK01000070.1 GCA_012840385.1 Syntrophomonadaceae bacterium
GCACCACTTTCCAGCGCGTGCTGTACGCCGCCAGGTCGAAGATTGCGGATGCTTTGGTCAACGGGAAAGCACTTCGGGTCGAGGGGGGTGAATACGAGATCCCGGCGGTTAGAAGGTTCAGGTGCTCTAATTGCGATCATGAATTCGAAGTACCCTTCTGCAACGGCCAGAGGGGCCGGGACATGGTCTGTCCAAATTGCAGCAAGGGGCCGGTCCAGAGGATTGGCAGCGGCGGCATGGGTCGCGGCTGCCGGAGGGGCCGGGGATCCGGCTGGGCCGGGGGAGGAGAACCCGGCGAAAGCACCCCGTAACAGTTCCAAAGACAAGAAAGACAAGGGGACGGTTCTCCTGTCTCACTTCCGTCTCGATTCATCATTACTCTAAAGATCAGGGGTCGGGAAATGGTGTCTAAAGGCTCTAAATGCGACTCATGCAAAGACAACAGTTTCAGCCTGTTTGCTTACCCAGGCCTGGCGCGCCGGGATTGCCGATGCCGACGTGGACGCCCCCAATCTCCATCTGCTCCTGCATCCCAAGCTGCTTGATGAACGGGAATTTAAAGGGGCAAAACAGGTCGTTAAAAACGAAGCGGCCTGCAGTGGGTGCGGGAAATGTGACGGGTGATCCGGTCGGCAAAACCGGTAAGGCTGCAGATTTATATATTTAAGAAAAAAGCTGAACAGGAGGAAAACCATGAAAATTGCTATGCCGTATCTTAACGGTCAGGTAAACCCCCACTTCGGGCAGAGCAGGGAGTTCGTTATCTTTGATACTGACGGGAAACAGATAACCGGGCGTAAAATCATCAACAGCCAGGATTTCTGCCATAACCACGAGGGCATGGCAGGTCTCTTGAAAGATGAAGGAGTAGAGGTGGTCATAACCGGAGGGATCGGCTATTCAATGATTGCCGCACTCCAGGGACTCGGCTTTAAGATCATTACCGGTGCTTCGGGTGATGCGTCCAGGGTGGCCGAGGATTACTTAAACGGCAGGCTGGTGACTGATAACGTACAGATCTGCGGCTGTGGTGGGCACGAACACGGTCTATAGCAACAGTGAGTCAGGGGGAGTCAGGGGTGGTTCTCTGACTCCCTTTAAACTCTGTCACAGCGTGCCTGCCTGATAGGGAGCTCTGCCCTGAGTGGAATCGGAACACCTGAGTGGAATCGGCACCTGAGTGGAACACACCTGAGTGGAAGGCACTTGACAAGATATGGGCTGGTGTTATATATTAAGTTCCGTTGTGTGGTTTTTGCCCAGATCCCGTCCCCCGGCAGCAGACTGGAACAGAAGCCTTGTAGAACAGGGCTTTTTCTATTTATCGGGCCTGGAAAAGTAGTCCCGGGAGGCGAGCCGAGCTTCACCAAAATTGAAGAAGCAGAAACCGGGTATCCTATATGGATGGTTTATTAATACTGAGAGGCAAAGGAGAGATGAGATATGCTTGGCAACTTTTCACTGGATAAGATCCGCAATATTGGTATTGTGGCGCATATAGATGCAGGTAAAACCACCACAACCGAACGCATTTTGTATTACACCGGGCTCGTCCACAGAATCGGCGAGGTTGATGACGGGGCGGCAACGATGGACTGGCGGATACAGGAGCAGGAGCGCGGCATCACGATCACATCTGCTGCCACCACCTGTAACTGGCGGGATTGCCAGATCAATCTGATCGATACACCCGGGCATGTAGATTTTACCGTCGAAGTGGAGCGCTGTTTGAGAGTGCTGGACGGAGCGGTTGCCGTATTCGATGCTGTTGCCGGTGTGGAACCGCAATCAGAAACGGTATGGAGACATGCCGATAATCACCGCATTCCGCGCATAGCTTACATCAACAAAATGGACCGCACAGGTGCGGATTTTTTCCGTTCGGTTGAAATGATCCGCGACCGCCTGAAAGCAAACGCCGTTCCGATACAGATTCCCATAGGCAGGGAAGATACCTTTCAGGGGATGATCGATTTAATAAGGGACGAGGCAATCTTTTACAGGGATGATCTGGGAGAGATCATGGAGGGAACAAGGGTCCCGGAGGAACTGGTGGAGAAAAAGCGGCTCTACCGGGAGCGTTTGCTGGAAGCGCTGGCGGAGTTCGATGACCTGTTAATGGAAAAGTACCTGAACGGCGATATGATCACCGAAGCGGAGATAAAGAGGGCGATCAGAAAAGGCACCATCGAGCAAAGAATTGTACCGGTCTTATGCGGCTCGTCAAAACGAAACAAAGGTGTGCAGCTGCTGCTCGATGCCATTGTGGATTTTCTGCCGTCGCCGCTGGATCTCCCGCCTGTGACCGCGATCAAACCCGAGACCGGGGAAGTGGTGGAATGCAGGGTCGGAGATGGAGAACCGCTGGCGGCGCTGGTTTTTAAGGTTCAGGCCGATTCCTACGGAAAGCTTGTTTTTGTAAGGATTTATTCCGGTAAGCTGGAGTCTGGAAAGACGGTCTATAATGCGACCAGGAAAAGAAAAGAACGGATCGGGCGTCTGGTAAAGATGCATGCAAACTGTAAACAGGATATCCGGGAAGCATGTGCGGGCGATATTGCAGCGGTGATTGGATTGAAGGAGACCGTGACGGGGGATACCCTGTGTACGGAAGAACGGCAGCTGCAGCTGGAAAAAATGGAATTTTCGGAGCCTGTGATTGCCTGCGCTATCGAACCGAAAACAAGAGAGGACCAGGATAAGCTGGGAATCGCCCTGCATCGTCTGGCCGAAGAGGATCCCACTTTTCGCACCTATGTCGATGCCGAGACGGGCCAGACCCTGATTGCGGGGATGGGAGAGCTGCATCTGGAAATTGTTGTGGACCGCCTGCATAGGGAATTCCATGTAAAGGCGGATGTGGGGCAGCCGCAGGTCGCCTACAAGGAAACCATCACCCTTCAGGCGAAAGGAGAAGGGAAGTATATCAAGCAGAGCGGGGGGCACGGCCAGTACGGGCATGTGGTGCTGGAACTGGAGCCGCTCGCTCCGGGAGAAGGCTACAGGTTTGTCGACAAAACGGTGGGAGGGGTGATTCCCAAGGAATACATGCCGGCCATTGATGCAGGGATTAGAGAAGCAATGCTGAAGGGGTCCTTATGCGGCTTCCCGATGGTGGATATCCAGGCCACCGTTACCGGGGGGTCCTTCCACGAGGTCGACTCCTCGGATATCGCCTTTAAGCTGGCCGCCATCGCAGCTTTTCAAAATGCGGTGCAGAAGGGCAAGCCCGTCATCCTGGAACCCATTATGAGGGTGGAGGTTGTCGCTCCCCGGGAGTACATGGGGGACGTGATCGGGGACCTGAGCGCCAGGCGCGGGCGCATCGAGCTTACCGAACTCAAAGGGGATGTCTGTGAGATTCGCGGCAGCGTACCGCTTGAAGCCATGTTCGGTTATGCCACGGACCTGCGCTCGATTACCCAGGGGCGCGGCACCTATACCATGCAGGTTTCCGGCTATGAGCAGGCTCCCGCCGAGGTAGTGGCAGAACTGACCCGGCAGAGGAGCAAGATCGCCTGAGATCGGCGCGGTTTTTACCGGGCCGGGTAAGCACATAACTGGAAAACCCGGGCGTCCGCTGGGCGGGACTCCCGGGTTTGTGCTTGCTGAAGGTATTCCTGCACGACTATTGTTTCGTCCGCTGCCTTCATGCTTCCGGGATTCTCCCCGGTTTATTTTTTTCGTAGAACTGCATCAGTTCCTTGCCGATGTCCGGGTTGATCCGGTTGACCTGCATCAGGTAGAGGAGCGCGCTCCCTTCGTAATCGATGGTTTCCCCCAGCAGGGCCAGTTCCAGGGCACTGCGGGTGACGTTGATCACGCATTCCTCTTCATGGTTGTCGCGGCACCCCTGGCACTGCAGCAGCACCTCTGCCAGGGCAAGGAGCAGGTCCGACTGGTAGTAGGCCTTAAAGTCGCGCCTGGGAATGTGCCGGGTACCCCCGGGAATTCTAAAGGAGTGCTTTTGCCGGGAGTAGTCGAGGGCCAGCTGGCAGTACCCGATCAGGCAGCCGACCTTTTCGCATTTGTTGCATTCCGCTTCGGTTTTACAGCAGCGGTCCACTGCGGCCCGTATCTTTTCGAGGTTGACATCCCTGGCGGCCATGGCTCAACCCTCCAGTCCGGCAAAGCTGAGGAAGTCGTTTTCTTCCCGGCTGCGGTACTTCGCAATAAAATCTTCAGAAGGAAGAAACCTTTCAAGCCCAACCCTTTCAATCGTGTTGCAGATCCGCTCTTTCGGTTCGGCGCATTCCGTATAGGTTTTGAGGATCGCTTCCAGCAGGGTCATAACGCCCTCCCCGTTAATCTCTTCGGCGATCAGTGTTCCGTGCACCGGCTTCCGGCTTCCTCCCCGTCCGCCGAGGTATACCTTATATGTATCTTCACCTGTGGCTACGATGCCGTAGTCGGCGCAGTAGGGATCCGTGCAGCCCCGGTGGCAGCCGGCGACGGATATTTTGAAGTCCCGGGGTGTGGGGCGGTTCATAAACCTCTCCTGCAGTTCCCCTCCCAGTTTGAAAACGTCGCCGAGGGCGCGCTGGCACAGGTCTTTGTTGCCGGCACAGGCCTTGACGTTGCGGACGATTTCCCCAAAGACCCCGATGCGCAAACCCAGCGCCGCGACTCCTTTTCTCAGGTCCTCCAGCCTGTCCGACGGGATTAGAAAAATCAATGTCTGGCGGGTGGTCATCTTGCAGTACAGGCAACCGGTTGTTTCCGCCAGCTTTCCCAACCCGGCGAGCTGCGCCGGGGTCAGCAGTCCGCATTTGGATACAATTCCAACGCCAAGGACCCCTGAACGTTGTCTAAAAATCGCATCTCCCATCCTTGATCCCTCCTCTTATTTGTATACCGGCCAGTTGACAACAACTGGAAGCTAAAAATGTATCCTTATCCGAAAGTGTTTTCGAGTGGGGGTATGGTTGTCCGCATCAACAGGGCGGCAGGGTAATCTAAACCAGATATTAGAACAAATTCATTTTTGTAATTATTATAATTTAATGAACAAGAAAATGCAACACTTACCAGCGCCTCCATCGGTATCCCTTTCATTCAACGGGAGATGTCGACCCGAAAGACCTGGCAAGTTCGGTCTTGCACGACAACAGGGTCGTTGCAATTTTCCCTTCCATTAGGCGTTCTTTTACCTGCAGGTTCAAAATGCCTTCGACTTCTTCCCATTCGAGGCGATGCCGGTAGGGTCGCTCTTCGCATAGGGCGGTAAAGATGTCCGCGGCTCTGATCAGTTGGGAAGGCAGGTCCAGCTCTCTACCGGCCTTTCTAAAGGGGTATCCGGTGCCGTCGGGCCGCTCGTGGTGGAACGCCGCCCATTCCGCCAGGAGCGATTGCGGGGCTGCCGTTTTCAGCCACCAGAAGGTGTAAAAGGGGTGTTGTTTAACGATATTGAATTCGGTTTCGGTGAGGGCACCCGGCTTCTCCAGCAGCACCTCCGGTACGGCTACTTTGCCGAGATCGTGCAGCAAACCTGCGATCTCCAGATGGTCGCAGTCTTCTTGTGACAATCCGGTTTTTTCGCCGAGGAGCCGGGCTACCCGGGCGACTCTGAGGGAGTGCCCGTAGGTAAAAGGGCTTTTGGCATCGATGATCCTGGCGAACAGTTCCGCTATTTTAAGCAGATCGCCTGTTTCCACGGTAATGGAGCGGTAGGGAATGAGGGGGATCAGGTGCTCATCTATCCAGGGTGACTGCAGTTCCAGCCAGAAGCTCTCCTTAATCGAAAGCTTTTCGAACAGGGAGACAAGATCCGTGTCGAACACCTCCCCGGCCAGTTCCCGGATGCGGGAGAGAACCTCCCGGCGCCGGTCGAGTATGTTTCTATCACCGCCGGTCAAGACATCCACCCGATCGACCAGGTGAATAATGCGGCTGGCGAGGGGTATATCCGTTTTGCTCTTTCCCGTCTGGTTTCCTCCCTTCCAGCGATCATGGTGGGAGAGGATGGTGCCGGCGATGGAATCGAGGAATCCGTTGGAAAATAACCGGTAGCCGCGCAGGCAGTGATCGTATGTGTCCATAATGTCAAATCTCGCCAGGTCGAGCTTTTCCTGCCAGGTCACCGCCCCCGCGTCGTGCAGGATGGATGCCTTGAAAAGCTCGAACAGCGCATTTTCGTCCAGCCCTGCAGCCTTTCCCAGTTGCAGGGACATCAGCGCCACCCGCTTATGGTGGTGGGTTATTTCCTGGCCTGAGAAATCGAGGCTGTGGGACAGGTTCAGAAGCAACCTTACCAGATTAATTCTCATGGCTAGTCACCTTTTTTCTGGAGTCTGCAGCGGTTTTACGGGGACCGGACTCAAGACCGCTTATCCAGAGGTTCTGGCGCAGGCGATTGGGGGTGCCTGTCTCCATCCCCCCTGTGCCAGGCATTTTCTCGGCCCTTTTTCCGGCAGCCGGGACAGAGGCCGTACAGGTTAACAGAGTAGCTTTCCGCCAGAAATTCTCCCAACTCACCGGGAACCTCCAGCATGGGAAAATCCAGCTCGATATCATACACCCTCTGACATTTCTGGCAGAAGAAGTGGCCGTGGGGGATGGGGTTGGGGTCGAAACGCTTGCGCCCCGGGTCGATATTTAATTCCTGCAATTCCCCCGCTTTTGCGAGGGTTTCCATCGTGCCGTAGACTGTTGCCAGGGAAAGGGACGGGTAGACCGGCTTGAGTCGCCGGTAGATCTCCTCCGCGGAAGGGTGCGACGTATTGCCGTCAAGAAGTTCAAGGATTGCCAGTCTTTGGGGGGTTGCTTTCAATCCTAACCGGTTCAGCTTTTCTGATATGGCTGTTCTCTTGTTTTCGCTGGAATTCTTTGTGTCGGCTGCCATAGGTAGTCACTCCGATAATAAAAAGAATATATTGTAATTATTATCAATTAAAAACAAGTATAATGCAATAATTGCGGCCTTTTTTGGGCCTTTTTTATTGAGTAAGTGAATCCCGGAATAGTTAATGCGGAGTTCTGAAAGGCTGTTTGGTGGCAGACGATCACGCCGCCTCCGGCGGCGGCACCAGCAGAGGATGAAAATACCCGACGGGTCTACCGGCGAGCGACCTATGGAAGGCCGGGTAACAGGACAGGTGAAGCGAGGATGACAGGTCGGGATGCGAGTACAGACACCTCTTGACCTGCGATGGAATAGATTTGAAACGAGGCCAAACGCTGCGTTTGACAGAAGCAGTTCGCAACTTGTTACGCAGCATCCCAGA
>DULK01000071.1 GCA_012840385.1 Syntrophomonadaceae bacterium
AGATTCCCTCGTTCCATGCCCTTTTGGCGTTGACTCTGAGCACAACCGGCCGGGGGTCGTGCCTCTTGCCCACCTCCAGTGCGGTGTCAACATCCACGGAGAGGTGAACGTACTGGCGCCCCTGGGGGAGCAATCCCTTTTCCCTGATGGAGGGAACAAAGCGCCTGGCCGTCCCGTGGAACAGCACTTCAGGCGGGGGAACAGGCTCCCGGGCAATCCTCTGGGGAATGGAATGGCCGTATAACGCCCTGATTTTGTCACCGGCTATCTCAAAGCGCTTTTTGTCGGAAAGGCGGATCATCTGCTGCAGATCCACTGCGGTGAGGCCTCGCCAGCCCCTTGCCTGCAGGGCCAGCAGCAGCTGCCGCAGGTCGGCCCACCCCTCGCGGTCCAGTTCAAGGCCGTATTTCCACGGGGCGTGTCTCAAGGCATAGGAGATCTGTTTGCTGAGCCTTTTGTAATCCACGGGCAACCCGCCCCCTTTCGGAAATTTTCAGCAGCGGCCATCGAGTCTATTATAGCACTCCGTTTCCCCTGAATAATCCGCTGCGGAAAAGCCAACCGGCCGGGTTCGGCCCGCGACCCCCCGGTTTTGCCCCTTTAAACTGCCGCATCATGCCCCGGCACAACCGTTGCATCCACTGCTCCGGTGTGATGAAATAAAGGTAAGGAGGGATCACCAATGCGTGCCATGATTCTTGACGAGCCCGGCAGGCCGCTGCGCCCGGCGGACCTACCGGTGCCCGAACCCGGGCCGGGACAGGTCTTGCTGCAGGTCCATGCCTGCGGGATCTGCCGGACCGATCTGCACATCGTAGACGGGGAATTGAAGGAACCCAAGCTTCCGTTGGTGCTCGGCCACCAGATAGTGGGCACGGTGGTCAAGGCTGGCGAAGGGGTCAAGACCTTTACTCCGGGGCAGCGGGTCGGCGTGCCCTGGCTGGGCTCCTCCTGCAACGGCTGCAAGCACTGCCTTTCCGGGAGGGAAAACCTCTGCGACGCGGCCCGCTTTACCGGATACGACATCGACGGCGGCTTCGCCGAGTACACCGTTGCCGACCACCGCTTCTGCTTCCCGATCCCGGAGGGCTACCCGGACCTGCAGGCGGCGCCGCTGCTCTGCGCCGGGCTGATCGGCTACCGCTCCCTGGTCATGGCCGGGGACGCCGAACACCTCGGCATCTACGGCTTCGGCAATGCCGCCCACATCATCACCCAGGTGGCCAAATACCAGGGGCGGAAGGTCTACGCTTTCACCGTACCCGGCGACGTTGAGGCCCAGCGGTTTGCCATGGAAATGGGGGCAGACTGGGCAGGCGGTTCCGATCAGGCTCCGCCGGTAAAGCTGGATGCGGCAATTATTTTCGCACCGGTGGGGCCGCTGGTGCCGGAAGCGCTCAGGCACCTGGTGAAAGGGGGAACGGTGGTCTGCGGCGGGATCCACATGAGCGACATTCCCTCATTCCCTTACGAACTCCTCTGGGGTGAGCGGGTTGTACGGTCGGTGGCCAACCTGACCCGCAGGGACGGGGAAGAGTTTCTGGCCCTGGCCCCCAGGGTCCCGGTGCGCACCGAGGTGACCACCTTCCCGCTGGAGCAGGCCAACGAGGCCCTGAACGCCCTGCGCAACGGCGAAGTCCACGGGGCGGCCGTCCTGGTGGTAGGGGGGTAACCCCGACCCGGATCAGGGAGATTTTTCTCCAAGCATCACGGTAATCCCCTCAGCGTCCCTATAAGCCGCTTCGGCTCCAAACAGCCGGGCAACCGTGAGGAAGGGCCACATGATAAATCCTTCTTTGCAAAAGACCGGGGTTTCTAAAGGCACCCTGCCGTTGTCGGTCTCCAGGCAGGCGCTCCCTGCCCCGGCGCGCAGAACCCTTCCCCTCTTTGTCAGCGAGAGGATGCCGGTTTTTTCATCAAATTCGATAAAGGCCTGCAGCACGTCGGCAAGAGTTACGGCAGGGAGGTAGAGATCAGCCGGTTTTTTCTCCGGTGGGACGGGATAGAAAACGGCTCTCCCGTTTACCACCGCTTTGTTATCCCCGCTCCGGAGGGCGATGGCCCGCCTGCCGGGTCCGGGCGGGCCGGCGAGTTCATGATATATCTTGTTGATAATCCCCTCCTCGATGTCGGTGAAGCCGCTGATCAGGGTGCGATAATACCCGCCGTTTGTCATCAAGATTATCCCTGTGTTTTCATCACGGTCAAAGTACATGTCGCCGACCAGGCCGCAGGCCTCACCGGAATGCCCTGTGAGCCTCCGACCCGCCAGGGCGTCGGTGATGTGGAAGAACAGCCCCATCTGCCTGAACATCCCGTTCAGGCCGGATCCGTGCCAGTGCATCTGCTGCATCAGGTCCGCGGTATCTTTCCTAAGAATGCGGACCCCCTGATAGACCCCGCCGCTCAGATGGGCGACCACGAACTTCGCCAGGTCCAGGACGCTCGTCCTGACCGCCCCGGCGGGCCCGATGTAATAGTTTCCCGGGGGCAGGTACGGCCTCCTCCGGGGAACCTCCCCTTCTTTGAAGCGGTCGCAGGCCGGGGAAAACCGGTCATTGCCTGTAGTCTTGTAAAGAACGGCCAGCTTCTCAAGGTGGGTGAGATCCGCCACCGCGTACCCTGCGTCCATGCCGAGCGGCCTGAAGATGTGGTTCCGGGCATACCGGTCGAAGTGTTCCCCGGAGAGCACTTCCACCAGGGCCCCGATGATGCCGGCGCCGAAATTGGAGTAGTTAAATCTCGTACCGGGCCTGTAATCTCCCCAGGTCGATCCGGTGTATGCCCCGCCGCCCGGGACGAGGAGATCCTTCAACAGGGGGGGTTGAGGCGCGGTTAAAGCCTGCTCATACCCCCCGGCATCCAGTATGCTGGAGGTGTGGGTGAGGAGCATTCTAAAGGTTATTTTGACCTCCGGGTAATGCGGGTTCCTGACCGGGTACCCCAGGTATTCACCGATGTCGTCGTCGAGATGGAACATCCCCCGCTCCCAGAGCTGCATTAAAGCGGTGGCGGTGATGGGCTTGGAAACCGAGGCAATTCTATAGAGGGTATCGGGGGCAGCCGGTCTTCCCCTTTCCAGGTCGGCCCACCCGTAGCCGCCGGACCAGAGCACCCGCCCGTCTTTAATAAAGGCGGCCGATACCCCCGCAATTTTTGCTTCGTACATCCGGGAGAGGATTGCCTCATCCAACCCGTCCCGGGGCGTGTTGCTGTACGGCTTGAAGGGCACCTCCCGGGTCCCCGGTCCCCCCGGTTCCTCCACTGCCGTCCATCCCCCTTTCCAAAACATCACGGGATCTTATCCGCCCCCTCCCCCATAAGACACTGCACCACGGCAATCTTTTTTCGAGGCCGGGGCGGCTTCCGCTTCTTTATTTTACGGGAAAACCCCGTAGAAAATGACCGCCGGCCATCACCACATACCGGTCGGAAGCAGGCGCAATAATTAAACCCTTCCGGAAAGCCACCGGAAGGGTCCCGGCAGGTCAAACCATCTAAACTTCGATCCCTTTACCCCGGCCACCTACAGCCGCGGCCCTGCGCCCGTCCGGGACCAGCCGGATAAGCGGCATCGCCAGCAACAGCAGAGTGCTCATCCCCAGGAAAACCGTCCGGAATCCGGCCACTTTATCCGGGAAGTGGGAGAGGACCAGGACGATCCCCGCCGTTCCGATAACCCCGCCGGTCTGCCGGAACATCCCCCTGAGCCCTGTAATGGCGCTGATCTTCTCGGGCATCAGCTCGATGGCGGCGTTGTTGGAAGAGGGGCTGGCCATCCCCACCCCCATACCGGATACAAAAATGAGGGCAGCCAGCCACCAGAAGGTCGGGATCGCCCTTCCCAGGATCGCCGGGGGTCGCCAGTACGGATTCAATCCCAGGGTGGTCAGGGCCAGCACGAGAAACCCTGCCGTCATAGGCAACCGGTAGCCGGTACGGTTCAGCAGCATGCTGGTCACCGTTGACATCCCCATCATCCCCAGGGCCCGGGCTGTCAGGAGGGTGCCGCTGACCAGGCTAGACATCCCGTACGTCACCTGCCCGAAGTAGGGGATGAATGCCATCAGGCCAAAGATGCAGGCCCCGTAGATCAGGTTGAGCCCGTTGATCACCGCAAAGGCCGGGGTCTTCAGAAGGGAGAGATCCAAAATGGGAGCAGCGGCGGTGCTTTCCCGATATAAGAAGAGGACGAAAAAAAGAACGGCCACAGCCGGCCAAATCCAGCTGTTCCACGACGCAAGCGATCCGGGCTGCTCCCCCAGTCGGGTCATAAAGTACATGATGCTGAGCATCATCCCGGCGAAGAGGGCGGCCCCGGGAAAGTCCACCCGGGTGCGGCGGAATTGAGGATCCGCCTCCAGCAAAAACTGCGACAACAGGAGCACCAGGCAGCCGATGGGAACGTTGACCAGAAAAATGGCCTTCCACCCGGCGACATCCAGGATCCAGCCCCCCAGGGCGGGCCCGATAATCCCCCCCAGGGGAAAGATGCTGGTAAACAGCCCTATGGCCTGACTCCGGTTTTCCTGGAAGTAATCCCCGACGATCCCCGTCGCCGAGGGCATGAAACTCCCCCCGCCCAGGGCCTGTAAGAAACGGAAAAGGATCAAAAAGTAGATGTTGGGTGAAAGGGCGCAGAGCATTGAACTCACCGTAAAAACCACCACACAGGCCATAAAGATCCTTTTGCGCCCCCACTCGTCGCTGATGCGGCCCATCAATGGCATGATGGTCAGGGTCATCAACTGGTAGGCGGTGATTACCCATCCCGCCCAGTTCAAATCGGCCCGCAGGCTGCGCTCAATGACCGGAAGGGCGGTGGCCACAATGGTTGAATCCACCGAAGACATGAAAAGGGCAAGAGAAACCACAAAAAAAACAAGATACTTTCGATATCTGTTTCCTCTGTCCATTCGGATCATGCTCCAACCCTCAACTTATCCCTTTTCCCGAACTGCCGGGGCGTCCGGAAAGATTTCGCGTGCCGGAGGCTACAGGATTAAGCTTCCTACTCCCTGCTGACCATTGTTAAAGATTGCTAAAGACAAAAGAACCGTCCCCTTGTCTCTCTTGCCTGATGTATGACGAAGACAAAAGAACCGTCCCCTTGTCTGACCTTGTCTGACTTGACTGCAGAAAAAACTGGCGGGAGCGTGTGGGAATCGAACCCACCAGAGACACTCGTCATGCCTCTCGCCGGATTTGAAGTCCGGGCGCACCACCAGGCACAATCCGCTCCCGTCCCAGGCTATTCTATCACAATCCACTGCCTGCGTCCAGTTAGCCGTTGTAAGGTTCTGGCAACTGCCGTCAGGCCTTCCCGGAGCGCTTCTTCCGGGCGATCAGGGCGGCGCCCAACGCCCCTACGATCTGCGGCTCCGGCGGGACGACGATCTCCGCCCCAAGTTTTTCGGACAGGGCCCTGACGACCCCCGGGTTCTTGGCCACGCCGCCGGTCATCATCACCCGGGGCATGACCCCCAGCCGGTTGGCCATACCCGCCGTCCGTTCAGCGATAGACCGGTGCAGGCCCCGGACGATCTCCGGGCGGGGAACCCCCCGGGCGATCAGGGAGATGACCTCCGATTCCGCGAAAACGGTGCACATGCTGCTGATCTCCGCCGCCCGCTCCGCTTTTAAGTCTTCATTCCCCAAACCGGCAACGGACAGCTCCAGCCTGTCCGCCATGACCTCCAGGAAGCGCCCGGTGCCTGCGGCGCACTTGTCGTTCATGAGGAAATCGATGACGTTCCCCTGCCCGTCGAGCCGGATCACCTTGCTGTCCTGCCCGCCGATGTCGATCACCGTCCGGACCTCCGGGTTCAGAAAGGCCGAACCGCGGCCGTGGCAGGAGATCTCCGTCACCTGGCCGTCTGCAAAGGGAACGCTCATCCTCCCGTAGCCGGTGGCCACCACGGTGTCCACTTCTGAAAGGCTTATCCCCGCCTTCTCCAGGACCTCCTCAAAGGCTCGCTCCGCCGCCGCCCGGGCCTGGGCGCCGGTGTTTACGATGCTGTATGCCAGCACCTCACCGTCCCGCAGGAGAACTGCGTCGGTGGACAGAGATCCGACGTCGATTCCGGCCGTAATCATATCAGGCATCCCTCTTTCCTTTCTTCCAGGATTTCAAAAAAGGCCTGCAGGCGTGTCAGCATCCCTCCGGCCGCCTCGTTCCTTCCGTCCAGGCAGTCGCCGTCGAGGAGCAAAACCGGCCAGCCCGCTTCCTGCAAGGCTTCCTTCAGGATCAGGGAGCCCCCTGTGGACTGGCGGCAGCCGTGGTGGGAAAAGTGGACGATCCCGTCCACCCGGTACTTTTCGGCCAGTTCCCGGATCACCCTGATGCGCTCCTCCACCGGTTTGTAGTCGAAGTGGGCCAGCACCTTCCGGGCCAGGCTGAGGAAGGGCTCGCCCGGGTCCAGGGGCGGCCAGTAAATGTGGTTGAATTCCTCGTAGGCCAGAACCCCTCCCGCCTGCTCGATGAAGCTCATCACCTCATTGCTGTAGTAGGGCTTCAGGTGCAGCCAGAGCAGGCGGTATTTCTCCGTCCCGCCCCACCGGCCCCCGGCGATCTTTTCCTCGATCTCCTCCGCCAGGCAGGCGGAGATCTCCGCGGCCTCCCGGCTTCCCTGCCCGGCAAAAAACAGATAAATGAAGGCCAGCATGTCGTTCCCGGAAATGGGTGACGGCACCCGGCAGCGCAGTTCATTCGCCCGGAGCATGTTCTCCCTAAACTCGTTGCTGTGCCGGAGGGCCTCTTCCAGAGAGGCCCGGTCGGGCCTGCGCCCGGTCGCCTCCGCCAGGTCTTGCCACAGCCTCTCAAGCTGTTCGGCCACGTAAGCCTCGGCGTCCCGGCCGGCGGTGTAAGGCACATCCAGGATAAAACAGGGAGCGCCGTAGAGCTCCGCCATATTTTGAAAAAGCAGGGGCGCCCCGTCGCAGAGGTGGGTGCTGGCCAGGAGGGCGGCAGGCCTCGGCAGGTGGCCGGCCCGGGCGGCTCCTGCGATGCAGCGGTGAAAGGAGCAGAGGTCTCTGCTGTAGCCCGCCTCTTCACCCATGCTCAACGCCTCGGCCCCAAAGCCCATCCCCGTAATAAATCCGGCTGCCACCTCCGGCGAAAAAGGGCACAGCTGCAGGCCCCAGGCGATTTCCACGGGGAAAAAGGCGCTGGACCAGACCACCGGAACCTTCCCGGTGTAGGCGCGGCCCGTCTGGTTGAGGGCGAACCGGCTCATCTGGTAGATCGCCTGCCAGGGAAAGCTCTTTCTTGCCAGGACCAGTGCCCCCTCCACGATCCGGTAAGAGAGGGGGGAAGAAAGCACCTTTCCCCACCGGTCCCTGTCCTTTAAAAGGTTTTGGATTGTCCTGTTGAGATCCATCTAATCACCAGCCTGTTCTCAGAGCAGTTCCAGGTAGGCCTGGATGCGGGTGCGCGCCTGTTCGAGCCCGGCGTCCCTGTACTCGGTCTCCAGGTAAAGCACCGGTATCCCGGCCTCAGCAAAATACTCCCGGAATAAGGGGTACTCGTACAGGGAGGCGTCACAGAACTTCAAGGCATGGTAGATGACCCCCCGGGCACCGGCCTTCCTTGCCAGAGACAGCAGGTATGAAAAACGCTCTTTCCCCGCCAGCATCCTGGGGCAGGGTACCCGCCCCAGGTAGCCCCGGGCCAGGGAAAGGAAGGGGTCAGGCCCCTCCTCGACCTCCGGAAGACAGTACCGGTACCCCTGGCAGAGGTCGTCCCCGGCGATATTTCCCCCCAACTCCTCGATCAGGTCCAGGTAGGCGAAGGGAAGCGGGCTTCCCACCACCAGCAGGCGCGGGCCCTGGGGCGAGCCCCCGCGCCGCAGGCCGGCAAGCAGCGCTGCCGCCGGTGAGCCATCCACCCGGCTTTCCCCGTTTACATCCCCTTTCAGCGCCTTGACAATGCCGTCCAGGACCGGCAGAAACTCATCTTTTTTGGCCCGGCCTGCGGCCCGGACGACCTCCAGGAGCCCCGCCGCCCGAAAATTTTCCGGTTGGCCCATCCGCAGGCGGTAAAGCTCCCGCAGGAGACGCCGCACGCTTTGGTGTGCCTGCAGCGCCCCGTAAAAAGCACCATCGTTCCAGGCAACTCCGTAGAAGCTGCTCAGGCGGCCGGCCAGGGAGCGGAGTGACGAAGCAAAAGCCCGCACCGCAGCATCGCCGTCGCCAGAGGTGCGGGGCAGATCCAGGAGGTGTACGAAAAATTCCTTTCCCCGGCGCTCACCGGCATACTTGAAGGCGCCGGCCAGGTGCACCAGGGCGTGGCAGGAAGCCGCCAAAACAATCCCTGTCAGAGAGGGGTTCCCTTTCCCCATCCCCTCGTTCAAGCACGCCCGGCCCAACGGGCAGAAGTTGACGGGGAGATATTCCAGATCCGCCTTTGCATATTCACCCCGGTCGTCCCCGTAAAGACGGTAGGACTCCAAACCCAGGGTGGCAAAGATCTCTTCCGGTGTGTACGTGCAAACCCAACCGAGCATCTGCGCATCTCCAGAACCAGATTAATATTCCCAGGGAAGCCGCCGGGATGCGGCGGTTTCTATTATATGCATCCTCCATAATATGTCAAGGCATCCCGGCCTGGCGTGCAGATTTGGGCACAAAAAGCCGGCAGGCTCCGGCTTGTAGAGCCTGTCTGTAGCAGGCCTACCCTCCCAGATAGGCCTTCTTCACCTCCTCCCGGTCGAGCAGCTCCCGGGCCGGCCCCTCCAGGACGATCCTGCCGGTCTCCAGGACGTAGGCCCTGTGGGCGATCTGGAGGGCCATGCGGGCATTCTGTTCGACCAGGAGGATGGTGGTTCCCTCGCGGTTGATCTCCTGGATAATGGAAAAGATCTCTTTAACGAGCAGGGGAGCCAGTCCCATCGAGGGCTCGTCCAGGAGCATGAGGCGCGGGCGGGTCATCAGGGCTCTCCCAATGGCCAGCATCTGCTGCTCGCCGCCGCTCAGGGTTCCGGCAACCTGGTTTCTGCGCTCCCGCAGGCGGGGGAAGCGGTCCAGGACGCTCTCCAGGTTCCTCCTGACCTCCCTTTGATCGCTCCTGGTGTAGGCTCCCATCTCCAGGTTCTCCAGGACCGTCAGGTTGGCAAAGACCCTGCGCCCCTCCGGAACCTGGGCGATCCCCTTCCGGACGATCTGATGGGCAGGCAGCTTCATCAGCTCTTCCCCCCGGAAAAGGATCCTGCCCGAGGCGCTCCGGACTACACCGGAAATTGCCCGCAGGGTGGTGCTTTTTCCCGCGCCGTTCGCCCCGATCAGGCTGACAATTTCCCCCTCGTCCACCGTCAGGTTGATGCCCTTTAGCGCCCAGATGGCGCCGTAATAAACGTTTACATCCTCAAGGGCAAGGATCGGTTCCTTTCCTGCCATGGATATCCCCTTTGCTCCTGAGTAGCCGCAGTCAAACCGCTGGCTCGGCGTGAAAAAGCCCGGCCACTCAATTAACGATTCCGTCCAATACGGCAAGTATTAAAGACCGGAGCAAGCATACCGGTTATAGGTCAGGCTTACTTCTCATAAGTGCCGGGCGCAGCTTTCTTTATTTATACTGCTATACCGCAATATGCCCCTTCCAGGCTACAGATTTGACGGTAATGCCCAGGGCCTTTAAGGCCTCGGTGATGGCGGTGGCGTCGGTCGTCCTCAGCTGCATGATCAGGATCGCCCCGCCGTGGTCGCTGTGAAACACGGCCAGATGAGAGATGTCCCCGCCGTTTTTCCAGACGGCCTCCGTCACCTTGGCCAGCATCCCCGGTTTATCGGCCATCTCAAGAGTCAGCCTGGTGCCGGGATCGCGCAGTCCCATCAGCTCGATGAAGGCGTCAAAGATGTTGCTCTCGGTGATGATTCCCACCAGTTTGCCGTCTTCCACCACCGGAATCGCACCGATCTCGTTGTCCCGCATGATCAGGGCGGCCTCCTCCAGAAAGGCATCCGGACTGATGGTGATCACCTTCTGTTTCTTGATGATCTTTTCGATCTTCATGCGGGAGAGAAGGTAGTTCAGTTCAAATATGCTCAGCGAGGTTGCCGGCGATGGAGAGACCTCCATCAGGTCCCGGTCGGTGACGATACCGACCAGCCTGCCCCTGTCAAGCACAGGAAGACGCCTGATGTTGTGTTCCCGCATCAGGCTCAAGGCATCCGCAATCGTGGTCTGCGGGGTGATGGTGATGGGGTCCGGTGTCATCTTGTCACGCACCAGCATGTTAAACGCCCCTTTCTTAAAATTTTATTTGAAAAGGACTTGAGAGCTTAAGCACTCTCTCCCAGGTAAGCGGCCCTGACCCCTTCGTTGGCCTGCAGTTCCCTCGAATCACCCGACAGGACTATGCGGCCGCTTTCCAGGACGTAGGCCCTGTTAGCAATCTGCAGGGCCATGTAGGCATTCTGCTCGACGAGGAGGACCGTGGTTCCCTGCTGGTTGATGGTGGAGATAATGTTGAAGATCTCCTCGACCAGGATCGGGGAGAGCCCCATGGACGGCTCGTCGAGCAAGAGCAGGACCGGCTTTGCCATCAATGCCCGACCGATGGCCAGCATCTGCTGTTCACCCCCGGAGAGGGTGCCGGCCAGCTGCCTGGACCTTTCCTTCAAGCGCGGAAAGCGCTGGAAAACCTCCTCGAGGGAGGCCTGGATTTCCGCCCGGTCGGTTCTTGTGTAGGCTCCCATCTTCAGGTTTTCCAGCACCGTCAGGTTGCCGATGATTCTTCTCCCCTCGGGAACGTGGGAGATGCCCATGGACACAATCTTATGGGGTTTCATGCCGGTGATCGGTTTTCCCCGGAACAGGATCTCCCCGCCGGTGGGCCTGTTCAGGGCGGAGATGGTCCGCAGGGTGGTGGTTTTTCCCGCACCGTTCGCCCCGATCAGGGTGACGATTTCGCCTTCCTGCACATCAAAGGAGATGCCGTGCAGGGCGCGGATGTTTCCAAAAAAGACGCTCAGATCTCTGACTTCCAGCATCAGGCGACAGCCCCCTTACCCAGGTAGGCCTCGAGAACCTTCGGGTTCTGGCGCACCTCGTGCGGCAGGCCCCGGGCGATGATCTCCCCGAAGTCCATCACCACCAGGCGCTCGCAGAGGTTCATCACAAGCCCCATCTGGTGCTCAATCAGGAGCACGGTCAGGTTGAATTTCTGCTTGATGAAGCGGATCAGTTCCACCAGTTGCTGCACCTCCGCCGGGTTCATGCCCGCAGCGGGTTCGTCCAGCAGGAGCAGTTCCGGCCCCACGGCCAGGGCGCGGGCAATTTCCACGCGCCGCTGGTCGCCGTACGGCAGGTTTTTCACCGCCGTGTTCGCCTTGTCGGCGATGTTCAGGGTTTCCAGGAGTTCAAAGGCCCGCTCGTTGATCTCCGCCTCCTTTGCCCTAAAGCGCGGGGTGCGCAGGAAGGCGTCGATCAGCCCGTAACCCGCCCGGGGGTGAAAGGCCACCCGTACGTTGTCCAGGACCGAATTATCCCGGAAAAGCCTGATGTTTTGAAAGGTCCGGGCGATCCCCAGCCGGGCGATCTGGTAAGGCTTGAGCCCCACGATCGACCGCCCCTTAAAGACGATCGTCCCGTCGGTGGGCGGGAAATATCCGGAAATCATGTTGAAGACCGTCGTCTTGCCGGCTCCGTTGGGGCCGATCAGCCCGACAACCTCACCGGGCTCGATGGTAAGGTCAAACCTGTTTACGGCTCGCAAGCCTCCGAAATTGATGCCGAGTCCTTTAACCTCTAAGAGCGGCATCGGGCTTCTCCCTCCGTACCTGCGGCACCAGGAAACCGAACTCCTTACCGCCGAAGATGCCCTGGCGACGCACGAGAATTGTGATAATCAGGATCAGGGCGTAGATCACGCCGCGAAAATCGACAAACTGCGGGCCGAGCACGAACCGCAGCCCCTCCAGGAGAAACGCCCAGCCGATGGCGGTAACTACGGTCCCCGTCATGCTGCCCAGGCCGCCCAGCACCACCACGATCAGGTAGTCGAAGGACTGCAGGAAGTAAAAGTCTCCCGGGCAGATGAACGGGTAGGTGTGGGCGTAAAGCCCGCCGCCGAGACCGGCAAGGGCGCAGCCGAAGGTGAAGGCCATCAGCTTCGTCTTGAAGGTGTTGACACCGATCATGTCGGCAGCCGTCTCATCCTCCCTGATGGAGGTACACGCCCTGCCGTAGGTGGAAAAAATGAAATTGCGGGTGAGAACGATCACTATCAGTGCAGTGAAGAAAAGCCATTCCAGGTTGGCCACCTGGGGGGTGCCCACCATTCCCCTGGCGCCGCCCAATTCGGGGATGATTTTATCAGCATTATCCAGGGCCACCTTGACGATGAAACCAAATCCGAGGGTGGCAATACCGAGGTAGTCGGACTTTAACCTGAGCACCGGCACCCCGATCAGAAAGCCCATCAGGCCGGCAAAAACCATCCCCACGAGCAGGGCACCGATAAAGGAAAGCCCGCCATACTGCCCGAAGGTCTTACTGAAGTAGCCGGCGCTGTAAGCCCCCAGCCCCACGAAGGCGGCATGCCCCAGGGAAAACTGGCCGGTAAAACCGTAGATGATGCCCAAACCCAACGCCCCGATGGTGACGATCAGGGAGTAAAACAAAACGCGCTGCCAGTAAGGATTGATGACTCCGGTGGTGATCATTATTTTAAGGAGTACGTAGAGCACAACGGCTCCGATAACCATCAAGAGCATCTTGTTTGTCTTCTGAAACATACCCCCACCCCCTTCCTAGATCTTCTCCTGCTGGCTGCGTCCCAGGATGCCCGACGGCCTGATCAAAAGCACCAGGATCAGGATGGCAAAGGCAATGGCGTCACGCAGCTGCGAGGAGATATAGGCTGCCGTCATGGTTTCGACCTGCCCCATGATCAGAGAACCCAGGACGGCCCCCGGGATCTGGCCGATCCCCCCCAAGACCGCGGCGGTGAAGGCCTTGAGGCCGGGCATGATCCCCATGAAGGGGTAGATCTGCGGATAGGCGATGGCGTAGAGGACACCGCCCACCGCCGCCAGAGCCGAGCCTATGGCAAAGGTGAAGGAAATGGTTTTGTCCACATCGACACCCATCAGCCGCGCCGCATCGTGGTCAAAGGAAACCGTGCGCATGGCGGCGCCGATCTTCGTCTTGAAAACAAGAAAAAGCAGGAACAGCAGGAATATAATGACCACAGCCATGATTACGACCTGTATGTTGGTTATCGAAACTCCGCCCAGATTCCAGGTGATGCTTCTAAAGGGACGCTGGACCACCCGGTAATCGGGGCCAAAAATAAATTTCAGGCTGCTGCCGTATTCCAGAAAGAACGATACTCCGATGGCGCTGATCAGTGCCGCAATCTTGGGAGCGTAGCGGAGCGGGCGGTAGGCAATCCGCTCAATGATAACCCCCAGGGCGGCGCAGACCGCCATAGAGACGATGATGGCCACAGGCCACGGGAGCCCCCAGGAGGAGTAGCCCAGGTACCCCACAAACGCTCCGATCATAAATACATCTCCATGGGCAAAGTTGATCAGCCCGATCGTGCCGTAAACCATGGTATAGCCGAGGGCGATCAGGGCGTACATAAGGCCGAGCTGGAGACCGTTGATAACCTGCTGAATAAAGGATTCCAATCTCTTCCCCTCCACTGCAAAGACGACAACTCGAAACAGGAACGGGAAAGGGGCTCTGCCTGCCCCCTTCCCGTATGCTGACCGGTTGTTAAGGTGTCATCTTCTTGACAAATACCTGTTTGTTGTCCTTGTACTGAATAATCGCCAGCGGCTTTACCGGGTTTCCGTTTTTATCGAAAGAAATCTTGGCGGTTACAGCTTCGATAGTCATGTTCTGGATGGCATCCCGAAGCTTGGTCGGGTCTCCGGAGTTCGTTGTCTCAATTGCCTTGAAGAGAACCTGGGCGGCTTCATATCCGAGGGTTGCGAAAGAATCCGGACGTTTTCCGTATTTTGCCTGGTATTTCTTCACCCAATCCTGAACCTGGGGACGCGGGTCCTCCACCGAATAGTGGTTGGTGAAGTAGCCCCCGTTCATGGCAGCCTGGTCAATGGACGGAGAATCCCAGCCGTCGCCGCCGAGGAAGACCGCCTTGATCCCCTTATCCCGGGCCTGCTTGGCGATCAGGCTGACCTTCTGGTAGTAATCGGGCAGGTACAGAACATCCGGGTTCTTAGGGGCGATCTTGGACAGGATCGCCGAAAAATCGGTGTCCTGGTTTGTGTAGGATTCGGAAGCCACGATCTTGCCGCCGCCCGCTTCAAAGTCCTTCTTGAAAACCTCGGAGAGTCCCACTGTATAGTCGTTGCCCTGGTCGTAGAGGACGGCAGCCGTCTTTGCTTGCAAGTCGTTGAGAGCAAACTTTGCCGCGACAGTGCCCTGGAAGGGGTCGATGAAGCAGACGCGGAAGACATAGTCCTTGCGTTTGCCGTTCTCGTCCAGAGTCACCTTTTCCGCGGTGGAGGTGGGGGTGATCATCAGGACTTTGTACTGCTGTGCCAATTGGGAAACCGGGATCGAACACTTGGACGTAACCGCTCCGATAATGGCGCTGACTTTGTCTTCAGTGATCAGCTTTGTTGCCAGGTTTGTGGCTTCTTTGGGGTCGTTGCGGTCGTCTCCCGGAATAACCTCGATTTTAAAATTACCGAGCTTACCGTCTTTTAATTCCGATACCGCCAGATCAACACCGTTTTTCACCGATTCGCCGAAGGTCTTGACGTCACCGGAAAGCGGTGCAATCACGCCGACTTTGATGACATTCTCCCCGGTTGTGGTAGCAGCCTGCTTCTGGCCGCAACCGCTCAGCAGGATTGCCGCCGAAAAGATAACAAGAACAAAGATTGCAACCCACCTGTTAAACCTCATGAAACTTTCTCCCTCCCTGAATTTGTTTAGCTTCTTCCTTCCCCTTGCTGCAGAGTCAAGCAATCCAGCGGCCAGGACCGTTTACCCGTGGAAGCAGGGCTCCTGGCCTGATTCCCGCCCCCCAAAAATTCTCTATAAATCGGTAAGTCAGATGTCCTTGTCTGCTTCACCTCCCGTTACGACCAAAGATGTCGAAAAACCTCATTCCCTGCATAGAGCAAGATGCCCTCACACGCAAATGGAGGCACCGGTACCGTTCAAATTACGGACAAAATAAACGATCTATATTGATATTTGAAGAGGCTAAACATTTTTTCTTTATTATAACCATTTACTAGGGCTTGTCAATTAAAATCCAGCCAAAATCAGGTTTTTTCTCGTCAATACAAGCGGCGGTTTCTTTGGCATTATCGGGCACTAAACAGCACCCTTTTGTCCCCTGTCCGGCGGGTTTTTTTCGCCCGGTCAAAATACTCAAGCAGCGGCAGGCAGTAGCGCCGCGATGTGCCCAGGAGGTCGCGGGCCTCGGCCACGGTAATTTCACCGTGCTCCCTCAGGTATTCCTCTATAATACCCCACGCTTTTGAGACAGCATCCTGCAAAAAATAGAGATCCTCGCCCAGCTTCATCAAGATCCCCGACTGGACGCAGTACTGCAGGAGATCCGTGTCCCCCCCGAGCAGTGCCAGCAGTTCCTCGGCGGAAGGGGGTGCATAGGGCCGGGAGGCCATTTCCGCCTTGAGCCTGCCGACCTTCTCCTCCTGACCGGTGGAGAGCTTTACCGCAAATCCCGGCAGAGCGAGGGTTTGCCCGGTTAAAACCAGGCTGCCCGATTCCGCCCACTTTTCCAGGAGCGCCTGGTAAAGGCGCGGCGGAAGCTGGCCGAAGGCACGGGAACGGAGTTCCTCCTTCGGGTAGCCGGGGCGCAGGGGATATTGCGCGTGGTAGGAGCGCAGGGCGGAATCCGCCTGGGACCACCAGCTATCCATGAGCGGAGCGGAAACCACAAAAGCCTCGTTCCCGAAGTCGAACAAGAAGGCCTCTCCCGACGAGTGCATCTCCTCCAGGACCTGTTTAACCTCCGTTTCGCTTACGCCCGCCTTTGACGCCAGTTCCTGGGGCGTAGCCGGTTTTCTGAGGGACCGCAGTTCTTCGGCGATCCGGGCGTAGGGGCTCCCCGTCATCTTCCGCCGCAGTCCGGAAAGGACCTCCTCCCGGAAGCGCCGGTAGCGGATGCCTCCTGTCTCCACCACTTCACCCCCCCCGATGGTGGTTACGGGGGAGTAGTACCTGATCACAAACCGGTCGTGCACAGCCGCCACCACCGGATCTTCCAGCTCAAACTGGACTAGGGCGTCATCACCCGGGATCAGTTCCTCCCGGTCGAGCAGGCGCACCCGGGCGACGGTTTCCCTCGTCCCCAGGTGGAAGTGCACCGGCTGCCAGTTTTTCAAGGGCCGCGGGGCGTTCTCCAGGAGGTGCAGGGATGCGGTCAGCCTCCTGACGGCTTGAAACGCCCCCGGAGTGACCAGGACGTCTCCCCGGTTCACCTCGCCGACCTCCAGGCCGGTCAGGTTTACTGCCACCCTCTGGCCGGCCACCGCCTCTTCCACCTTATTGCCGTGCACCTGGAGCGACCGCACGCGCCCCTGCAGGCCGGTCGGGAGCAGCTGCAAGATGTCCCCCACCCGGATCCTCCCGCTGACCAGGGTTCCCGTCATCACCGTTCCGAAGCCGGTGATGGTGAACACCCGGTCGACGGGGAGGCGGGCATCCCCGGACCGGGGTTTCGGCCTGACCTCCCGCACCATCCTTTCTATCTGCGAGCGCAGTTCCCCAAGCCCCTCCCCGGTCACCACGGAAACGGGAACGACGGGCGCGTTCTCAAGGAATGTCCCTTTCAGCAGTTCCTGGACGTCCTCTTTGACGAGGAGCAGCCAGTCCTCCTCCACCAGATCGATCTTGGTGAGCACCACGATCCCCTTCTGGACCCGGAGCAATTCCAGGATGTCCAGGTGCTCGCGGGTCTGCGGCATGACACCCTCGTCCGCGGCCACCACGAAGAGGACCATGTCGATGCCCCCGGCCCCGGCCAGCATGTTTTTAACAAAGCGCTCATGGCCGGGGACGTCGACGATACCCGCCGTAATACCGCCGGAAAGGCGCAGGGGGGCAAATCCCAGTTCGATGGAAATCCCCCGTTCCTTCTCCTCCTTAAGGCGGTCGGTGTCCACACCGGTCAGTGCCTTGACCAGTTGGGTCTTGCCGTGATCCACGTGCCCGGCCGTGCCGATGATTACGAATGTTTCCAAACCGTTACCCTCTTCCGCGCGAATTCTCAAGAATCAGCTGCCCAGTACCGCAAGAGCCTTAGAGTGTAACAATGCAAGCCGTTATCCCGTCTGTTCGGAAATCAAGCATCGTAAAGCCGCTGCCACCGCATCCACCAGGGCTTCTTCATCCCCTTCCCCGATGGTGCGCGGGTCGAGCAGAACCCCATCCTCCTGCACCCGAACCAGCACAGGCGGATCACCCTTGCGCAGGCGCCCGGCCAGGGCTGCGGCGGTTGCCTTTTTTGGCCTCAGAACCACCAGAGACGTGGGCAGCTCGGTCAGGGGAAGGGCCCCCCCTCCCACCCGGGAGAAGCCGTCGATTACGGTCACAGAACAGGCATCCCCGGCGCGGCAAGCTATACCGTCACGGAGATGCTCCGCCCTGGACTGCAGTTCCTCCCGTCGGATGGCCAGCATCCGCAGAACAGGGAGTGTCTCCGCGGCATCCTTTCTCTGGTACGCCCGAAGGGTGGCCTCCAGGGCGGCAAGGGTGAGCTTATCCACCCGCAGCGCCCGCAGGAGGGGATGCTCCTTCAGAACCTGGAGCAGCCCGGAGCGCCCCAGAATAACGCCTGCCTGGGGGCCGCCCAGTAGCTTATCCCCGCTGAAGGTGACGAGATCCATTCCCGCATCAATGCTCGCCTGGACGGTCGGCTCGACCCCCACCCCGTACTGCTGCAGGTCCACCAGGACCCCGCTCCCCAGGTCCTCCATGACGGGCAGCTGGTATTTGCGCCCCAAGGAGACCAACTCCTCCCGGGTCACCTCCCGGGTGAACCCCAGGATCCTGTAATTGCTCGGATGCACCTTAAGCAGCAGGGCGGTTTCCGGCCCGATCGCACGCTCGTAGTCCCGGGGATAGATCTTGTTGGTGGTTCCGACCTCTTTCAGGATTGCTCCGCTCTGGGCCATGACCTCGGGTATCCGGAAGGAGCCCCCGATCTCCACCAGTTCGCCGCGGGAGACGACGACCTCCTTTCCCCGGGCGAGGGCGCTCAGGCAGAGGAGCACCGCAGCGGCATTGTTGTTGACCACAAGGGCGGCCTCGGCCCCGGTCAGGTCTTTCAACAGATCCTCCACGTGGCTGTAGCGCGAACCCCGGCCGCCTGTTTCCAGGTCCAGCTCCAGGTTGGAGTAGCCCCGGGCCACGGCGGTTGCCGCCGCAAGGGCGTCATCGCTCAAAGGCGCCCGGCCGAGGTTGGTGTGCAGGACAACCCCTGTTGCGTTGATCACCGGGCGCAGGCTCATGCGCAGTTTATCCAGCACTATCCGCCTCACCGCATCAGCAAGATCGGCAATGCCCGGCGGCTCGGCCCCTTCTTCCAGGATGGCCCGCCGCCAGGCGGCCAACACTTCCCGCGCCGCATCAGTCAGCAGGTGCTGCGGGTAATTCCCGTGCTCCCCGGCGCTCTCCCGGACCAGTTCGTGAACCGGCGGCAGCTGGCGCACCAGTTGTTGTCTATCCACGGGCTTTCTCCTTTCGCAAGTCTCAATCAATCCCTCCGGGCAATTTCAGATAAATTATTCCACAATTCACGCAAAAAATCCTTTCGGGCAACCCTTCTCCCCTTAACAACCATAACACATAAAACCGTCAGGCCGATGTGCATAAAATTTCGCATTTCCCCATATTACTTTAAGGAATGAGAACGGGAGGTTGAAGATGTTATTCAGCCGGGGTTTATCAAAAACCTTGCCGGAAACGACGGCCAGGCGGGACCTGCGGGTTGCGGTGGGCGACCAGCAGGCGGTCCAGAAAATGGGTGCCTTCTTGAGCACCCTGGTGGAGGAGCTAAACCCGGCAGGCCGGCGCCGGTGTGTGCTGCTCTCCATCGGAACGGACCGCTCGACGGGAGACAGCCTCGGCCCCCTGGTGGGCAGCCGCGTCAGCGAACTGGCCCCGGGGCTCATCCCCGTTTTCGGAACCCTCGAAGAACCGGTGCACGCCGTCAACCTCAAGGAAAAACTGCTTGAAATCAAGGGGATGTTTCCCGGCCAACCGCTGATCATCGCCGTAGACGCCTGCCTTGGCCAGCTTCAAAATGTGGGAACCATTTCCCTGGGGAAAGGCTCCCTGCAGCCGGGCACGGGGGTCCACAAGGAGCTTCCCCCTGTCGGGGACATCTTCATCTCAGGGGTAGTAAACCTGGGAGGCTTCCTGGAATTCCTGGTCCTGCAGAGCACCCGGCTCTGCCTGGTGATGAAGATGGCGGACTGCATCGCCCGCGCCCTGGTCCTGGGGCTCTCTGCCCCACGGAGTTAAATTCTCTGCCGTTAGCGAACCGCTCCTCCCGCACGGAAGTGCATCTCGCTTCATCAGCGACCTGCGGTGCTTCCGGGTGCCCGTTTAACGGGCGCGCCTGAATTCGGGCGATCCCCGCCTCACTGCGTCGCCCGGCACTTCCCTCCGGCTTTACGGATTACAGGGCTACCGGGGTGCTTTGTATTCCGACCCCTTGCCTGCATTCCGTATTGTTATTATACCAAATTTTCCCTACCCTTTCATCCCCTCCCTTTCGGTAGGAGACTTCCCCGTGGGTAAAATTAAAAAGGCCCCGGCAACGGGGCTCCCCCGTAGTTCCGGCTGCCTTTCGCTGCCCTATACCAGGTCGAACTTCTCCCTGACATCGTCGACGATCTCATCGGCGCTGCGGGCCTCGGCACTGATCACCGGCACATCGGTTTTAATGTCCTGCCGCTGCAGGAGGTCGATGTCCCCGCCGCCGATCACCACCGCCTGGGCGGACGCCCGAGTTCATCGGGCCCCATCCCGACCACCGTAAACCCCGCTTCTTTCAAAGCAGCCCTTACATTGGTCAAACCATCTTCTACCGCAACAACGCGCACCTACGTCTCCCCCTCTGGCACTTATTTAGCTGGTACTATTGTGACTCTGGATGGCGCCAATTATGCACCAGTGCGGCCACAACCTCCTCATCGCTGGTCTGGCGAAAATCCTTGTAGAACTGCCCCACGGCATAAAATTCTTCGGGGGTCTCCAGGCAAACCACTTCGTCGACCTCATGACGAAACTTATCCACTACTTCGGGTGGCGCAACCGGCACGGCGAGGACCAGCTTTCCGGGGCCATGCCGGCTTATCGAGCGCAGGGCGGCCCGTAAAGTGAAGCCGGTGGCGATGCCGTCGTCGACCACGATCACCGTGCGGCCGCTGTAACTTAAGGGCTCCCTTTCCCCCCGGTACAGTTTCTGGCGCCTCCGGATCTCTTCCAGCTGGCGGGACACCTGTTCCTGAAGATCACCCCTCCCCAGGCCGAGCAGGTTCATCAGCCTCTCGTCATAGAGGACTGTGCCGTCCGGGGCCACCGCCCCCAGTGCCAGTTCGGGATTGAAGGGCGCCCCGATCTTGCGGGAGATGATCACGTCAAGGGGCGCGGCCAGGGCTTTCGCCACCTCGGCGGCCACGATTACGCCCCCCCTGGGCACCCCCAGAACCAGGAGGTCTTTTCCTTGATATTTCAGGAGCTTTTCTGCCAACTGGCGACCCGCCGTCTGCCGATCCTGAAACAGGTTAATCACCCCCTGCATAGTTTTCCCTCAAAAGTACGGCTCAACCGGCTTTTTTTGAAAATTCCAGCCCTGCCCCCTTGTCCGGCACCAGCACCCTGATGGCCTGCTTGTGGATGTGAAAGGCCGCCGGGGTTTCTCCCAGCAGTTCACCGTCCCCCTGGATGTACAGCCTGCGGGCAGGAGAGGAAACCGTGACATCCCGGGCACGAAAGAAATGCACACATGGGTGATCTTCGTGGCGGCCGCTGTAGGTTAGAGGGAGGACCCGCAGCAGTTCCAACCTGCCGATATCGCCTACCACGCAGACGTCAAAAAGCCCGTCGTCAACCCTGGCTCTCGGGGCGATTTTGATTCCGGATCCAAAGAAAGCGCCGTTGGCAACAGCGACAAGGAGCCCCTTTATCTGCAGGTGATTGCCGTCGAGGGTGAGTTCAAGGGGAACCGGGCGGAAGCACATCAGTGTTTTCAATACTCCCGCCAGGTACGCCCAGGTCCCTCTAAGCCAGCGGAAACCCTGGTTCACCGCGTGGGCAACCTCCGCATCAAAGCCGACACCGCAGATGTTCAGGAAGTAGCGGTTTTCCACCATCCCCAGGTCCAGCATGCGGTATTTACCCGAACAAATGGCCAGTGCCGTTGACAGAGGGTCCCCGGATATCCCCAGGGTCCGGCAGAGGTCGTTGCCGCTGCCGGTGGGAAGCAAGGCCAGAGCAGTTCCCGGGTAAGCGCCGTTGGATGCGATTCCGTTTACCACCTCGTTGACGGTGCCGTCTCCCCCGACGGCCACCACCAGGTCGCAATCCTTTTTCACGGCCCTTTGTGCCAGTTCCCGTGCATGGCCGCGCCCCTCGGTGAAAAAGGTCCGGAAGCGCAGTCCCGCCCGGCGCATGACCCGCTCGATCTCCGGCCACAAGCGGGCGGTGCGGCCGCGCCCGGCGGTGGGGTTAACGATACAGCAGAAAGGAAGATCCGGCATCAGGAGTTCCCACCCTCACCAGGGCCGCCGCGCCCGTCTTTGGCGATCATTTTGCAATCCCCCTGGAACACCGCCCCCTCTTCCACCACCAGGCTGGCCGCCTCCATGTTTCCATAGAGTTTCCCGGTTGCCGTAAGCTCCAGCTTGGCCCAGGCCGCCACCTGGCCGTGGACTTCGCCCGCGATTAAAACATTCCTTGCGTCAATCCCGGCCTCCACACAAGCCCCTTCCCCGACCACCACGTCGCCGGTCGCCTTGATCGACCCCTTGAAGAAGCCATCCAGGCGGACCGAACCCTCGCTCTCCAGTTTTCCCTCGAAGCGGGTACCCTTCCCCAAAACGGAATCCGCCTTTTCACCGATTCCGGCTTTTTCCGCTTTAATCCAGGCCACCTTTCTACCCTTCCTTTCCAGAATCACGTTCCCCCAATTTACCGCCTGACATAATGCAAAGATCAAAAAAGCAGAACCGTTTTGGCTCTGCACCGATGGTCATTTTGCCAGAACAGAAAGCGGGTCCACCAGAACGCCGTCCTTTTCGATCATGAAATGCAGGTGGGGTCCGGTGCTCCGGCCGCTGCTGCCGACCAGCCCGAGGATCTGCCCCTTTTTGATGTGATCCCCTGTCTTGACCAGTGCCCTGCTGAGGTGGCAATAAGAGGACCTGTACCCGTACCCATGGGAAATCTCCACCGTGCGTCCATACCCCGCCCGGTATCCCGCAAAAACGACCACCCCATCCCCTGCAGCACGAACGGGTGTACCGCCTGAGGCGGCCAGATCCAGGCCGTCGTGAAACTCTGAACCCCGCCTCCTGAAAGGAGACGACCGGTACCCGAAATAGGAAGAGATCTCGCCGGAGACCGGCATTCTGTCGGGCAGAGCCGCCAGGTATTTCAAACGGGCGTCAAGGTCCTCTTCCAGGCGCTGTAAAGAATCCCTTGCCTCCACGGCATCCCGGACGGCTGCGTTCAGGGCCGCACCCACCTGCTCCGGGCCGGCGTTCTGGTCGCCTAAGGAGGCGCCAAAGAGGGACCACCGCATCCGTTCGCCGCTTTTGCTGCCGGATCTGCTGCTGTACCCTCCGCCCTGCCGGAGACCGGCTTTTTCCCTGATCCTCTGTTCAAGATCCCTTACCTCCTGCAGGTACCGCTCGGCTGAACGGGCTTGCATTTGGAGTTCCGCCAGCTGCTCCTGCTGCTTCTTGTTGACGGCGCGCAGCCGCGCCAGTTCGGCGCGTTCCCCCCGCATGTAGTAATAGCGGATACAAGCCACTATCGTCGTGGCCAGCAGCAGGAAAAGCAGGAACCCGCTCAAACTTAGCAGCCAGCACGGGAAGCGGACGCTCCTGGTCTGCGCTCCCCGCGGTGGGACGATCAAGAGTGTAAAGGGGCGCTTGAGATACTGCTTCCCCCTCGCAAACAGGCTTTGAGGCATGACTGCCCCTCCCCTTACATCTACCTTTTCAGACTGCTGCCCGCCTCAAGGGCCTTGCGGATCGCCTCTTCCTCCTCATCACTCAGCGGATAGGGCGACGCACCTCCCTCAACGGGCTTGGCGTAAAGGCGGCAGTCTTCACGGCTCACCAGGCAGCACAGGATAACCCCGTCGCCTGTTTCATTAAGCAGTGCGAGGGCGAAGCTCAAATCACTCCCCATATCGGAGAAGGCATTAAACCGCACAAAACCGACCCTGCGGATGGAGGCAGTGGAGAACTGCTTGAGTTCCCGGCAGAGCTCCTCAAGTTCATCGACGCGTTTCTCCGCAGCCCGGCAGGACTGCACCGTTTCCTCAAGCAGTTTTTCCAGGTTCGCCCCGTTGACCCCCCGCATCAGGCGCCGGTATCGCCGCCCCACAAGCAGAAGGTGGATGTTTAAAATCAGAAAAAGCAGAATGCTGATGCCAAAAAGTGCATAAATTATCAGCAGCGTTTTATTTCCCTGAACAAGCCAGATCCCGCCCATTGCCACAAACGCAACCTCTTTTTTTAAAATTTGCTGCTTCCCGTCCGGTACCTCCTGAATCTATATCTTTCCACACAGATTAACATTTTCCTCTTTTTTTGTCGCTTCCCTGAAATGCCCGTCCCACGTCATTTTTTCTGAAAGATCAGGATGAACTCGTGGACCTTGTTTACCCGGAAAACATAAGGGTATCCCAGCGGCCGCAGGTTGTTGTACTCCTGCCTCCTGTCCCAGACGATCAGGTCGTCCAACTCAAAACCGATCCCCTGCATCACAGGCACCAGGTCCATGTGCAGGGGGTAAAAGGTGCTCCCCTTCCTTACGTCCATAACCACTACGATGCAGTACGCCCCCGGCTTCAGGCAAACCCAGACCTGTTTAAAGACGCTTCCCAACGCCCCTAAAAAATCCCTGTAGTCGGTGATGTTCCCGATGTCCTGCACCATGTCACCGTAACTGCGCTTCGGCTTTCCGTCTGCCGAGCGGCGTTGCTGCAAGATGTTCCAGTAAGGAGGGGAGGTGATGCAGAGCCCCACGCTTTCAGGGGCCAGGTAATCCGCCAGAAAACGGCAGTCCACCTGGTACAGCTGCGGGTAGCATTCCGGCGGCCCCTCGATCCGGGACAGCCTCCGGCGGGCTATCTCGAGGAACTCCGGAACCAGCTCAAAGCCCGCCGAGGGTATCCCCATCCGGTAGGCGGAGCAAACCGTGCTCCCGCTCCCCAGGAAGGGGTCGAGGATAAGGCCGCTCCGGCCGCGGTAAAAGATCCGGATCAGGCGGTCGGTCAGGGCGAGGGGAAACATGGCCGGGTGCCCAAACCGCCGCTCCTCCGGAGTTTTCACCAGGTCGTCCCAAATGCTGATGGAATAACGCAGCCAGGTCCTGCCGTCCAGGCAGTCGATGTCTTCCCGAGCACTGATTACATCCCTGTCCCGAAGATCCTTATAGTCTTTATTGTTCCCCTTATTCGACATAGAAACTCTCCTAGCCTGCCAAAAGAAGTGCAAGGATTAACATATTACCTCCATTTATATTAAAAATAAAGCACCCTCCCCGAAAGTTTTTGACGTATGCATGTTATGCAATTTAAGATGGAACACTAAAGTCTGTAGATATATAGTATTCGCTGCTTTACCATCTTTTTAAAAGTGACATATTCCGAAAGGAAGACGATCATGAAGATTTCAAAAGTTTTTGGACAAATTCTTAAAGAATTCCGCACAGAACGAGGCTTCTCTCAAGAACGATTGGGATTTGAAAGCGGGTATCATCGCACTTACATTAGTCTTCTTGAGCGAGGCCAAAAAAGCCCTTCTCTTAACACAATTTTCAAACTTGCAGAATCACTCAACATAACTCCTTCGGAAATGATTTTACGTGTTGAAGAGGAATTGGGAACGTCCAAAAACAAAAGAAAAAGAAAGGAGTCCAAAAAATGAAAATAATCCGCTTTGAGAGGTTAATTGATAAGGGTGAATTCTCAAAGTCCGGTACTTGGAATATAATAGAAAACCAAATTGTACAGGCGATAAAGGCAATTGCATGGCCTCCAGGGTCAGGCTCATTTATATTATACGATCAACCTGGAAAGGCCAGGGGAAAAGGTAATGGCGTAAAACCCATTAAAGAAGCATGTATGTTTCATTTAAAGTCTCTAGGCTGGAGCCTGGAAACTCCTGTGCACATAGCTACTTTAAAAAAACCAGGTCCTTTAGATGCAACATTTCCTGTTGGAGAGCGCCTTTTCTGCGTGGAATGGGAAACAGGTAACATTTCATCCAGTCATCGTGCGCTTAATAAAATTGCGCTGGGTATTCTAAAAAACGTCTTAATTGGCGGAATTCTGATCCTGCCCACAAGGAAAATGTACAAGTATCTAACTGATCGCGTTGGTAATTTCGAAGAACTTGAACCATATTTCCCTTTTTGGCGATCCCTGTGTGTTGATGAAGGTTTGCTGGGAGTTATTGCAATTGAGCATGATGCAGTAAGCAAAAACGTTCCTCGCATCCCAAAGGGAACCGATGGAAGAGCTTTACAATAATTATGTTATTTGCGCTGTAAAATTATTATAAATTCGCTTCTCATGGTATTAGCCATACCCGTGATTTGGCGATTCATTTTACGCACAAGATGAAGCCCATGCTTCTTACCCAATTCAATTAATATATCATCAATACCCTGAACGTTTTCGGGTTTAACCCCAAGAATTTTCCCAAGCTGATTATTATTTGTCCCGACCACGATCGTACAAAAACGTTCTCGTTTTAAGACACGAGCACATTCGGAAAGCACCTTATCCATATCCAATTTATAAAGCTCGAATTTCTCGCGCAGTGTTTTTCCGCGTAAACCAATCATCTTTTGTCTTAATTGATCTACCGGAACACCCAAGTAGTTCAAATGAAATGAATCATTTTCCAAATAGTCGATAGCAAAACTATAAGGCGGCGAGAATATAACCCCATCTATACTCGAGTTTTCTAGCGGCAAGCTCCTTGCGTCACCCTCAAGCGGCGTTGCTTCAGCAAGCTCATTTTCAGTACCACTTAGAATACGTTGAATTTTTTCAGCTACAAATAGATAACGCTCCAGGATAGCTTTAAATTGTTCATAATGTGATTTTCGGTTGCTTCTTTCTGAATAACCAGCGCTATCGAGGTATGCCAACAATAAAAAGTTATGTACTTTCTCATTTTCACAACCATTAGGTAAATTAGCTATATACCTGTCATTTGATTCCATAGTTAAGAAGGATTTTTGGAGATAATTCTCGGTGCGCATTTTAATCCCTTGCTCCGGTTCTCCTGCCAATCTCTTAAAATATTCAAAAACAGACTGGCAGTTATTCAATGCACACCGAACTGGTGCAAGAGGAATTGTTAAACCGTCTAATTTGGCTTGTACCATAAAACGACAAAACGGACTGGCATCGATACCAATCGATTTAATGCCCATAAGTCTTGCTTCTATTAACACAGTCCCTGAACCCATCATTGGGTCTAGAACCGTATCACCAGGCTTTAAACCCATGACATTCATGAGGCCTTTAATCATCTGCGGATGAAATTTACCACGATAAGGAAATAAACCATGTGTTGCATACCCAGTTTTGAATTGATTGGTTTCGAAAAATGCCTTTAAACGCGACGAAGAATGCTGAGGAAGTTTGACCGGCTCACCTCTGCACATAAGAAAATGACGGGTTAACTGATCGCCGACTCGTGCAAAATATGCTCCGTTATTAATAATTTCCTCATCACTCAATATCTGGCTTTCATAAAAAGCCAGCTCAAGTTCATAAACTTCGTTAAGTTGAGGAATAAGTTCCAAATGTTCGGGAAAAAGGCATTGGTATATATTTCGAGAGAAAATGTCTTCCTTTTTTGCAATCGATACCCGGTTTGCCGTTTTCATATCAACGTTCTCCCCTCAGTCGTTATACCATAACATCATATAGAAAAATTCAATTTAACAACTGGAAATTCCTGCATTAATGTAACCTTCCACAGTCTAAACCTCATGGACCTTCCACTGTTCGTCCACCCAGAGCCCGGTGATCTCACAGGGAAACCCCCATGATTTCACCGTTTCAACAGCGGCGGCGATCTGCCTTAACTGTATCTCTTTGTCTGCAGGGTTTCCGGCACAGTCGTGGTGCCCGACAATCACCACATGCTTCGAACCGTGCTTCATTACCGAGATCTCCAGCCTGCGCCTGATTGAGTCGAGGGCGGCCCGGTCCCTGTTCTCGGCCAGGATCCTGTTCGGCCCCGGCTCCGTGATGGCGTCAACATAGTCAACCCCGTATTTGCTTCTCAAATACTCGATGACAGGCAGTTGTGCCCTTCCGTCCATACAGTTGATTGCGGTTGCAAAGGTTCCCTGACTGATGGTGATCATCCCCCGGCTTGTTTTTTGTGCACAACCCTATTTTGTGTTATTTTCCGGATCCGCATCAAGACCCTCTTTTCGTTTTTATTGTAAATCCTTCTGAAATCGAGAAGATCGGCACGGGACAAAAACGGGACGGAATCTTGACAGAAAATCCCTGCTACAATTAAACTTTGTGTGGTAATAACGGCCTGATCCTGCAGTTTCACATACCCGGTGAAAGGAGCGGAGGAGAATGAAAGTTCTTTACCTGGACTGTTTTTCAGGGATAAGCGGGGACATGCTCCTCGCCGCCCTGATCGACCTGGGGGTCCCCCTTTCGGTTTTCGAAGAGGTGATCGCCCAACTGGGCATTCCCGTTGAGATAAAAGGAACCGCCGTTTATAAAAAGGGTATCCGGGCAAGCCGGGCGGTCCTTGCCGAACAGGCCGGACAACCCGTAGAGCGAAGCTACCACCAGTTGCAGGAGATTGTCACCCGGAGCAGCCTACCGCCCCAAATCTCAACCAAGGTAGAGGGCGCCCTGCTCCGCCTCGCCCAGGCGGAAGCGGAGGCACACGGCGTGGAAGTGGAAAAGGTGCATTTCCACGAACTCGGGGGACTGGATACGCTGGTTGACCTGGCAGGAGCCTTCGCCGGCGTCTCTTACCTTGGGGTCGAGCAGGTGTGCGCCTCCCCCCTCCCCCTTGCCAGGGGAACCATCATGACGCAACACGGCCTGCTTCCGCTGCCCACCCCCGCAACCCTCAACCTGCTTAAGGGAGCGCCCACCTACGGTGTCTCCATTGAAGGGGAACTGGTAACCCCTACGGGGGCGGTACTGGTCACAACCCTGGCCGGCAGCTTTGGCCCCCCTCCGGCTGCCCGCTGGGAGAAGTTCGGGTACGGAGCGGGAACGAAGGAACTTCCCCAGCCGAATCTGCTCCGTCTCTGGCTGGGAGAGAGCCTTGCTCACAAAGAAGACCGCGACCTCCCCGCACTCGCCTTCGACCAGGACCTGGTGCTGGTGCTGGAAACCCAGGTGGACGACGTCAACCCGGAATTTCTCCCTTATTTGCGGATGCAGCTCGAAAAAGAGGGGGCCATCGACGTGGCATTTATCCCCACCATGATGAAAAAAGGGAGGCCCGGCATCATCGTCAGCATCCTCTCACCTCCGGACAGGCTGTCTTCCCTCGCCCGCATTCTGTTTCGTGAAAGCACCGCAATAGGGCTGCGCTGGTACCAGGCCGGCCGGATCAAACTTTTCCGCACCAGTGTTGAAGTGGAAACGCCTTTCGGCAGCATTCCGGTTAAGCTCGGCTACGCCCTGAGGCCCGACGGTTCCAGGGAATACCTTAACCTGGCCCCGGAATACGAGGCCTGTGCCAGGCGGGCGCTGGAAACGGGAAGAAGCATCAAGGAGGTCTACCGGGCCGCCCTGAAGGCTGCGGACGGCCTCGAACCCCCTGCGGAATGATTAATCCACCGAGAGCTTTCCGCCCTCCGCCCAGTTCTCCCTTTCCACCTCTTCGATGTTGACCCATACCGCTTCCGGCTTGACATTCAGGGTGGAAGCCACAACCCCCGTGATCCCCTCCACCAGCTTCCTCTTTACGTGGACGTCTCTTTCCTTGCTTTTCAGCATCTTCACCGTAACAAATGGCAAGTGAAACACCTCCGCATCTATGTTTAAGTTAAACCGCCCATAAACCACTCCAGCAGCCGCGCCAGTTCGTCCCGTGAGTAAAATTCGATCTCAATGCGGCCACCGCGGCGGCCGGTTTTAATCCTCACCTTTGTACCCAGCAGCTTTCTAAGCCGCTCTTCCAGATCGGCCAGTTCCAAATCCTGCCGGGTGTCTTTTTTCTGCCTTGCACCTTTTGAGGCCTTTTTGGCACCCTGCAGGCGCTGGGCCTCCTTTTCCGTGTCACGCACCGAGAGGCCCCGCCGGACGATTTCCTCGGCAAGCTTGCTCTGCTGTTCCGGGCCGGACAAGCCGAGCAGCACCTTGCCGTGCCCGGCGCTCAAAAAGCCCTTGGCCATCAAGGCCTGCACCTCAGGCGGCAACTGCAGCAGGCGCAGGGTATTGGCAATAAACGGCCGGCTCTTCCCCACCCGCCGGGAGATTTCATCCTGGGTCAGCCCGAACTCCTCAATCAAACGCTTGTAGGCCTGCGCCTCTTCAAGAGGATTGAGGTCCTTGCGCTGGACATTCTCGATCAGCATCATCTCACTCGAGGCGAGGTCGTCCACCCGGCGAATCACTGCGGGTATGTTCTGCAATCCCGCCTGCCGGCAGGCCCGCCAGCGCCGCTCACCAACGACCAACTGGTAGCGGTCGTCGCCTAGCGGCCGTACCACCACCGGCTGCATCACGCCGTGGGTTTTAATCGAAGCAGCCAGTTCGGAAAGGGACTCTTCGTCGAAATCCTGTCGTGCCTGAAAGGGACCGGGTTCGATCTTATCCAGGGGGAGTTCGACGATCTCATCAACCTCCCGTGCCCCCTCAGGAACAGTAGGAATCAAAGCCCGCAGGCCGCGGCCAAGCCCCTTATTTTTCATGCTGGATCACTTCCTGAGCTAATTCTTGATAAAGCAAAGCCCCCCGGGAACGGGCGTCGTAAGCAATCACCGGCTTTCCGTGGCTCGGTGCTTCGCTGAGCCGCACGTTTCGGGGAATTATGGTGCGAAACACCTTGTTGCCGAAATAATTCTTCACCTCCTCGACCACCTGGATGGCCAGGTTGGTGCGGGCGTCAAACATGGTTAAAAGGATACCCTCGATTTCCAGTCCAGGATTCAGGTGCTGCTGCACCATCCGGACGGTCTGCAGCAACTGCCCCACTCCCTCAAGGGCGTAATACTCGCATTGGATGGGGATGAGTACCCGATCAGCTGCCGTGAGGGCATTGATGGTCAGGAGGCCAAGGGATGGAGGGCAGTCGATGAATATATAGTTGTAGGACTGCCGCAGGGGGGTAAGGGCACAGCGCAACCTGGTTTCACGGTTGGGCATGTTGACCAACTCGATTTCAGACCCTGCAAGATTAATCGTGGCCGGTATCAAATCCAGGTTTTCGATCTGGGTAGGCACGATCACCTTTTCGGGCTGCTCCTCCCCCAACAGGAGGTTGTAAATACACCTGGATAGGCTGCCGCGATCCACGCCCAAACCGCTTGTAGCGTTTCCCTGGGGATCGGTGTCCACCAGCAGGACCTTCCTTCCAGCCCTGGCGAGGCAGGCGCACAGGTTTACTGCCGTTGTTGTCTTCGCCACGCCGCCTTTCTGGTTAGCGATGGTGATGATCCGGTGCACACCGGGATCCTTCCGGAAGGCGCTATTATCAAGGGTTTCCGGCAAATGTTCCACGTGGAACATTTCTTTCTTCAAACCATTCTTCTTTTTCCCCCACAGCATTTCTCCCGCCTCCCTGTAACTGGCACAATCTCCATTCTGTTTCATTATATCACCTGAAATGCTACGCAGGCTATCTTCAGATCGATTTCGCTGGTTAGTGTGGATTTTAGTAGCAGCCCAGAGGGGAACGAAAAAAAAGACCGCTAGCTGTAGCCTCCGGAGAGGCAGCCGGCTTCTAAACAAAGGGTTGAGTCTCATTTCCAGTTTACCGCAATTTGTAATATTAAGGCAATTAACACCTCGTTTATGCAGGTGATCGCGCATGGTGTTAACGTCCTTGAGGTGTGTAGCGATTAGATCCAGTTATTCGTCGATCAGGGGCTCACCGCGGCTGAGGACGCTGGAAATCAGTTTGGGGGAAAGCCCTTAAAGTTATAGAATAAGTACATAGTCAGAGGATTTGGGACCGTTCCCGAGGGTACCCGGCCTTGCCAGTTGGAGCGCAGGAAACGGGTTACCGACGCAGGGGAAGCTTCAGGGAATATTTCCCGGTATTTCGCCGCTCAGCTGTCAAGGATATCGCGGCGTACCCTGTCCCACCCTTCACCGGCCACGACGCAGGAGAGGTCTTCCGGGGCGCGAAGGGGCAAGATAAGCAGGCCTCGCAACAACTCCCCCGGCCGGACCCTGAGAACCTGACGGCGTTTCTCTTCGGCATCCAGGACCTGATTGGTATGCTTGACGATTGCCTGAGCCAGCCTGGAGTCCCGTGAAAGGTCGTAGTGTTCCGCCAGGTGGCGTAAAGATAAGCCCCTACGCTCTCGTAGGTGTTACCGTTATTCTCGACGATTTCCGTCTCAATGTGCATCTCGAGGTACAGTTTCACGATCCTTTTCTTCTTTTTAACTCCCAGGCCAATGTCCTTGACCCTTCCCCGGGTGGGCATGACCACCTCGAGATGGACTGAGAGTTGCCGCCGGATAGCGTCGACGTGAATTCCCATCAGCACCGCCAGGTCATGCAGGGTTAATGGCGCTCCCTGGGCCCATGCCTCGGTGGCAAAGCGCAGGAGGCAGCCGAACTTCAAACTGACTATCCATTGGCGGGACCCCATGTAGGGCCCCTCCAAGTCTTATTCCGTCGTGAAGTACCGGAGGCGCATGGAGATGTGTTGATGCTCAGCCAGCTTGGCCCTGGCCCTCAATTCGGCGGTGAGGCCTGGAAAATTATTTCCTCAGGCGCCACGTGTCTCTACCCTTTTTCTGCCGCGAATTCTGCCAGACACCTGTGGTAGAGGCTGTCCGTCACGGGCGAGAAGCCATAGTGCCGCACCAGTTCGGCTTCGAACTTTTATTCCTCCCGCGCATTGACAGCGGTGATGTTAATATATCACAGGTGGGTTAAGTCATTTCCTCTTGATAACGTTGAGGGGACCGAAACTTGCACCTTTCCGGGTACAATGTGACATTCATGGTTCATTATTACATAGCTTATTTCTTTCATCTTTTTCATACAGGGGCACCACCGCGTTTTCAATGGCGTATAACCAGTTAATGCAGCGGCTGGTCAGAACCTCTGACTCCAGCTTGCAGCGGCTAAATTCTTGTTGCATGGTATGTGCGATTATGCCCTGTACGCTTTTCAACTTAAAAGACTTCATTTAGAATTCAATTCTATCTCGGTACCGGCGAAGTCGCCAAATCAGTCCTAACATCCTTTTTGGTTGTGATTCTGTTCTCATGCCATATCACAGCTTTCAGGAGGTTGAAATAAGCAACTTTGCGCCATGGATGGCGTCATAGGAGCCGGTCGGCTGCCGTCTGTGACGCGTTATAAGCGAGTTAAACCCGGCACTCAAAATCACTGCCTCATTGCCTAGTAAAACAACTCATTCTCACAATTTGTTCTGTGATGGTTTAGTCGGTGAATCTGTGCTGAGTGCCGGGGAGCAAGCGCAAGGATAAACCGGAACATATTTTCAGGGCAGACCATCACACCGCCTCCGGCGGCGGCACCAGCAGAGGATGAAAATACACGACGGGTCTACCGGCGAGCGACCTATGGAAGGCCGGGTAACAGGACAGGCGAAGCGAGGATGACAGGTCGGGATGCGAGTACAGACACCTCTTTATCTGCGATAGAATGGATTTGCAGTGAGGCCAAACGCGGCGTTTGACAGAAGCAGTTAGCAACTTGTTACGCAGCATCCCAGAGCTGTCCCGAAGCGAGCCGTTGTCCTGTCCGGCCTGGAATCGGGAGTCGAGCGGTAGACCGGCGGGTG
>DULK01000072.1 GCA_012840385.1 Syntrophomonadaceae bacterium
AGGATGCAGCGTAGGAGGCGGTCGGCTGCCGTCTGCGACGCGTTATAAGCGAGTTCAACCGGAGTCCGGGAGCAAGCGCAAGGATAACCAGATTTCATCCTCTGTTGGTGCCGCCGGAGGCGGCGTGATCGTCTGCCAGCAACAGGGTTGACGTTTATTAAAGGCTCCCCCTGCTTTTTGTTTTAAGTTAAAATAATGAGAAAGTTGTTTTTCAAGGGGAGAGAACGAGGAATGCCGGACTGCACACATGAACAACTCCAACAACTCCAGAAAAACCCTTCACACGGTCACAGCCTGACCTTTGTGGACGGCTTTCGGGCGGGAATCCCGATCGCGGTCGGTTACGTACCGATTGCCATTGCCTTTGGTCTCCTGGCGAAAGCGTCGGGGATACCGGACTACGTGAGCGTGCTCATGTCCATGATCGTTTTTGCGGGTGCCAGCCAGTTCGTCGGCGTAAAATTAATCGCCATGGGTGCTACCTCCTGGGAAATAGTAATGACCACATTCATCCTCAACTTTCGCCATTTTCTCATGTCGTCGTCCCTTTCCCAGCGGATTGAGCAGGGGGTATCGAAAAAGCTGTTAAGCCTGTTGTCTTTCGGCATCACCGATGAGACCTTCGCGGTGGCGTCCCTGTGCAAGGAAGCGAAGATCACCCCCAGCTATATGCTGGGTTTGAACCTCACCGCCTATACCTCGTGGGTAGCCGGAACGGGAGCGGGAGTTTTTCTGGCGGCGGGGCTCCCCGCAGCCCTTAAGACAAGCATGGGAATAGCCCTGTATGCCATGTTTATCGGCCTCCTGGTCCCGGTTTGCAGGGATTCAAATTCTGTTTTTGCCGTAGCTCTTATCGCTGTCGGAGTTCATTCATTATTAAGGTGGGTTCCCGTCCTCTCCGGCATTTCCACCGGGTGGAGCATTATCATCGCAACCGTAATCGCCGCCTTCGCCGGTGCTATCCTGTATTCCCCGGAGGAAAAGGAATCATGCTAAAACTTCTGTCGATCGTGATCATGATGGGGCTTGTAACATACCTGCCTCGCCTGCTCCCAGTCGTCATCTTGAATAATTTGAGATTGCCCCCATTTTTGAAATCCTTTCTGCAGTACATTCCCTATGCCGCCCTGGGAGCGCTGATCTTTCCCGGTGTGCTCTATTCAACCGGGGACATAAGATCCGCCCTGGCCGGATGCACCGTTTCAGTCGTTCTGGCTTTTTACCGCCTGAATATCATCCTGGTGGTGGTTGGGGGCATTGCCGGGGTTTATCTGTACGAGCTACTTTTTTAAAATATAGAAAACCCCTGCCGCCTCGCTTTAGCGGCAGGGGTTGCCTTTCATCTGGTAGCCCTAACCCGTGCTGGATAGTATCAGAAACATATCATAGAAGATACAAAATCTTAGCCGGAAAGGTGTGATTCAGCTGAGCGTTCCTGAGATCGCTTTCGGCATCTGGATTGTCCTGGTGGCCATCGGCTATATCCTGGACCAGTTCATAATGCCCCTTTGCTTCGACCGGTGGAACACAGAATTTTTCGGCCTGGCCTTCTGCGGCGGCTGGGCGGCGTATATGTTAGTGATTTTCGGCGTTATCATATACGACAAGATTCAGGGGAAAAGAAACTCGGGCGGCAGATTCTAGCCGCCCATTCTCGTTGCCTCGAAGGTGGCGCCCCAAATCCAATATCATAATATCACATTTCGTCAGGGTAAAAAATATTTCACGTGAAATAATCATAAATAATCATCCGGCATCCTCGATCCTTTCCTTGCCCAGGCCTATGCGTGCCAGGTTAACGATCTCCAGGTTGATGTGGTCGATCATCCGCCGGCGCTCATCTGGTGAGTAATTTTCCGATTTTTCTATCTTCCGTATCCTCTCCTGCCTTTCGGTAATCAACTTTTTCAGCCTCCGCATCCGGTACAGCTGACTCATTTCGCTGGGAGACAGTCTTTCCGCCGGCTCTCCTTCTTTTTTGTTTTTTTGCCAGGTCTTATATTTCCTTTCGAGTTCAGCCAGCCGATCGTAGAACCTGTCCACCGACTCGGCATTCCGATAAGGTTTCCCCATGTAGCTCTGGACTATTGGTAAAACCTCCGATGTAGTAACTTCCTTGGGCAGGTGGCCAGAGAGGAAATCAAGCAATCTCAGCACATGCATTCCCAGGCCGCCGGTGTAGCCCCGGACCCCCGCTTCCAGCTTGCGCGGAGAAAGGTTGGCGGCCTTTCCGATCGCCTTCGCTGTTTCGGTGGTATATGGGCCATACTGCTCATACGGCTCCAATCCCTGCTCCCGCATCGGCACGATCGGTCTGCCGGTAAACAATGACCGGTTGCTGTACCATTCGATGATCGGAATTATTGCCGTAGGCAATATGTTGGGTGTTCCCGAATCCCAGGCTGTTTTCGCCAGCTGCTTGAGCGCCTTGGGGTCTTTCTCGTTCACGTAATCGAGCGCTCTTTCTATAGCCGTCCCGAACAAGATCCCGGGCTCAAACGGCTTGGGAATAAAGAATTGATTCTTTTCACCCGGGATCACCCAGTACAGGTCCCGGCGCCAGGCGGGAAGTTCCTGGTATCGGGGATCGTCCTTGTTCATCAAGTAAAGAATGAGAGATACGGTTGCGATCACTCCCGCCTTGATCGCAAATCCGGCCGGGTCTTCCTTCATGGCCCGGTACATCCGGTTGGGGCCCTGGATACCTGCGTTGAAGAAGGCTATGATCTGGTTGGCCTGTCTGCCCTTGTATCCGGCCCGGGAGAAGTCAACGGTTGCTTCCCTGCTGCCGTAAGCCGCCTTGGATAACCCCTCTCTCGTCCATCCTTCCTTCTCTGCGGCCTTGGCGAAAACGCCCACACGGGTCGCCTCTTCCATTGCCTCACTGATGGCCTGCAGCAGGGAAAGGGGCGATCGTATCCCGACCTTAACCCAGTCCAGAGCCGTCCTTTTGCCGAGGATGTCTTTGAGATTTTTATTGAGATAATCCCTGTCAAGGCTTACGAGAGCAGATGCCGCGCCGCCAGATGCCTCCCACAGCTTGTAGAGATTGTCCCGCTTGACGACGTGGAACAGCCCTTTGAAGAAGTCAACAATCGGTACATAATGATACTTGCTGAACAGGAAAGCCGAGAGCTGATCCCTGGACGGGTTCCTTGCGATAAATTCTGGTGTCAGTGTTGCGCCGGCGCGCAGGATCTGCGCCGGGAACGACAGCAACTGAATAAACCAATGGGTTGATGGAGCATCCAGCATCTCCAGAGCCCGGTAGAGTTCCGGATGGACCTGGTAAAACACCGGTTCACCGTTCCGGTAAACAGTAAGGATGTTTTCTTTCTTCTCTTTAATCCGCGCAAACTGAACCGGACGAAAAACGACTGCCAGCCTTTTGAGATCTGCCTGGTCGAGGATATCCTCCGGAATACCGGCATTAATCAGGTCCTGCCGCAATCTCTTTAATTCTATCTCGGTCGGCTCAACCGGAGTCTTTACCCGGGAAGCCAGCCAGCCCATGCCTTCGGCCTTGTCGAAAATATCTGCAAATGCCCGGGCAACCCTGTTCCTCTCAGCAATGTCGATCAGGTAAATCGTGTTCCGCATGATGCTCTGCAGCGGATCGTAAATTGACCGCTCGGAGCCCTTAATCCTTTTGACTGGCTGTGGGAGGTCCGCCCAGCGCTTCTTGCTTCCGACAACAAGCCCTTTGCTGGCGGTTTCCTCGCCGAAATACCGGTAAAACGGTACGTAATCCTTGTTCAATTGCTTGAACAGGTCGGCCGTATACTGCGACAGCACCCCGGCGTCCACCAGGTGATCAATCAAGTTGTCCTGGTATTTAAGCAGCTCCTGCTGCGCCTTTTTGAATTCCGGGGTCTCCAGTTGCTGCACCGCCAGTTTTGCCTTAATGGGGTCCATGCCTGTCGCAATACCCCTATCATGCAGTTCAACGGCGCGTTTTGCTGTTATATAGGCCGTAAAATCGTCTATATTCTTCCGGACCGGCTTGAGGATCTCCTGAAACGAAGGACCGATTATCTTTAAATCGGGGCTAACTTGCGCTCTTACAAGCATACTCCAGGCTTTCCGGAACCTGCCGCGGGCTAACCGGGCGATCGTATATGGGTTTTGCAAGGCCTCCAGATCCCGCTCGGGGTTCGCCTTCTTGCCCAGAGCCTGCTTTGTAGCTTTCCAAATTGGGTACAGGTCATCTACCCAATCAGCATATAATTGCTCGGCCTTGCTGAGCCACTTTTTGGCCCTGGGCTCTTCCCGGACTATAACGCTCTTGACGTGGTTTACGGCATCCTGGGCATACCAGTCCTGGTACATTTTCTGAGCGGTATGGACGATTTCTCCAACTTCCTTTTCGGCATCGAATCTGGCCTCAATATCTCTGAAAAAGTTTGGCGCCGCTTTCTTGGCTTCCGCCGGGTCAACAAAGTACAGCCGGAAAAACTCAGCCATGCCCTCATTCAACTTCACCGTATCACTAGCTTGCGGGTAAAGCACATCACCAAGCGGCCAGAGTTCCGCTGCATAGGCATTCGGTTTCAGCCCCAGGAATTTGACCAGGTGATGCCCCACCTCGTGCGCTATCGTCGGAAGGTCCTCCGGCTTCCTGGACCTGATGACCTCCGGCTTGACTTCGTACTCACCGGCAGAATCAGAGTGCCACATGCGGCCTTCCCGGACGGGGATACCCAGCCTATCCTCCAGGTAGTTGATAATAGCTACCCGTGATTGTGGACGCTCACCTGCAGCAGTAATTTGAGATTGAGTTTTTGTCACACCAGGCACGCGGCGGGGAGATCCCTGGACCCGCTGTTTGCTTAATCCTTTTTGGCCTTTTTCTCCAGAGCCTCTTTTTCCTTCATTTTCAGATACGCCAGGAGCAGCGACACCACCCACGGCCTGACCCTGGTCGTCGAAGAGTCGCGGGACTTCTTCACTTTCTTCAGCCCTCCTTACAGCAGCCCCCAGGACCTCTTCCTTAGTCGGCTGTATTCTTTCAAACATAGCCATCTGCCTGGGACTACCCATGGCATGAACCAGGTTGGTGTACGATCTCAAAATTGCGGTTAGTTTCTTTGCGCTCCGCTTTTCTTTATCAAAAATGCGGAGAATATTTTTAGCCAGGGGAGAGAGATCCTCAACAAGTGATACCTGCCGCAGATATGCCTCCACTGGCATATTGCTTGCCCGCAGTTCAGATAATTTGTTGACAGCATCGACAATATCCCTTGTAATGTCCAGGTCAAAATAGGCGCCGCTCTTTACGCCGTCTTTAATTTTCGCAAAATCAGGAGCAACCGCCAGCATCGCCGTTGTAATGTTCCGGACATTGTTGTCGGTGGATTCGGCAAGCCGCTCAATGGCGGTAATATCACCATAAGCCCGGGCAAAAATTGCGTTTCTTATTCTGATTATACCTTCTTGGGATATTTCTCCCTTTGCGTTCATATACCTGCCGCGTTCAACAGGCGGAACAACCTCATCGAAAAATGCCCGGATAAACGGCATATTGGCCGCTGTCAGTATCTCGCCGCTCTCATTGAGTTGGAATAGGCTGAGAGTTCCGGGCGACATCTTTTCAGCATCGGCCTTTGCCTGTTCCGTCGCGCTCATGGCCGCCACAGCCTGTTCGTTTGCCTCACGTACAAACTGCACCCGATCAACGTCGCTCTGCCGGACGCGGACAAGAACAGGGTTTTTAACTTTTTCAATGTCCTCCGGCTTAAGCCCGAACCGGTCGGCATTGTCAATGAGCCACTGGCGGTATTTCTCGATGTTCGGGTGGCTGTCCTCGTAAGCCTTCTTCAGAGCAATTACCCGGGCATTACCGGATTCAACCACCATATCCTTACCCACAATAGGCGCGCCTTCAGAAGCCTTGGGGGATTCCCCAAGGAATTCCGGTTCCAGGTTGCCAACAATCCGGGTAACCTGGTCGATGCTTGCCGCCCTGCTCCTATCCCGGGGCTGAAGTTCACGCGGGAATTCCGGGTTTACCTTGAATGCAGTGTCGTGGGATGAGACAAGATCCTCTGCATTTACAACGGCATACTGAGTTTTTATAGTGGTACCGCGCTCGGTTTTGGCTACAGATGTTTTTCCGTAGGCTGCTGCTGTTTTTTCTTCTCCAGAAACTTCTTCAGTGCTCGTGTTATTCCGTCCTCGAAGTATTCGTCTTCTGGAACCGGGTTTGGATCTGGCGGGAGATTTTTCAAGGAGTCGGGGAGATTCTCCTTGGGGGACGTCAGTCGAGTAGGCTTCATAGCTATCAACCCCTTTTTCCGATTTCAATATATCATAGTTTTGGCGCGGAAGTAACCCCACTTCATTGACAATGTAAGCAGGATCCACAAACCTACCGGTGCTTTTCCAGCGCGCAATAGCCCTTTCGACTGCCTTTTCAACCGGCAAATCTGTAAATACAAGATGGACTTTATAACCGGCTGCTTTAAATAAATCAATACGCTCCCTCATCTTTTTGAGGTCTTTACCAACTACAGGCAATACAATATTATCTTTATTTTCAAGCGCACGAGGCATAATGAAATTTTCGACGATATCGCCGGATTCTTTATGAACTGCCCCGGCATATTTGCCCCCTTCATATTCGGGTAGAATTTCCTTAACCTTATCCGAATCAATGACAAGCGCCCCTTCACGCTCTGCAATCGGATCGGCGAGAGACGACTTGCCACTTGCCGGCAGCCCCATAATTAAAAAGACTTTACCTTCCTTTTTGGCAGCCCCGTTTCCATACAACTCATCGGCAATCCTTTGCCGCAATGCCTGCCTTTCCGGAGTGTTAATCAGATGCGTGGACGGCATGTTGGCCTGTTCCGCCCGTGCCTGGATAATCTCCGGCGTGTCGTACGGAGTGAGCTTTTGTTCCTCAACGGTCCGCGTAACCTTGCCCCACATTGTATGAGGCAAGGTCATTTTTGTTCCATCATCAAGCGTTACAGTTATGGTGTTTTTCCCGATCTTTGTTATAGTACCTACCCTGGTTTTGTTTTTAGCTCCTGTCCACGTTATGCGGTCCCCAACCTGGAATCCCGCCGCTGGCACTTTTTCTCTCGGTCTTTGCCCGGTTTGTGCTGGCGTTTCTGCAATCTTTAAATATTTAGCCAGTCCATCTCTGATCGCTTTATAGGTTTTAGCATCTTGAGTTTCACCGGCCTTAGCAGCCATATTCTCAAACATTTGCAGGCGCTTCGAGGCCGTCCGATGAATCAATTGGGCAAGGCCGTTTCTCTGCTGTAATAAGCGGGAATATTCATCCGAATTTTGCCCGAATTGACGTTTAGCCTCTTTAAGGAAATAATCAAGCCGCCGGAGCTGGTCAATCATATTCTTATGGTTGATGTTTAGATAGCTCTCAACGGTGAGGGGCTGTTCGGCAGCTTTTGCTTCTGGCTGTTTGCGCTCTTCAGTTGCCGGCCACTCGTAAGTCTCTCTTTCCGTCGGCCTGAAAGCCCCCGGCTCCCACTTCTCCCCTGTTTCTGTTTTAGTTTCAGCCGGCTTCATCATTCCAGTAATGAGAAGATCCACCGGATTCGCCTGGCGAATGATATTTGCCCGGGCGCGGTCCAAGGCACCCTGGACATTATCCCAGTATTGCAGCGCTTCTTTCGCCTCGTCGGGCCTTGCTCTGAGATACTGTTCAGCCATCTTCCGCGATTGCTCGATATGAGCTGTTGCGTTCTTGTAAAGCTGGTCGAACGCCCGTAGCTTTTCAAGCCCTAATCTCTGCGTATCAGCCGATTCAGGTCCAAAAGCCTGGTTAGCCATGCGGTGGTAGGCGTCAAGGTTCTGGTAAGCAGTATAAAGCGGTCTGTGCATGTTGCTCAGGTATTCATGCAGCTGCATCTCCGGCGTAACAACTTGCGGTCGAGGCTGTTGCCGTACCTGTTGGGTCGTCGTTCTTGCTTTCGGTTTCAGACCTGTTTCCCTTGCCGCCAGGTCATAGGCTTCATTTACGTCATTCCAGAAACGGGTATAGGCATCCTGCATTTCCGAGGCTGTCCTGGCTTTCCTGAAATCGTCCAGCGATGCCCGGACCTTTTTCACCTTTTCAATGAAATCTCCCGGTCTCACTCTTCCGGCGCCGGCCATAGCCGCCGCATACAAGCCCAGGCTGGCGGCAGTCTGGCCCATCTGGGCAAGGTAATTCTGTCGCTCTTCGGGAGTGGTAGCAAGGTAAGCCCCGGCCATCCCGGCTGCTCCGGTTGCGGCGCCGTGTACTCCTGCCTGCAAAGTAGCCGGTATCCAGGGGGTAAACCTCTGCATGGCCTGCCCGGCCAGTTCGCCGCCCATCCCGCCAACGCCGAAGAAAAGGGCGTTTTGCAGCGCTTCCCTGCCGGAAGGAGCCCGCCCCGTTAAACCGGATTCCAGGCCGGTATAAACAAGACCGGTTGTTGCCTCACGCCCCAATGTCTTGGCTATCTGAGGAACGTATTTTCCGATCCTGGTAGCTTGAGGTACGGCTCGGCCTAAAGCCGGTAGAACTGCCCCCTCGGAAATGAGCCCCGAGAGCATCATTGGCAGTGTAGCACCGGCAATATTCCCCGCAACGCCAGCTGCCCGACCAATACGTGTATTATGCAGCAGTACCTGCCGCTGCTCTTCCGGCGTTAACAGCTGCATCTCTTTCTCTGTCGGCATATACTGGCCAGTGGTGGCCGCCTCAACAAACTGATCCCGGAGCCTTTCTTCCGGCGTCTTATACTTGTCTGGCACCGAAACGGTAGGGGCAAGAATGGGCTCTAAAAGCGATGATTTAGCCGCCTGCGTTGCGAAGTTTTCAATGGCCGCTTTTGCTACCGGCAGATATTCTTGCGTGATTTTTTGAGTCAAGGTAGGGCGGTATGCGCTGATGGTCGGATTCGGATTATAAACCGGCCTGCGGAACTGCGGACCCGGTACGATCACATCTATTGCTTTCTGCCAAAACGAACGTTCGTTTTGGATCTGGGCATTAGTCTTTGGCTTCGGTGTTGGCTTCGGCGACGGAGGAGATTTTACGGCCGCTTTTTTCGCCAGTTGCCGCCTTCTGGCCTCCTGCTGCTGGTCAAGCTCAATGAAAAACTGGTCAATAGGGTTTGCCATTTGCCATCTCAATCCCCCTTAACCGGCTGATAGCTGAGAGAAGAACTGCCTCATCGGACTGCTGCCGCCGGGTACGAATTTGCTTCCTCTCTTATAGGGGTTCAAGTCAGCTTCCTCCTGGGCGGCCTGAAGCAACCTGTTATAAGCCGCCGCCCCTGCGGTTGAAATAATGTTCCCTTTGTAACGTATCAAGTCGGCAAGATAATCTGCCGGAGATTTATAATAATCTGCTAACTGGGTTAGACCCCCTTCCCACTGGTTCTGCGTCAACCTGGGCACGTTGCTTATGCTATTGTTACTTGTTTCTGCAGCTCTAAGCATGTCGATTGCATTCTGCGCCATCCTGATCTGCGCTTCCAATTTCTGTGCAGGAGTTAACCCATATGACCAGGGCAGAAGTTCCTTCCACCGCTCCAGTGCTTCCTGTCTCTCCTGCAATGCTCGCTGAGCAGCAAGTTGCTGCGCCAACTGTTGTTGTTCCCAAGACAGCTGCTTCCCAAACTTCTCCTGCTCCCAACCAAGTTGCTTTCCAAACTGCTCTTTCTCCCACTGGAGTTGCTGCCACTTCCACTTGTCTTCTGCTTCGAGTTGCTTCTGCAGTTCCTGCATCCGGGCAGCTCTCTCTGCCGCCTGCGCCGCCAACTGCCTGTTGAGTTTCTCCTCCTCCCAGCCGAGTTCCGCGCCGAGGCGCGCAGCCTCCGCGGCTGCCTGGGTGTACTGAGGAGCGTATGCCTCTGCGACTTTGCGCTGCTCGTAGGCGGCAAGCGGTGAGTTGCCAATACCCCTGGCGTAAGCCGACTTCATGATGGCGTTCCAGTCAGATGCCTCCTGAGTTTTAAGGGCAGTCTCCATCGACTTTCGAGCCGCATTCGCCAAGGCATCAGCATAAGACATAAGCTGTACCTCCTTTTACTCCGCGACTATCAGCGCCGCGGGGTCGGTCGTAGTGACCTGCATTCCGTTTGACTCAATGACAACGCGCAACATATATACATCGGGGACATCCGTATCAAGTGCCGTAAGGACATACGAGCACTCACCCTTAGTAGGTGGATATTCAATTGTGCAGGTGCCTCTTTTCACCGTTCCAGTATGGATGCCGCGCAGCTCTACGTTGGCGGTTTTATTGGTCAAGTCCAAAACGCTTCCGTCGGGCTGCTTTATATCAAACACTAACTTAATACCGGTGTCGCCTTTTTTAACTACGTGCGCTGTGGAGTACACCTGCTACACCTCCTTCAGTGTACCGGAACACGCCGCCTGCCTCCGGTGCGAAGCCTGTAGGTCGCCGTGGCGGTGGCGCGCAGCGTATACCTGAACGTCGCTAAAATGCCGGTTACGGGCGCACCCCCACTGCACTGCACCTTGACCCGCCCTGACAGTATATAGACTCTCGCGGAGCTATTCCATGACGGAGATACAAGCCTACCTGTGATCTCTGCAGGTGTGGCTACCACGATAGCATCCGCGGAAGATGTCGCCAGCACCGCAGGAGATTTCAACGCGCAAGCACAGGAGAAGGGCGGGGCCTGCGTGCTGGCGGGCACTGTAATTATAGCCTGAACGGAAGGAGCAACCATGCCGAAGACGGCAGCGCACGGCAACGCCTGTACGGAAGCGGGAGACGCACCAGAAACCTGCACCGACGGCGCGCACGCCATAGCCGACGCGCTGAATACCGGAACCGTCACCATAGCCAGGCCGGGAACGTTAAGTTCCGGCTCAAGAATGCTTCCGGCAACACCAGACAGAGGCCCAATTGCCTTCACTACTAGTTGTAACAAAGTAACCGTAGTTTCTGGTTCAGAAATGCTACCAGTAGTGCCAGGCAAGGTTAGGATTGTCTCAGGCATTATACCATCTCCCGCTTAGTTAGGCCGGCAGCGCCAGTTCAATCGTGTACGTAACCTTCAGCTGACTGCTGTTCGGCACCTCGATGGCGGGGGAGAGGACGTCGCGGGCGATGAGGAAAGAATAATAATATGCGGACGATGCTCGGATTTTTGCGTAAATTCCGGCTTCCCCGACGGTAATTGTGCCCCCGCTATTGTTGATAAATATGCGCTCAAGCACCTGGACGAACTTCTTCCCCACGCTGTCCCACGACAAGGTGCCCGGCCCCATTTCCTGGTACTGCAGTTGTCCTGTAGCAGTACCGTGCGGTATCAGGGTCGTCAGCTTGTACGCGTCGAAGTTCTCCGGGCCAGTCCCCGTCCCAACGACGATGCCGATGTTGGTGTTACCGCTCGCGCCGCGCATACCTTCGTTAAATGTGTACTCGTTGGAATTGTAGACATGATAACAAATTTCACTATAACCCTGAACGCTCCCCGAGATGTCTTTCATGACCAAAGTGCCAGCCCCATAAGTATTTCCCAACGCCTCAGCTCCCCGCGCCAGCGTCTGAGTCGCCATCCAGTTGTAGTAGTTCCGCACCCAAGACCGCGAGCGGTCCTCATAGCGCGCGAGGGGCTCCCCGTCGAGGGTCTGGACCTCGGCTGTGAGGTAGACGACGGGGGACGGGGCGATGTGGAGCCGCTTCTGCTGCTGGATTAGTTCCTCAACCTCGCGCTGCTCCTGTGGGTCGACAGTCTTAAGAACCTTCAACCTTACCACCCCCTACTGCACGCTGATGCGGAAGATGCCGCTCGAATCCCAGATAATGCGGAAGTCGCCCGCGGAGGAACTTACGTCCTGACCGAAGTCAACGTAGCCCAACAGCCTCTTCTCAGACGAGGAAACACCTGTGTTGTCATAGATCACCGCGTACCTGGCAGTGATCGTCGATGCAGGCCATGACACGTCATCTGCATCGAGTACTACAACGTTCGATACAGCATCGTAGGACACTGTTTTGTTCGCAAGAGCCTGGCCTCCAGCCGTGTAGCCGGTGCCGCTCACCTCATATAACTCAACGTCGCTCAAAAACTGGTGGTTGTCCTGGTCGGGAACGTAGCTGGACGTTAGCAACATAACTTCAATAGGAGCAGTTGCCCAGTTGAGACTGTAACTGCCGCTAACAAGAGCTTTGAGAAATTGGGCGTAGACATGTGCAGTCACCACGGCCATAAAGATCACCATCCTTTGAAATTGTTAGACCCGTTAAGCTCCAAACTTGCCAAGCTCAGGCAGTGGTTCCGACACCACTGCAGACACGACGTAGGCGGGCGCGCCCCCGCGGCGCTCGGCAAGCCCGGGCGCAGCCGTGATGTAGAAACCTCCATAGGCCAGAAGCCCATGACCCGCCATTACTTCTGTGTACCATTTCCAGAGGTCTTCAATACCCAGGGCGTCGCCAGGATGGTCGAAGAGAGCATGGTCGAAGGGTTCGTATACAGGAACTACGCCTACCCCGTACCGCGACGCCCTCCCGCGTGCAGCTTTGTCAATGAGTTGCGACATCTCCTCCGAATTCGCCGACCCGCCTTCGGGCACTCCAGGCTTGGGAAACTTTGTCAGTTGCGCAATGGCGTTAGCAAACCTCTGGAAGTTGCTGTTAAGCGTATTTATCAGTGATGAGCGGACGGTGTCGCTTCCCTTAACCCCGCGCAGTGTCGGGGCGTACATGGGCGTGGAAACCGGAGTGAGGTTGACAGGAGATCCGTAAGGGCTCAGGCGCCTCGCGCACCACTTTTCCATCCCGCAACTCCCCGAGTCACACACGTACTGTGCATGCGCCAACTGCCTGAAGTTGGCCGTCAATATCCCTGAGAGCCTGTTTGGGTTCTCAAAGTCCGACGGTGCCAAGTAACGCAAGGCAGGCTTCGGAGTGAGCTTGAGGCGGCCAAAAGCAATCTCCCCGGACCTCCCTTCCTCGACTGCCTTGTGCTCCACAGGAGGAGCAACCCGCCGGTGAGCCACGGCGTTGACCTTGCAGTGCAGGCTATGTCTTGCGTTGTAGGCCGCGAACATAGGAACGTACGCCTTCAGCGTAGGGCCAAGACCCTCTTCCGTAGGCACGACAAGAACGCAGTTTGCCGATGAGCGCTTTCCCAGCTTATCCAGGGCATCCGCACAAGCACGGAAGTTGCTGTTCACAATGTTTGCCAGTGCTTCATTGGAGCGCGCATCTCCAGGTGTGATTTTCCTAATGGCGCTTACTTTCAAAAGACATCACTCCTCTACCCCAACGACAACTGAAAGCGCACGGAGATCGTCTACCCTGTCCGTTGCCTCGAACTTCAAATACACGTCCCTGTCTTTTTCTATGCCCCACAGCTTTACTGTCTGTGTTGTTTCAAGAGCAGGACCAACCGGAGGCGTGAAGCCGACCTGGTACGGCCCAACCTCCACCCCGGGGCGGCCCAAGCCCACGTAAACGTCCATGCTGAACTGGCGCTTGGGCTTTGCCACGACGTAGAGCCTCTTAGGCTTCATCTTGCGTCCTTCATAGCGCAGGGGGCCTATCTTGAACCAGGTCGTGATGGGTACGCCGTCATCTGTATCGGCATCAGCCTTCATGCGAAACAGTTTTCCGTCTCTCGACCCAAACAGGTAGGTAGGTTCTTCCGTGCTCGACAATCCCGGGGCTTCCAGGACGGGGCACACGGCGTATATCTCGTAGGGAAACTCAAAATGCTGCCACATATCAGCAATAATGTTATAAATGAACACATGGGTATTTCCCAGCTTGTACCCGGGGAGAACGACCCAGAACTCCGGCCCGAAGGCGTAGCAATGCGGATACAGGTAATACTTCCGCGGCAACTCATTGAGCAGATCGAAGACAGGCATACTCACCTCACGGGGCTCAGATCCTGAGAAAGCAATGATGCGCTTCGTCCCGTCCCCCGCCACCGTGAGCCACATAGCGCAGCCAAGGACGTTGCCAGAACAGCGCATTTCCATCACACCCACTGGCGCACCAGGTACGAGGCGGAAGTCGTCCTCGTTGTCGCCGTAGAGCATATAGAAGCCCTCCTTCGTGAGGATGAGCAGGTAGTCTCCCATCGAAAGGCAGTCGTAGATCCCTGTTGCGGTTGCAGGGGTTGGCACGTCGATGGCGAAGTCAGGAGGCCAGCTATGGAGATCACGCTTCAGTATCCTTTTCGGCGTGTCAACCGTTTCCGAGTATTCCTCGTAGCCGTTGAAATACAGCCTATGAGGGTACGCACCATGCACGCCCCACCCAAACAGCACGTCCTTGTGCACAGCAAGGCCGTCAAGCCATGGCAGTTCGCCCTCCAATGCTTCTTTGAGTGTGCTAAACCCGTCAGTCCCAACGTCATACATGCCCAGTTCTGGGCCTGCCCCAATAACGAGATTGCCTTGGTACACGACACCTGAGTAAGGAGTGTTGCCCGGTAAGTCGTTGTGAAGCAGTTTCCACTCTCCAAATTCCGAGGAAGGGTCTTCTAGTGCAACTAACTGCCTCCACAACTTGTGATCATCTACGACTACAAGTCGCTCAGTAAGGTGCCCGTATTGCCCGCCGGTAGTTATATAGATGGTTCCTATGAGTCCACTGAATGGGGTTCCTCCAACGGCCACAGTGCCGCGGCGGGTGGAGAGGACGCCTCCCCGCACCACGAAGTTAGCTCCACCGGAAAACTCTCCCTCAGCACGGGTGGAAAGGCTATTGATACCGCGGAAGCTGTTAACCGAAATTGTAGCCTTCTGTATCACGGCCCCTGCCCTCCGCTTACTCTGTAGTTGCTCCTATCAGCGCCGCTATCCTCGTCTTACGAATAAACTTTCTGTTGTGCGGTTCCATCTCCCAGATACGGTCGAGAGCCATCTGCCGCTTGCCAAGCATGTACTCATTGTAGAAGTCGGACTTGTCGTTCAGTTCCTCTTCCTTCTGCTGCGACTTAGCACAGCAGTAAAGCACAACAAGATTGTGGTATTCCGCCGGCAGGCCAGCAGTTGTTTCCAGATCATCAGATAGAGAAGAAACATGCCCTAATCTGGCATAGTAATCTACACGGCAGGTTGCCGACACACCGGTCAATCCCTGTAACAGTATTTGGCCTGCTGTTATCTTATAGCCTTTTGATATATTGTCGTTGATCGGCAACCTGGCAAGTTGCTCTCCGTTAGCGTAGACATAAAGTATTTCGTGGGATTGAGAAAGATCGGGATCTGAAATTAGGTCGATAGTTCCTTTTCCTTCTGTCAATGTTGTATTGATATTTTCTTTCTTCTTGAGCACCTTGGCGACCGGCGTCAGATCGTCAAGCGCCATATTGATATACTTTATCCACGTAGGATCGTCATAAACTTCTTCGGCCTGCAATCCGGCAAGGTTAATAACTTCCGAAACGAGCATGGGCGCCACTACCTTTCTACTTTCACGTCAACGCCTTTTCTTCTGCGCAATAGTGAAGCGGCCATTTGGGCCTCGCTCTCGAATTTCGCATATAATGCGCTTGCAGTATTTGCATCATCATCTCTGAGCTTTAACCAAGCTGCCAGTCCGGTGACCAGGATACGGTGGAAGATGCGGGGCACTGCCGGTGTCTCACTAAGCGAACTTATTTCAGGCGGCAGTTTGTAATAACGAACAGTGTATGTGCCATCAACGGGGAACCGGATGTGGTTATCTATCTTTTCAAACGATTCGGCGTCTGTTTCCCGCACGTCTAGGCAATCATCGGGCAGGCTGTACCATGCCATCGCCGCGGCCTGGATCTGGACCTCTCCCCACAGACACGCTTTAGTTCCAAGCCATACCAAAGCTTGATTGATCCCCTCAATGGCGTCCACAGGGTCGATTTCTTCACTAAGATACCTTTCCGCCGCTATCTTGATTTCTTCTCCGGTCATAAGGTCACACCCAGAACTTTCTCAAGGTACTCCATCATGCAGTCAATTGCGACTGCAAATTGCTCTCTTGTCAACGGCTCTTCAGGTCGGAATGTACCATCGTCACATCCATGCAGGATTCCGGCCTTGCACAGCTTCAAAATACTCCTCGTACTGTACCTGTTCGGGTCTAAATCCTTAAAAGGGCCTTCTCCCGTCCTGGGTTCTCCTTTTCCCATGCTGGGTTCTCCTTTCTTGATTTCAATCCCAAACCAATCGCCTATCGCCTCGGCCAGAGCCACTACAACATCCTGATATCTCTCTTTAAATCTGGCAATGTCCCTGGGGTTGTCGTGGAAGAAAATTTCCGTCAGAACCGCCGTAGCTTTCGTCCTGTAAACTTCATCCCACCGGCATCCCGGAACCGTTGCATCCTTTAAACCCCGGTCCGGAAGTCCGAGGGCGCCAACAATTTTCTTCTGAAGAAGTGCTCCAAATCTGGCCGAATCGGTGCCCGCCAGGCGGTATGTCCAGGTCTCGGTCCCGGAAGCCTGACCCCGATGGGCGTTATCACTGCTGTTGCTGTGTAAAGCAACGTGCAGATCCGGCTTTTTAGTATTGGAATCGCATGTTATACCCCAAGGCGTCAGGTGCTTTTCGTTTCTAAACACCACAATGCCTTGCTTTCGCAGCAGACCTGCTATATCATCGGCCAGACGGTGCATCCGCTCGCCCTCGGATACACCGTCGGCCCCTACATTCCCAAACTGATTGCTTGCGCTCAGGTAAATACTCGGCATTGTAATTCACCAGGCTTTCTTAATCAGGCACTTTTTCATGATATAGTTCAGGCCCTTTTGGCAAGTCAGGCTCATCAGGTACCGCTTTGCCTTCTTTATCACGGATCTGCTTTAAGGCGTCCGCAATAGCCGCCGGAAACGGCACGCCGATAATGCCCAGATTCTCCACAATGGACAGCCCTTCATTCGCAATGTAAAAGAAGATAGCAAGGCTCCTGAAAAAGGCCTGTCCCAGAAGGGTGTCGAGCCAGTAGCCAACAGCAACAGGCACGAAAAGGATGATTTTTTTGGCGATCCCCTTAAACCCTACGCCACTGTCGAGGTTTTTTGAAACCCAGGCGGCGATTAAACCGGTGACATAATCCATCACCACGAAGGCCACGAGAACTTTAAGAGCGATGTCCCAGCCGCCCAGGAAATTGACAATCACAGTTCCGGCAGCCACGAACAGCCATTTAACCCAGCCCCAGCTATCCATCAGAATTCCTCCCCGGCATTAAGCCTTTCAAGATTCCTTTTTTGCCTTTCGTCCGTGATGATGCTCTTCTGGTAACGTCTCAGGTCCGGCTGGATCTTCAGCAGGCGACAGTTCTTGCCCAAACAGCGTAGTATCTTCGGTAATTGAGATCCCAAATTCCCTGTGATTTCTTAGAAATTCGATCTCTTCCGGATCACTGGTAACGTAAACGCCGTTCTCGAATTTAATGTGATGCCCGGGGCCCTCATTAGTGTGGGGCTCCATCACAAGAACAAATCCGGCGTACTTGCTTATAAACTTAGCTGCTGGCATGAATCATCACACTCCTTTTGAAATCAAGGGGGAGGGATTATCCCTCTCCCCTCTTAAGCAGCACTAAAGCTGGTGCAGTTCTTCAGCACAGCATGGGTCTTTTCGAGTTCGACTTTGAGACCCATCTCTGTCAGGTATTCGTCCTTCCAGCCGTCAACGTCGTTATCCTGGATGTTGGTGCGGAGCTTAGTATCCCGGCCTTTCAGCGGGCGGTAATAGATATTCCGCATGTCAACGCCGATGGCCATCGAGCCGTAATCCTTTTCGAGAGCCTTGGACGGCACAAGGTAAAGGTCGCCATGGTAGCTCAAATACTTCTTGAGCCGTATGCCGTACGTCTCTTCGCCAGAGGTTGTCTCAATCTTGTTCCGCGCAATCTGATTGATCACACTCAACACGTGTGGAGCAGCGATTAGGAGTTTGTCGCTGGATCCGTAGGCGAACAGCATCTCGCAAAAGTCCTCGAATTCGGCTTCCGTCATAGCCCCGCCTACGTCCTTGACGTTTGTTGTAATGAAGTACAGCAAACCTCCGGTCATCCGGCGTTTTCCGGTGGGGTCCTCTTTTGGCTCACCGAACAGGATCGCCCTCTCGATGTCCATCCGGTGCTCGATCAACTTTTTCTTCCGTAACCGTACCCTTTCGGATTCAGCCGTCCGTAGGTCTTCGGCCTCGGATGTCATGGACTGGTCAAACGGGGTTCTGATAATCTGCGTATAGTTTACTTTTTTGGTCGGCTGGGTCAGTTTGCTTTCCGGTGCCTTCGAGTTTTCTTCCATTGCGTTCCCCAGCCGGACTAGCCAGTCGTTATCGTTCATGGCCGTCGCCGGCGTGGTACCGTAGCCCCTGGTCACAGTAATAGTGTTGGTCGTGGTATTTACGGCCGTAACGAACATTACTTCTCCGGTCCGGGAGTTTTTTACCACGTCTTTAGGCTTGAAGATGGTCGCATCGTCTACAACCAGGTTGACGTCGCCGGCTGTGTATCCCGTCGCGTTGTTAATCTGGGTCCAGTATGCATCGATCTGGTCTTCCCACCAGTCAAACTCTGCAGTTCTTGTCGTAAGTTTCCTTGCCCGCAGCAAGATCACCGTAAACGGGCTTGCGGACGGCTGCAGAAGAGCTATTTCTCTGCTGACATCAATATCTCGACGTTCACGGTCAATTGTAAAGGTGTCAACTGGCATTAATCATCCCTTCCTTTCTCCTCTCCCGCAACGGTAATCTGCCATACCCGTCACGGGGTTCAGATATCCCAAAGTCCCTGTTTTTCCTTCATGTTCCCGAATGTACGTTCCCGGATGATATCCTCCGGGCTTTTCTTGCCGGTATCGCTCCGGCGCATCCCGCCTTTGGAGCCGGGCATTCTGGCGCCCAGCTTCTCTATGGCTTCCCGGCGGCCTTCCTCTTTGGCCTTTTTCTTGACTTCGGTCACTTCGGCTTCACCCCGCATTAACTTTGCCAGCCGGTAGGCCAACTCCATGGCGTTTTGGTGGCGGGCAAGCTCCGGGTATTGGTTAAAAATTTCTCTCATATCGTCGAGGTAGTCGTTCAGGTCCTCCGCTTTGGCGCTAAGGGCCTGCAGCTGTCGTTCGTAGTTCATCTGCATCATGAAGTTGTAGACAGGTGCAAGCTGTTCTGCGAGCATTGCCTGGAGCTTTTTCTCAATCCGTGCATCAACGGCTTTGGGGCCTTCCTTGTAGAAATTTTCAAGCCACTCTTCCGGGTCCGGCAGTTCGTCTTTATTCTCCGCCTGTTGCTCTTGTTTTGCTGGAGTCGTGCCGCTTCTTAATGCCGCAAAAATCTCGTCCAGTTCCTGTTTCCTTGCTATCCTTTCCTGTGAGCCCAGCTTTTTCTCCAGTTCCTTGTACGCCTTTTCTAGCTCTTCAACTGTTTTGTATTTTCCGGCATACAGCTTGGTTTCTTCTTCAGTTTCCTCTTCGGTTTCTTCTTCCTCTGTTTCGGATTCCTCTTCCTCTTCCGCTTCTCCGCCTAACTCTTCGTCGATTTCTTCCTCTTCATCAAGTTCATCAAGCAGATCTTCTTCCAGGTATCCTTTCTCAGGGCTGGAAGTCTGTTTTTCTTTCTCTTTACCCATGGTTATCCTCCTTGGTTTAGGGGCGGTATCCACACTGGGGCGCCCCGAATTATTTCACGTGAAATAATTAATCATCCTCTTTCTTCGCCCTGGCGGTCACCATGTTCATCAGGGTATCCAGCGCTGTTATTTCGCCCTGGACCCGGGTAACTTCGGCCAGGCTCTCAAATTTTCTGGTGGCAAGTATTTCGCATTTCCGCCTGCGCTGATCATGAATCCACTCGACAACTGCCTTCCATCCCGGTGTCACCAGTAAATCATTGTAGATGCCCATTATTTCAGCTTCTTTCTAAACTTCTTGATGGCATTTGCGGCAGATTTCGCCGGGCTGTGGAATCCGGCCAGAGTTATCGCCAGCCTTGCCCGCGCTGCCGTTTTTCCCTTGCCCTTTGCTTTTTTCTTCAGCCATTTCTTGCTGATAGTCCCCTGCGGCGTGATCGCCCCTTCCTTTTTCGCGGTTGCCCGGAGCGCGCCCGGGTGCTTGATCGCGCCGGCAATCCAGTTGTTATTTGCCACCCTCACCACCACCTTTCTCCAGACCGGCAAGATACTTGCGCCACATCAGCCAAGTGGCGAAGAACCATGCAACAGGAACCCCTGTGAACAAGAGTAAAAATTTGAATAACACAGGTATTCACTCTCCTACTTATACACCGGGAGCTGCCGGAGGCAGTACCACCGGCGATGTTGGCATTTCTGTCGTCCCTCCTTGCTGCTGCGAAGATATCGACTGCAGCATCTTCTGAAGCTGTTCCTGCTGGATCTGCTCTGGCGTCTTGAGGAACTTCTCGACATTCCTGATATCAAAAGTCTCAATCCAGAGCTTGGTCAACTCGTACATGTCAATGTAGGGGTTCTGCGTCTTTGCAACAACTTCCATTACCTGCGTCAACTGCTGCCGCCTGATTTCTTTATTAGCCGCTGGGTCATTGGAGCTCCCTGCCGGCCTGTAGTCGTATTCGCCCAGGAGCTGGTAAGGCTCGATTTCCCGCCACGCATCCACGCCCTCCTTGCCGAAGAGCTTAACCAGGCGCCTGTCGGTGAGAAATTGCTGGTTATTGCAGTCCATGAGGTAGGCCAGGCGCTTCAGGCCCAACCACTCGAAAAGCATGATTTTTACGTCGAACCGAATCCCGGCATTGCTGTTTTTCGTAACAACTTCGGTGGCAGTTTCCCGCTTGTCCGGATTCACACCCCGGACCACTGCCGGCACGCCCAGGGCGTTCTCCATGTCCTGTTTGATGATCTCTTCATCCCTATAGGCGCTGGCGGTCACGTCCTGCATCGGAAAGTCCATCACGTCATCCATACTGTTGACATGAACTATGCCATGCGGCCTGGAAATCAATTCGCTCTCATCGATCTCGGCGCCGTTCCGGACCTTCCACATGCGGTTCAAAACGAAGGATACGTTGTCAATACGCTGGTTTCTCTGTGTGTTCAATTCGGCCTGTAAATGCTCGATAATCCTTGCCGCCGGCAGAAAGTAAAACTCCCGGGGCAGCGGTTCCCAACCAGCTACCACGAACGGCTTTTTCCCATGCTTCCAGTAAGGATTGTCTCCGAAGTATGCAAGCTCTTTGGCGTTCACAAGAATCCCATGGGCACCGTCTTCCCAGTAATGCAGGAGTTCGTACATGTGACCGGTCTTGTCCATATCTTCATCGAAAATACCCTCGCCCGTTTCCGGTGTGTTCCCAACCTCACGCATCCGCTCCCAGCGGCCTTCCTCACGGTCCGCGGATGTCCCGCGCAGGGTCTGGAAATCGAGGTCATAAACAGTACCGGCTCCAATCTCCCGCAGCAGCTCCAGCTTCTGAATCAGTTCATCCTCCGTGACCCACTCCCGTTGAAACACGAACCGGCAATTGTCGATATCCGTTCCCCGGGGATCAGGCCAGAAATCAAAGTAATCCACGTTCACGATCTCGTTGTCGTCCCAAACCGTGACAAGCTTCTTGACTTTCTGCAAATCTGCCACAGGCATCATGTTTTCGCCGATCTGAATGCTTCCGGTCACGAGCTCCCGGGTGAACATCTCCCGCTGTTCGTATCGCCAGCCGACTGCCAGGATAGCAGCCGGCATAAACAAGAGGGTGGTGATAAACTCATACATTTTCACAAAAACCTGGTTTTTCTCAAACTGCTGATCTAGTAGGGCGGTGGCAATTTCGCCTTTTTCGGTGTTAAGGAGGGCCTGGGCCTCCGCAAGATTCTGCGGCATGGGAATCATGTCAATGTATGGCCTGGTGCTGAAGAAGGTTTTCATCAGCCTGGCACGAATGGCATCAAGCTGCTCATAGGTGCGTGGAATGAAAAGATTGGAGCGCCCGGCCTTGTCGGGAGGCAGTGCTTCCTTGAAGCCGATGTAGTTCTTGTACCCCTGGATGGCGATCTCGTCGTAATAAGACCTGCGCCAGGAATCAGCCCACTCGAATTTCGCTCTAAGTTCAGTTGTCAGCCTGTCTCTGTCTATTGCCATTGCCATCCCTCAGTAACCGGTGATCTCCGAAATCCCTGGCCGGATGATCCGGCTCCTCCTGCTCTGCCGCCGCCTGTACTCCTCTTCGCTCGGGCTCCTGCCCGGCCTCGACATCACAAAGTAACGGACGGCTTCAGCCGCGTGGTCTTCGCATTTATCCGAAACGTCCTCGACGTTCGTCTCATCGTGGACGAGCGCCGGGAGCGTGCGGATGAGGTGGTAGCAGGTCGAAAAGACCTGCAGCCTTGCTGTCATCTTCCCGGTGTCCGGGTCCGGGTACGGCTGGAGGTACTCTCTCAGTGCCCGCCAGCCGGGGATCCGCTCATCGTTCGCCCTCTGCAGGCCGGTCAGCCCGGCCTCAATCATGTACTGGACTCCGGGAATCCCCTTCTCCTGCCGCCGGTTCCACAGGTCCGGCGACGCAACGGTATATGCTATCTTCTCATCGGCTGGTGTCATCTCGACGATCTTCTTGGCTGCCTGGGTCAGGCTCAGGTTGGGTTGGTACAGCTCCCGGTAGCAGTATGCCTTTCCGCTCTGGTCTACCGCCCACCAGTAACACGCCGTCATGTCCAACCCATAATCCAGGCTCCGGAACCTCCGCCAGTAATGCGGAATGGTGAAGGGTTGGATCACATGTATCTCCCGCCGCCACTCCGGGTAATACTGGCCGGAGAACACATCCCAATCTCCCTCCAGGAGCGCCCGCCTCTCGGCTTCCGGAAGCTCCAACAATCGGGCCAAGTAGCCCGGGTCTGCCCGCAATAATATCTGGTTATCAAACACTTTCGCCGGGATGAACAGCCGCCGCCGGGGTTTTATCTGCTCTACCGGGAAGAGTCCCGCCCAGTTCGATAAGTCAACGGCGAATGGCGCTTCCCAAACCTTTTCCGGCTCTGCAGGATCAATCCAGCGACTTTTCACCCAGACATGGCCGATATTTCCCGGGTTCGTTCCCGCAATCACCTTCGGCTTTCTAATCCGGGGATCGGTGGTACGATTTCTGGAGAGCATATACAGGTATTGCCGTTCCTGGAAGTGCGTCAACTCATCAAAGATGATCAGGCTGTATTCCGAAGATTGATACTTGGTCTCGTCTCCGGCCTTGTCCAAGCTGCCAAACTGAATGACACTCTTTCTTCTGCCGTTAAAAACCCACCGGTGTTTTGTCTCGTGGTACCTCGCTACGCTGGCCGGGAGCAGCTCCTTGCTCCGGGGTATCGGTTTCTCCTCCAGCTCCCGGAAGGTCCGGCGCAGGAACAGCACCCAGGCTCCCGGGAACATCTGGCACCAGACTATTGCTGCGATCAAAAGCGCGTCAGTTTTTCCTCCCCCTGCTGCCCCGCCGTAAAGTATTTCGTCAGCTGCATCATCATCAAAGTTAAAAACCTCGCGCAGGAATTTCTCCTGTCGCGGTTGTGCAACCCAATCCATCACTCACCAGCAGGCTTGATCTCCTGCCCGCCGATGATAATCCGGAGCGGCTCGCCGCTGGCGCCGTTTTCAAGCTCAACGTTAGAGCGCTCTTTGTACTTCTCCGGCCTGGCGCCCTTCAACAGAAATATAAGCAGGGTGTCCGAATATTCCGTCACAGTGCCGCAAACCTGGCCCTTGTGGAAAACCGGTTTCTGGACTCCCTCAATAGCCCGCCGCCGCGCCTCCTGCTCAAGGCGGTCCGCGGCCATCTCCTCCGCCTCGGCAAAGGCTTGCCTATAGGCTTCGGACTTCTCCAGCCAGGTGTAATGCATTACCCGGGCTGTCTTAGAAAGTTCAGCAGCGCGGGTAATATTTCCAGTTTCTGCATAGGCAGCAAGAAAGGCGCGCTGTTTGGCGGAAAGTCGTTTTTTTCGACGTTCGTTTTCGTTCGCCACACAGCTCACCCCCTCACCTAAAATTGTAAAGCGCTTTCCGCCAGGCAGAAAAAAATAGCTTCCGAAAATGCCCTCAATCCCTTGAAAATACTGAAAAATTCTTTAAAAGAAATTTTTTAAAAACCCTATTGACAATCTATTAGAAAGCTATTAGTATCAAAACTAAATAAGGGTGGCGACCAACGCTGAAAGGAGAATGAAAGATGGCATTCGGTCTCGTCGGAAATGAAAGCATGAAGGAGTATCATGAGAAAATGAAAGTGTATCTCGAAGAGAGGGTTCGCACCCGTACTCTTCCGAGTGGAAAGCCGATGACGGACGATCAGTTGCGGCGGGCGCAAAGAAGGCTAGCGGAATTGACCGCCTATGTGGAAAGGGGAATCTAGAGTGAATCTATATAAAATCATTCGGTACGATGACGGACGTTCAGTATGCCTTACACGTGAAGAGTACGCCCCTGTATCGGAAAAATATCGCCTCGCTTTCTGCAATCCTGCCGGGATTGCCGTCCGAGTGGAATACTTCTCGGACGAAAAGAAGGCAATAGAAGCGTTTGAAAAAGAAAAGAATGACCCTACTTTCTGATCTCTCCCTTGCTCCTGCCCCTTCTCCGGAGGGGGTAGCATGGAAGGGAGAAATCCCGAAAACATGCGCCGCCCGCCACAATGGGGCGCAGAAGAAATACCGGCGGGCAAGGGAGGAGAAATGATGGTTACCGGAACTTGTTACCGTTGCGGAAACGTTATGACCTTCCCGGAGGATTCGCCTCCGGTCTGCGATTGCATGAATCCGGCTTCTCCGGCATACATTCCGCCGGGAGATTGCGAGGAGGTGGGCTACCGCTGTATATCCTGCGGTACCTCCTTATGGAATCAGCACTCGATGTGTTCCACCTGTTTCCCTCACCGCATGGTGGGGGAGACATGGCAGGTACAGGATTGACAAGAAAGGAGAAGGAGAAATGTTTGCTGGATTTTCTGTTACTGGTTTTCTTCCGTCCTCGTGGGCGGAGAAGATGAATGTTGTGTGTGAAGCGAAACGAGACGACACTGGCTACATTATTTCTACCGTTCCCCGTTGCGGAGGGGGTATCGCACTTGTTATCGAGTCCATCGATTCTGAGGGGCCTCGTCCGACGTATGTTATTACCCCTGAATGCCTTTATGAGGCCCTCGAAACGTTGCGGGAGGAAGGGAAACTGCACCTTTCCCCACCGGAACCGTCCCCAACCGCTCACGTGGTCGGCGGGCGATGGGTCGTCGAACGGAGCGTATAGCAGGGAAGAGGAGGAGTAGTTTATGGCTGAAAGCAAGACCATGTCTTTCTATCTTTCTTCCGCCGCCCAGGGCTACCTCGCCTGGGCGGTGAAGTGGCTTAAGACCAGCCAGAGCGGGGCCGTAGATGAGGCCCTGCGGAGGCTGGTAGAGGAGCATATGGTAAACGGTGCGGTATATACTAGCTGGAATAAAGTTGCCCATGCGCTCAAGCACGTGCCGGGCAACTGGGACGGCTTCGAGGAGCTGGAGGAAGATACCGATGTCCTCCTCACAGCCCTTGAGTCGCCCGTCACCGACCAGCCTATTCTGGGCTGGCTGGAGGTGGAAGTCCGCGACAGCTATGGCCAGTTTGACACTTGCTACTTTGACGCGCAGGGCCGTGGCACCAGCATTAGAGATTGGCTGCCACCAGAACTACACCCTATCGCCCCCACCAGAGAGGGCATAGCTGTTCCGGTGGCGGTACTAGCCTACATTCCGCCAGAGCGATAAACATAACCCCCTTTCGGGGGTTTAATTTTTCAGCCCATCCGGGCTTTTATTTTTTGCCCTTTCCCGGTATTTTGCTATCTCCTCCTCCAACTTCACCATCTGCCACCTCTCGGTGATCTTAGCCGGGCACCGGCCCTTCAAAAGCCAGTGCCCGGGGTCATCAAATACCTCGCACCGTACCCCCTTCCACCACAAACAGCCCTTGCACATTTCGAGCATTTCACTCGACTCCCACAATGACCATTCCCACTTCCTTCAGCACCAGCCTTGCATACTCTTTCATCAATTCCCCGGCAGCCGGGTCCGCCCTTGCGATCACATCTAAAGCGTTTACAAGAATCCGGTTTTGGTTCGCAATCTTGACAAGCAGCTCATCTTTGATCATGAGCTTCCGATAAAGTTCTTTTTTGTCCTTGTTTTTCTGAAATATCTTCAGCACCAAACAACCCCCTCAGTCCAGGTATTTCCCTGATAACATCCTCAACGCTCGTCGCCACCATCCAGTTCCCACCGGCGGCCCTGATGGAGTCTCGGAACTTCTCCTGCACCCGGGACAATCTTCCTCCAGGCTTTTTGATCTCGATCCAATAGACCTGGCCATCCTTCACTGCGGTCAGATCGGTCATCCCCGGATGGCTGCCCAACCCCTGCTGATTCCTGATCACGAAAAACCCGTTCATGCGAAGAAATTGTCTTATCCCGTTCTGGATATCCTTTTCCGTCATACGATTTCCCAGTCTTTTTGCAGAACCGTGAAGCAAATCCAACCTCCTCCTTCCGCACCGGATCTGGGTGTACAGAGTGCCACTAAGTCATTGTCAAGCGGCACGGTCACAATCAGATCGTCGCTGAGCACGTCGGCGCCGACGGCCAGCACGTTGCGAAGCCGCCTCATTACCCAAGTCCCTGTGATTTTCTTCTTTCCGCCCCGGGCGTAGTATTGCCGGAGCGCGTGCTGGTGGAGATAAACCTTCGTTAAACGCTCTTTCTTTGCCATTCATCTCACCTGCACACCCGCTCCTGGAAGCTCTCTTTGACCTGCTGCTTCTGGCCGTTGATCAGCCACTGTAATGCTTCAAGATAATCAAGCACCTTCTCCCAGGATTCGTCTTTCTCCACCTCGATAAGAATCTTTCCGCTTTTTCCGTCAGCATTGATTTTCATGCTATCCCTCCATCTGCACACGAAACAGAACAAATGACTAACTGAGGTTATCTGTATAACAGAGCTTGAAGTTCCTCATTTTCCTTCTGAGCCAGAGCATCCCGGATAGACTCCTCCGGCATTGCGACCGGCATGGCCATCTTATTGATACGGCTCCGAATCTTTTCATCATGCTTTAAACCTTCAATCGGCGTATTGCTGGTGAAAATAGTTATCTTGTGTGCTGTCATCCGGCTATCCATGATGTTGAAAAATGTCTCGTTTACCCAGCCTGTCTTGTTCTCTGTGCCGATGTCGTCAAGTATCAGGACATCAACTTGCTTGATCGCCTCAATTACCGATGAATATGTCAACCCCGTCTCTTCGTGAAACGTACTCTTTATCTCGTCTAAAAGTGCCTTTGTGGTTATGAATCTTACGCTTACACGGTACTGCTTGATAAGTGCGTTTCCGATGCTTGCCGCCAGGCGGGTCTTTCCGGATCCTTTTGTGTCAGAGTAGAAATATAACCCTTTTCCCTTCTCCTGCATCCGTTCAAAGTGCTTGACGAAGTTAACAGCGATTCGCTTTGCCAATGCTGCCCGGGCACGACTGTCCTCATGCTTGTACAAATCTACCCGGAAAGAAGCCACAGTCAGGTCCTTAAATTCATCCGGAATGCAGGCAAATTTCAATTTGCTCTCAATTACCCGGATCTCGTGACACTGACACATTCTTACAAACACTTCACCTTTTTGATTGTCTACAACAGTTATCAAGCCGGAGCCATCACATTCACCGTAAGGGCATCCCTCAGAAGGGGCAGTCAATATCGTGTATCTCTCCGTCTTTGATGAGTCCTTTTTCTCTTGCGAGTTGTTCAAGGCGCTGAGATTCGGTTGGTGGGCCTGAATCTCCAGGATAAGCGCCCGTATTTTGTCTCCAATCTGCTCCAATCTTTTGACCTCCTTTCTCCCGGAACAGTCTCCGAATGATGCCTCGGGTGTAGTCTTCTTGCTTTGTCGGATAGTTCCGAATATGAATCCATAGTGCCTCAATTACAATTTCAGGTGGATATCGACCCCAGTAACTTAGTTCCCGAATCATGATGCTTTTGGCAATTCTCCCTGTTTTCCGGGTAAACTTCAACATGTCGAAATACTCATGAATCACTTTCTGCTGTTCAGGATTATATCTGGCCAGCAGTTCAGGCAGAGTCGGAGGCGTCGCAGACGCCGAAGACTCATCCCCCTGGGGGGGTAGGGGGGGATCTGGATCTGGATCTTGATCTGGAATCAGGTTAAGGGAATCAGCAGGATCGGTTCTGTTCTCTTCTGGTGCTTGTACAGTACTTGTATGGTGCAAGTCTGGTGCTGGTATAGTGCTGGGTGGTTCCTTTACGTGGGGGTTTTGGTGCTTTTTAAAGTTTACTACTTGAATGTAACGTTTCCCGTCCACTTCATACCTGATGATAAAATTGCGATCATGTAATTGTTGAAGAAGATCGTCAACATCACAATCATCGTAAGGAAGTATTTCTGCTTTGATTTTTTTAGGACGATCTTCAAGGCGGCCTTCCCGATCTGCAATCGTCCACAGACCGGCAAATAGTAACCGTCCCAATGGCTCTATTTCTGCAAGTTCATCATTTGTGAAAAAGCCTGGTTTTATATTCCGAGAACGTGCCAATTTACTCCCCCCGCAAGAAAGCCTCTATATACCTCGTTTTTTAGGCCTATTCCCCGCTCGTTTGTTTAAAAAGGCGGTCCAAACTCTGGTTTCGGATCAGGATTCAACTGTCGCTCCACTCTAAACGATCCGCCCCACCCAGGCCTGCAGCTCCGGATCCCAAGCGGCTTGATATTTAGCTGGGCATTTGACGCCAGCAGCTAGTAGATCTGCCACGAAACTTTTAGCATTGGTATAAGCTGCCTGGCCTTTACTGGTAAAAAAGGAGTATCCCTCACTTTCAGGATGAATAGCTATCACTTGAGCATCTTCAGATGTGTATATCCCGGCCTTGAATTTTTCTTGAACCGGTCCTTGTATTAAAGCGATTCTTGATATATAAACTTTTCCGTCAGGCCGTACAGAGATAAAGGGCTCAGTAGGAACGGGTACGTAGCGCTTCATTTTGTCCAGGGTTAACTTATCTCCGGCAGTAGTTCTGATCTGATTCTGTTGTCCCTGATTTTGCGGTGGCATGGTGCTTAACGCCAGGTCATACAGCCCCCATTTCTTGAGCCTGTAAGCTATTCCGCCCACGTTTGTGTAACCGTACAACTTCGCCAAATGGTTTTTGGGACAACCCGCTTTGAGTAATCTCTCAGCATCTTCTTTATTGAGGTCCTCCGGCTTCATCTGCTGCACCTGGTCAAGCCGTGGAACCTGGCCGAACAAGAGTAGATATTCAATCGGTGTGGCCTTGCGCTTGTTAACGGGTCCTGATTCTTCTTGTTTGCGCTTTTCAAGTTCCGCTTCTTCTTGTTTCCGCAGCTCCCTGGGATCCCCGTCTCCCAGGATGATATCGCGGGAATGTTCGCCGCTTAAAACTTTAGCTAGAGCCACTTTAACCAACTCCTTTCTCCAAGGCGGTAAGGGCTTTCTTCAACCTCAAGTATGCTGCCTTACCGCCCGTGTAAGCCTCGATCTGCCACCGCTGCACGCCGCCCAACTCCGATTCACCTTCGAACCAGCGCACGGCGGCGTTGATGGCATAAATCAGGTCTTTGACGTATTTCTTCAGCTTCCGATTCTCTAGCCAGAGTTCGGCTTTATTGATCCTGGCCAATTCGATAACTTCATCCTCGGTCATCTTCTCACCCCTCCAGTTGCAAATATTACAGAACATATGTTTCTGATTGTTGCAGCCGGTACACAATAACGCCCGGCAGGAATTACAGTCTTTAGGGCACCGGCATTTTCTCATTCTGTACCTCTTCTTCCTGGGCGCCCAGGGTGAGTTTATAAACTTCATCATTCGCATCCACCGGCAAGAGCATCGCAATAAAAAGCGCTTGCAATATTTGAAAATTGTCTTCTTTCATCAGACGTGATACGAGATCTTTGATCAATGTTTTTTTGATCAATGTTTTTTTCTTATCCCCATCCTCCAGGTTCTCTGGCAGATGCCAACCGAAAAATTTATAAATTTCCTCACATATTTCTTGAGTGTCTTGAGCATAGCCTATGTTGTATGGAGACCTGACAGCCATAGCCACCATATAAACAAGATGCTTTCTACAAACGCTTACATAGGGATTAAAGCCATTGATTAGAGCTCTCTTTTGCTTATTAAACGCTTCGAGTTCGGCATTCTTTTTGTCTATCTCCGCCTGCCGGATTGCCTCTTTTTTCTCTCTCATACAATCAGGGTTCATACATACCTTGATAATCTGTTTGTCCCAGTCCAAAGCGTCCTTGATATGCTCACAGGGAGCGCAATCTTCGACTGCAATAATAAAGAAGTACTCATAACTGCCGCACGGTAATTTCTTTAAGTCAAGAATATAATCTGCAGACTTGGCCTGTTCTTTTTCTGCCTCTTCCGCAATCTGCTGCTTTTTCTCCCAGCACTTCCGGTTTAAGCAGTATGGATGTCGATGCTCGGCATTGGGCGAAGTTCTGATTAATACTCGATCCTGGCATTTAGCACAACCCTCTTTGTCAGGGTCAAATTTGGGGCTTCGCCAGCCCTGGCCCGAACAAAGCGGGGTGCTATAATTATTGCTGTAAATATAATCATCAATGATTTTCTCGGCGCTGGCCACTGGCACCCCATTCAGCTTTTCCATCAAATTTTTCACCAATTTAGGCTGATGTGCTACTTTCAACAGGGCCAAACCGTGACCGGCGGAAAGTATTCCACGTGAAATATTCTCCTGGACCGACTCTGGCAATTTGAGCAGCCGCATCCGGTTAGATATGAGTTCCTGGCTGATCCCCAGCTTGGCTGCCAGGTCAACCTGCTTCCAGCCTCGATCGATAGCTGCTTTAAATGCAATGGCTTCCTCAATCGGGTCCAGGTCCTGGCGCTGGAGATTCTCGGTCAGCATAACCTCGAATTCCTGCTCCGGCGTCAGGTCTCTGATGATCACCGGTACTTCTTTAAGTCCAGCTGTCTTGGCAGCTCTCCACCGGCGTTCGCCGGCGACGATGCGATATCTGTCACCGTCGGCCACAACCAGGATCGGCTCCAAAACCCCAACCTGACGGATGGACTCTGTCAGCTTGTCCAAGGCCTCTTGATCGAATTTTTTGCGGGGGTTCGCCGGGTTGGGATAGAGTTTCTCGATCGGAACCATACAGGTGCCCTGGGTGGCCGGCTCCTCTTCCGGGTCGGCGGACCCGTAATACGGATTTTCATAAGCCGCAACCTGCATCCGGTCGGCAATAGCGCCGATGTGTTCTGACATCTTTTTTCTCACCTCCTCGGCATATTTTTGAAAACAAGGACCGCATAGCCCGCTAATTCCAATTTCCTCTTCAGGGAAGTACGATTTGCATCCCACGCAGATCATGCGTTACACCTCACTCCAGCTGCCGCCAGTATTGCCCGTCCCGCCGTTGCTATTTCGTCCAGCCAGATGATCTGATTACCTTTGAACACTGCACAGATGTGGGGGTCGGGGTTGGCCTGGTCCCCGTTCTCGTGGATGACCACCAAGTGCCCGGCATAGAGCCAACCCGTAAACCGATCCTTTGAGAGCGGACCGGAAGTCTCCCCGATTCGCGTGCCATGCTTTTTGATATCATCCGCCGAAACTTTAGCCCAGTCGATCATTCATTACCCCACCATCCTCATATACTCCACTACCAGCCCGTCCAACCGCCGGCTGGCCGCCAGCACCAGGGGGTGACTACGGCCGTACTTTTCAGCCAGGTGGATGAGTCTTTTTCTCATCGCCTCGATTTTTAAGTGCAAAATTAAGAGTTTCACATAATCACCTCAAGGGTGAGGGCAGCTCTTTTTTAACAGAGCCGCCCGTTTTCTTACTTCTTAACCGGCCAGAATCAGCCAGCTACGGTTAAAGGCCTCTTTCAACTTTTCAACCTCGGCCTTGATAGCAGTTTTCATATACCGCTCCATCTTGGGACAAGAGAGCTTAAAAACAGGTCTTTCGTTCTCGGCTTTGGGCTTGTAAAACTCCAGTTCAATGGTACTTTGGCGGTGCGTCGGTTTGGAGTTTGCCGCCCTGGGTAATCTTACATACACTTGACTTAGTGAGCGGTGGGAATGTGGCCTTTAGTTTGTAATCAGTGGAGATCATTGTTGTGGTGTTCG
>DULK01000073.1 GCA_012840385.1 Syntrophomonadaceae bacterium
CTGTTTCGCTTCGGCTGCCGTTAGCTGCTCCTTCGTCAAGGGCGAGTAACAACCTCCGTAGGTCGCTGCGCCAGCAAGGATAAACCGCTTTTTCGTTCCTCTGTTGGTGCCGCCGGAGGCGGCGTGATCGTCTGCCCTGGAAATACATCGAATACACCCGCCGGTCTACCGCTCGGCTCCCGATTCCAGGCCGGACAGGACGACGGCTCGCTTCGGGACAACTCTGGTAGAATTCCCTTTGAGTGAGGGGTCGATTCGGCTGCCGTTAGCTGCTCATCGTCAAGGGCGAGATATGATGGTGCTGCTGGGGCGGCATGGGTGCCTATAAAATTATGATGTCCACAAGTTTTAATAAATTGAGAAAAAAGTGGTATTATTTTGATCAAAAGGATCGGAGGGTGGCCAAAAAAAACGGCAAAAGAAGTAATTGGCCATACGATTTAACCCTTGCTGACACAATTAATTCTGATAGCAACTCCATCTGGATAAAGTTAACGGACGAGGAACGGGATGATATAATCGATTACAAAGCATTGGCAGTATAACTTTTGTGAATATTCAAAGAGTAATAATCAACAATGTAAAGGGGTAGTCGCCATGGAAAATACTCAAGCAGAGAAAAAGGACAAATATGCCAGGCGTTGGGATGTTGAAGGATATGAGGCGATAGATACCGGTATTCTCGAGAAAATCCCATTTGAATACCCGGGCAGCGACACCGAAGTGGTTTATATCGACCCGGAATTTACTGCGGTATGTCCCTGGACGGGCCTTCCCGATTTCGGGACAATAACCATTCGCTACCTGCCCCGGGAATCCCTGGTGGAACTCAAATCACTCAAGTATTACTTGAATTCCTTTCGCAACGTGGGTATTCTCCAGGAGCATGTTGTGAACAGGATTAAGGAGGACCTGGTCCGGCTGCTCGACCCCGAATGGATGGCGGTGGAAGCAGAGTTCCGGCCCCGGGGTGGTATCAGCACGCAGGTGCGGGCGGAGTACCAGCGGGAGTAATCACAGGCGGTGCGGATACTTGAAGATTGCTGAGAGACTGGCTCGGATCGCAGGTTATGTTATACCAGGAGTGCCTGTGGCCGATATAGGAACCGACCACGCCTTACTGCCTGTTTACCTGGTGCAGCGAGGCATCAGCAATCGCGTGATCGCCGGCGACCTCAATCGGGGTCCCCTGGATGCGGCAAGAACGACGGTGGCTCGTTATGGTTTGGAGAAACTTATAGACATCAGAGAGGGGGACGGCCTTCAGGTTTTACAACCTGGCGAGGCAGCCGTAATCGTGATCGCCGGTATGGGGGGAGCTAAGATCAGGGATATCCTGGCCGCTTCCCCTGAAGTATTAAAAGGAGTAAAACGCTTGATCCTGCAGCCGCAGGGGGGAGAAGCCCTTCTGCGTCGATGGCTCCTGGAAAACAACTGGGCTTTAACCGATGAGGAATTAGTTTGTGAAGACAGCCGTTTTTATATCATCATCGTGTCCGAACCGCTGCCGCAATCTGAAGAGTATTCAAAATTTGAAATTGGCCTGCTGGACATCGGCCCGAGGCTGCTGGAGAAAAAACACCCTTTGCTGATCCCTTATCTTAACCGGCGGATACAGAGCATAGAGGATGTGGTTAAGTCCCTGGACGGTGCCAGTAGCCCTGGCGCCCAGGCCGCCCGCCGGGAATTGCAGGAGAAGGTAGATTCTTTAAGGAGGGTGATTAAATGCCTGTTAAATGTGGAACCATTATGAGTTGGATTGAGGAATGGGCACCGCCGTTTCTGGCGGAGGATAAAGACAACATCGGCCTGCTGGTGGGATCCCCCTCGAGTGAAATCCGTAAGGCCCTGGTAACCCTGGAAGTAACAGGGGAAGTGGTGGAGGAAGCAATTAAGAAGCAGGTACAGCTGATCGTTTCCCACCACCCTCTTTTCCGTGACCCTCTGTATAAAATCCGTTTCGATACCTATCCTGCTTCGGTAATCGTCAGGCTGATTCAAAACAATATTGCCGTTTACTCGGCTCACACCAATCTGGATGCAGCCGACGGAGGGATCAACGATATCCTGGCCCGCCGTTTCGGCCTGATCGATGTTGATTTTCTAGTGCCGACCAGAGAAGAAAAGCTGTATAAAATAGTTGTTTTTGTCCCCAGCGGCCACGAGGACGGTGTCCGGCAGGCCATGTGCTCCGCCGGGGCGGGCTGGATCGGGAAATACTCTGATTGCACCTTCCAAACCGGAGGTACGGGAACCTTTCGCCCCCTTGCCGGAGCATCCCCCTTTATCGGTGAGGTGGGCGAATTGGAAAAGGTTTCTGAAACGCGTATAGAAACCATCGTTCCTGAAGGAAAAATTGAGCCTGTTGTTAAGGCCATGTTGAACGCCCATCCTTACGAAGAAGTAGCCTACGACGTCTACCCCCTTAAGAACCGGGGGCTCCGGTTTGGCCTGGGGAGGGTGGGAAGGCTACAACAGCCCAAGCCCCTTGGTGTCTTTGCAGGGGAGGTGAAGGACCTGCTGGGGCAGCGGACGATTCGGGTCGTAGGCCAGTTGGACCGGCCGGTAACTAAAGTTGCCCTTTGCGGGGGAAGTGCCATGATGTTTCTCCCCCAGGCCATCCGGGCCGGGGCTGATGTTTACGTGACAGGGGACGTTAAACACCACGATGCCCTGAATGCTTTGGCACACAAGATCGCCCTGATTGATGCCGGGCACCACGGAACGGAGCGTGTGATCGTTCCCCTTTTAGCCGAATACCTGAAGGAAAAGGCGGAAAAGGAAAAGTGCGATCTGCAGGTTGAAGTTTCTGAAGTCAATACCGATCCCTTTCATTACCTTTGATCGGTGGGAGTTTTCACCTTGACGGACCACCACGCCGCCTCCGGCGGCACCAACAGAGGAACGAAAAAGCGGTTTATCCTTGCTGGCGCAGCGACCTACGGAGGTTGTTACTCGCCCTTGACGAAGGAGCAGTTAACGGCAGCCGAAGCGAAACAGGAGGTTGAGCTAGGCGACTATGCGCCACGGATGGCGTCATAGGAGCCGGTCGGCTGCCGTCTGCGACAAGTCTTAGGGCGAGTTAAACCGGAGTCCGGGAGCAAGCGCAAGGATAAACCGGAACATTTTCAGTGCAGGACTTCCGCTTGGTATGCATGTGAAGTTCAAAAACCATTATATTCCCGGGCATGCGGGTTGGTAGCATAGTTTTTTGTTGTGTCACCAGGGAGGCAATAGCAGTGCTTTTCGATTTTTTAGTACCACAGCGGATTCTTTTTGGTCCGGGTTGTACAGGACGTTTGGGAGAAGAGGCCGGCCGTTTTGGGATGAAGACGCTGCTTGTTACCGGCCGGCGCTCGCTTCTGGCGAGTGGAATGATAGACCGCATACTTGCTCCCCTGCGAACCGCCAAACTGGAAGTGATTATTTTTAACGAAGTTGCGCCGGAACCCACACTCGAGGTTGTGGAGGCGTGCCGTGAAAGGGGGCGGTCGGGGCAGGTGGATCTGGTAGTCGGTGTGGGGGGCGGGAGCGTCCTTGACGTGGCCAAAGCTGCCGCAGGGCTTTATTACGAGGAGGGTTCTGTTAGAGAGTATTTTAACGGGCGGCCGGTGGAGAAGCCCGGTCTCCCCTGGATTGCTGTGCCGACCACGGCAGGAAGCGGAGCCGAAGCCACCCGCAACGCGGTGCTGACCGATAAGGAAGCCGGAAGGAAACGAAGCATCCGCAGCGACTTCTGGCTGGCCAGAGTTGCCATCGTCGATCCTGTATTGACAATGACCATGCCCCGAGAACTCACTGCCGTAACAGGGATGGATGCCCTGACCCATGCACTGGAAGCTTTCACCTCCAGGTGGTCACATCCAATGACAGAGGCGATGTCACTGGAGGCTGCGGTGCTCATCTGCCGTAATTTATATTCTGCTTATAAAAAAGGTACGAAAGAAGTGCGGGAGAAAATGGCCCTGGCGAGCCTGATGGGCGGAATTGCCTTAAACAACGCCCGGCTCGGAGCGGTGCACGGCCTCGCTCATGCCATCGGGTTTCGCTATCACCTTCCCCACGGCCTGGTCTGCGGCATTTTGCTCCCTTACGTGATCGAATATAACATGACTATCGTGGAAGACAAGTACGCCCAGGTAGCCCGGAAGCTGGAGCTGGTACCGCCCGGTACCCCATCCCCGGAGGCCGCCCGGAAGCTTTTGCATTTTATCCAGGTAATGAAAATGCGTTTAAATATTCCCGAAAAGTTGGGGGAAGTGGGGCTTAAAAAAGAAGACATACCCGCCCTGGTTGAGGAATCCCTTGACTCCGGCTCTCTGGCAGCAAATCCAAGGACGGCAGGTTATTCGGACCTGGTCGGGATCTTAGAGACCAATTTGTAGACCTTTCTTGTGGGAAAGGGGAAAAAATGTTACTTTATATCTTGTACAAATGAATTTAAATTTGATTTTTTGAAACAGGAGGACTCGCTTGTGTCACGTCTAGTAAAGGATTTCCGGAAGCAATGGGAGATCATCACCCGCGGTGCTGCGGAGATCGTACCTGAGGAAGAACTTGCCCAGAAGTTGAAACGATCCCTGGAAGAGGACAGGCCGCTCAAGGTTAAACTCGGGCTTGATCCCACCGCTCCTGACATCCACCTGGGGCATACCGTTGTTTTACATAAGCTGCGCCAGTTTCAGGAGTTGGGTCACGATATAGTGCTGATTTTAGGGGATTTTACGTCCCGTGTCGGTGACCCGTCGGGCCGTTCGGAAACCCGCAAGCAGCTTACAGAGGAACAGATCATGGAGAATGTGGCTACATACAAGGCGCAGGTCGGCAAGATCATCGACCTGGAGCAAACCAGGGTTGTTTTTAACAGTTCCTGGCTGGCTCCTCTCACCTTTGCCGATGTGATCAAGCTGGCGTCAAAATACACTGTGGCCAGGATGCTGGAGAGGGATGACTTTTCACGCCGCTATCGGGAAGGGCTGCCGATTGGGGTGCACGAATTCCTGTATCCTTTGATGCAGGCTTACGACTCCGTATTCCTCCATGCGGATGTGGAGCTTGGGGGGACGGACCAGAAGTTTAACTTAATGGTGGGACGCGACCTGCAGCGCGAATTCGGCCAGGAGCCTCAGGTGGCCCTTATGGTTCCGATCCTGGAAGGGCTGGACGGCGTGCAGAAAATGAGCAAGAGCCTGGGCAATTACATCGGTATTTCGGAACCGCCGGGTGAAATCTACGGCAAGACCATGTCCCTGCCCGACGAACTGATTGTGCGTTATTTTGAACTTGTTACTCCGGTTGGCCTTGAAGAGGTGAGAAGGATTAAAAACGACCTCTCGTCGGGAGTGTTGCACCCCAGGGACGCCAAGATGCGTCTGGCCCGGGAGCTTGTCACCCTGTTCCACGGGGAAAAAGCGGCCGGGGATGCCGAAAGGGAGTTCGTTGCGGTCTTTCAAAAACGAGAGATGCCGGAGGATATGCCCAATGTCACTCTAGATCCCCCCGACCTGGACGAGAACGGAGGAATCTGGCTGCCCAGGTTGATGGTGAAGGCGGACCTTGTAAACAGCACCTCCGCCGGAAAGCGTATGATCAGCCAGGGGGGTGTTAAAATAGAGGGCGAAAAAGTAACAGATCCGGATGCTGTAGTTACGGTCAAAAATGGGATGGTTGTTCAGGTCGGAAAGAGAAAGTTTGCCCGTATTTATATAAATAAATAGAAGAGATTAGAAAACAAGCACCTCCCTGTTTCCCACATCATATTCATATAGTGTAGGGGTATTAGCGGGAGGTGGCAGCCTTTGTTTCGGCGTCCAGTAATCATTTTTAACCCGCGTCGGATGCCGCCGGTCTTCAACCTCGCATTGCTCGCCTTTTTGACCACGCTGGTTTTATTATTTTTACTCTTGCTTATCTTCGAACACAATCTTAAACCCACAATCCGGGAGATTGCCGAGGCGAAAGCGAGATGGGCGGCGACGGAGGCCGTCAATCAAGCCATTAAAGAAAAGATTGCGGACTCCGTGGACTATCATGACTTGATCTCTATCCAGAAAGACAACAGCGGCCGGGTTGTCCTGATGCAGCCAAATATCGTGCGCATCAACCAGCTGGCTTCTGATACCACCCTGGCTATTAACGCGGCATTGAAAGACCTGGTTAACCAGCAGTTTTACATCCCCGTGGGACAGGTTTTGGGTAGCCAACTGCTGGCCAATTATGGGCCCCGCATCGGTGTGTCGATCTATCCGGTCGGTACTGTGAGAACCAATGTTTTTGACCGGTTTGAAGAGGCCGGAATCAACCAGACCCGGCACCGGCTATACCTTGATATCGTGAGCCAGGTCAAGGTTGTTGTTCCTCTGATCACCTCAAATGTGAAGGTGTCTGAGCAGGTTCCCATCACGGATACCATTATTGTTGGTCAGGTACCCAAATTATACGTCAATTTTAATTCAAAAGGTTTAAATTAAAGCCAATTCTTCTTTTCTAAACCAAAATATAACCGTGTTAATTAAGTATGCCCTTAATTATGACGGCATGCAACGATTATTTCATCTTGCATGGGAAAAAGACCCGGTGGTATATTATTAATGCATTCAAGACCTGACCTGATAAGTCGGTTTGGATCGAGTAATTAATCAAAGGCGATATGTAGAAAAGGTCGAAGGCGGTCTTGACATCTAAGATTAATGATGCTAACATAACTAACGTTGCTGCTTCCGAGTAGCCAGGGATTTGAATGAATAAAACCTTGACACGAAGAAGCAAAGGTGATAAGATAAGCAACGTCGCCGCTTCAAAGTAATAAAGTAATAATGAAGCGGCAAGGTCTTTGAAAACTGAACAGCCGTGCGGAGCTTGAAGACAAGGGATTAAATGGAGAGTTTGATCCTGGCTCAGGACGAACGCTGGCGGCGTGCCTAACACATGCAAGTCGAACGGTCCGGCACCCAATC
>DULK01000074.1 GCA_012840385.1 Syntrophomonadaceae bacterium
ATGTTCATTCGGAAGTGATTGTTATTAAATCACCTAATTACAGAAAAAGTGCCATTGAGTGCGGGGGAAGTAGCCGACTCCGCTGCAAGGATGCAGCGTAGGAGGCGGTCGGCTGCCGTCTGCGACGAGTTTTAGGGCGAGTTCAACCGGAGTCCGGGAGCAAGCGCAAGGATAACCAGTTTTCATCCTCTGTTGGTGCCGCCGGAGGCTGCGTGGTGGTCTTCCTAGCCCTTCCGCTGCACAACCTTCATGCCGTCCTGGAGCATCCGCACATTGGATACCGCCACCCGTTCTCCCTTCTTCAGCCCGCTCACCACCACAACCCGCGATCCGTTCTTCGGCCCCAGGGTTACAAACCGCTTTTTCACCGTACCGTCAGGTTTCACCACAAAAACGTAGCTGTGGCCGTTGCCGGTCCTAACTGCGGACTGGGGAACCACGATACCTCTTACACCGCCGGTTCTCAAGACTGCCCTGGCAGTCATCCCGGCCTTAAGCTCGCCCGGGTTCTTTATTTTGATTTCTATTGGAAAATACTGGCCGGTTGTCGCCGCTACCGGGCCGAGCCTGGCTATCTCCCCCTCGAAAATCTTTCCCGGCAACACAGCCACGGCGACCTTCACCTTCTGGCCAACCGCCAGGAATGGTACAAGAGCCTCAGATACCGTACCCTGTAGCTTCAAACTCGACGTATCCGCCAGGGTCAAAAGCGCAACCCCCGGAGCTGCAATCTCGCCGGGGTTGATGTTCCGGTTTGTCACCACACCGGTGATCGGGCTGGTGATCTCGCTGTTGCTGAGCTGAACCTGAACCGTATTGACCGCCGCCCGGGCCTGTTCCAGGGCAGAACCGGTCGCTATGGCATACTGTTTCTGGGCGGATTCATACTGCTTCCTGGCCAGATCCAGCTTGTTCTGAACCTCATCGAACTGGCTTTGTGATACCGCACCCGCATCTGCCAGCATTTTGATCCGGTCATAGGTTTTCTGAGCAAGGTCCAGATTGATCTTTGCAGTCTCCACTCCTATCTTAGCCTGCTCCGCCTGGTCGCGGACAACCTGTAGGGCCGCCTCCGCCTGCCTGAGCTGGGCGTTTAGCTCCCGGGTGTCTATCTGTAAAAGAAGCTTACCCGCCTGCACGGTATCCCCCACATCGGCCAGAACCGATTTTACCTGCCCGGTCAGCTTGCTGAAGATGTTGACGGTCCGGTCCGGAACCAGGGTGCCGGTGATCTCCTGGGTAGAACCTGCATCCCCTTCGGTTGCCGTTTTCACCACGACCGAAATCCTGTCATTCGTCCTGCTCCCGCATCCCGCAGACACAAGGATTAATACGGCCGCCAGCAAACCGGCCGCCAGTTGCTTCCTCCAGTCTCTCATACTCCTACTCCCCTCTCAGGCCTTCATTTTATGGCTTCATATCTATTTAACATGGATGCGCACCTTAACACTCATTCCCACCATCAAACGGGCGTTCCCGGCATCCTCCAACTGGATTTTGACGGGGATGACCTGGGTCACCTTGGTAAAATTGCCGCTGGAGTTCTGCGCCGGCAGCAGTGAAAAGGTCGAGGTCGTCGCCCGGCCGATATTCACCACCCGGCCTGTGAACCTCCGCCCGGGATAGGCGTCGATATTCACATCCACAAGCTGTCCGGTTTTCACCTTCTCGATCACCGTTTCCTTGATGTTGGCGCTGATATAAAGGTTGTCGGAATCGGCAATAACTGCCAGCTGCATGCCCGCCGCGGCCATCTCCCCGACCACGGCCCTGGACTGAATCACCTGGCCGCTGATCGGCGCCCTGATCTCGGCCTTCTCGGCCATGACTCCGGCCACCGGACCCATTGTCTGAGGGTTGACGGCACCGGAAGTCATGACCGAAGCCAAATCCTGCCTTCCCAGCACCTGACCTGCCTTAACCATATCTCCTTCCTCGACATTCCACTCCAGGAGCTTGCCGGAAATCTCCGGAGTAACGGCAACGGTGTCCGCCGCCACCCGGGCATCCTCCGTTATGACATAATTTGTGCCCATATAGTAATAGTAAAAGGCGATGCCGCCCGCTCCTGCCAAGGCAATTATCAAGACCAGTGCAATGATCATACGTCTAGGCACTCCCACTCACTCCTCATCGACCTTGTTATCCTGCTTTACTCGCCGCCGAACCCCGGTTGTCTCCCCTGCCCTCGCCGGAGAAAAACTGCCGGGATGACTCCTGCCAGGGTAATCAGTGACGCAATCACAAAAATATCATCGATGCCCTTTACATATGCCACCTGGGAAACAACCCCCTGGAGGTAAGCAGTTCCCAGGCTTTTTACCCGGGCGGTAACCGCACCTCCTCCCAGGTAAGTCCCGACGCGCTGGAAGAAATCGCTCACCGCAGGATTGGTGGCAGTGAGATTATTTGCCAACTCCGCCGCATGGGCGGCCGTCCTGTGATTCAAAATCGAAGTCAGAACGGCTATGCCGAACGAAGCGGACACGCGGTTAATGATGTTGGTGATGGCCGAGGCCCGCCCCACCAGCTCGGGGGGGATTACCGCCATCGCTGCCGTCTGTGCCGGCATGTTGGCAAACGCCATCCCGAGCCCCCGCAGAACCATCCAGGTGATGATCAGTCCCGTCGGGGTGATAACATCGAGATTGTGCAGGAGATAGGTGGTATATGAAAGGTACAGCAGGCCGGCCACGGCAAGCACCCTGGGGCCGAACCGGTCGTAGAGCTGCCCGGCGACCGGCATCATCATCCCGGAGGCAATGGCGCCGGGCATCATCAGAAGGCCGGTTTCCATGGCCCCCAGCCCTCTAATGGTCTGCAAAAAAAGCGGAATGTAGAAAATCCCCGCAAAGAGCCCGATGGTTGTGATAACAACCATGATGTTTGCCAGGGTGAAGGTTGTATAGCGAAAAACCCGCAGTTCAAGGAGGGGATTCTCCTGGGTGAGTTCCAGGTAAATAAAGAGGCCCAGCGAAACGGCGCTTATGTAAAAGAGGAAAACAATCGCTTCCGACGTCCAGCCCCAGTCCCCTCCCTTGCTGAGGGCGAGCAAAAGGCTGAAAAGTCCCACCGCAGATGTCAGGACGCCACCGATATCCAGCTTCTCCGGATCAACCGGTGGAAACTCAGGCAGAAAGAACCAGGAGAGCAGAATACCGATAACCCCGATGGGCAAATTAATGGTAAAAATCCAGCGCCAGTCGACATACTCCACCAGGTAGCCCCCCAGGGTGGGACCGACCGCCGGGGCGACCAGGAGAGCGATGCCGAAGATCCCCATCCCGCCGCCGAGCCTTTCTCGCGGCACCATCCGGATCACCATCGACATGGTGGTGGGCATAATCATGCCGCCCCCAAAAGCCTGCACCACCCTGGCGGCAATCAGGGAATCCACATTCCAGCTCAAAGTGCACAAGAGGGAGCCAAAAACAAAGATGGCCAGAGACAGGATATACAGGCGCTTAAAACCAAGCTTATCCCCCAACCATCCGCTGAGCGGCACCACTACACCAAGAGCTAACATGTAAATCGTCACAACCCACTCAACGGTGCTGGTATTGGTATTGAACACATTCATGATCGTCGGGATCGCAACATTTACGATGCTGGAGTCGAGGATCGACATAAAGGCCCCGATCAAGGCGACCAGAACGGGGATAACCCAGTGAATTGTCGCACCGCCCTTAGGGGTGGATATGCCCTCGCCCGTCTTTATCTCCTGCTTTTCCGTAACCATCACCCTTTTCCTGTTCCAGATATTTAAGCAGTAACTCCAGGTCCACGAGCAGCCGCTGGTAATCCGCTACCGGCATGGCACCAAATATCTTGATAAGTTCTTTTTCAATTGCCTCTGCAACCTCTTCGATAAACCCTTTTAAACGTGGTGTACCCTTCAGCAGAATGACACGGCGGTCATCCGGGTCGGGGAACCGCTCCAGCAGTCCCCTTTCTACCAGGCGGTCCAGAATCCCGGTAAGGGTGCTGGGAGAAATGCAGATTTCCTGCGCCAGGTCGGTTACCCGGCAAAAACCCCTTTTATTCACTTTCCAAAGCACCATCATTTCCCCAGCGGATAGACCCTGCAGCTGGCCGACCAGCCTCCTAAGCAGCCTCCGGTGTATCCGGTAAAAGAGCTCCAATAAGCGAAAATTCTGCAATACCACCACCTGTTTCGGATCGGAATATTACGATCACGAAATAATAATATAGCCGGACCTCAGCAGCCTGTCAAGAAAAAAACGGCGGATGAAAAGGGCAACAAAAAAACGCCCGCTTTTCATTCGGGAATTCCGGGCGTTTCAAAGCCGGGCGCAGTCTAGCAAAGATGATCCAAAAGGGAAAACGGCAACTGCCTCAACGCGGATCGCCGCCAGGTGCCGATAGATCGCAGGAATCGAAGACATCCCCCGTCTTCAGATCCACCAGGAGCACCCGGGTACCCTCTTTACCGATATCCAGCACCGCGAAGCTCGGGGCATGCCCCTTCTTGTCGGCATCCTTCAGGTGACCGGGATTGACCCAGAGGACGCCGTTCTCCACCCTCGCCTCGGGGACATGGGTGTCCTGCTGTTCTAGGCCAGATACAGCTCCCCGATGCGATCCGCCGCCAGTATGGCATCGTACACCATATCGGGCGTGACCGGGAAGGGCATGTTGAAGATGGTCTCTCCTTCCGCACAGGAGGTCTCTGCAACCCTTCGGATTTTCTCAGGAGATGCATCGGTGATGCCGATCTGCCGCAGCGTTATAGGGAGCCCAACCGCCTGACAGAAGCTCAGGACCTCCTCCAGCTCTTCACTGCTCCTGTTTTCCAGCACGAGCTGCACCAGGGTGCCGAAGGCCACCTTCTCACCGTGGTAATAGTGATGGGTCTCCTCCAGGGCAGTAAAACCATTGTGAATGGAATGGGCAGCAGCCAGGCCGCCGCTTTCAAAGCCCAGGCCGCTCAAGAGGGTGTTGGCCTCCACGACCTTTTCGACATCTTCCGTCACCGCGCCCTTTTCCACGGCAAGTTTCGCCCGCAGACCGTGTTCGATCAACAACTCGTAACACAGCCTGGCCAGGGAGAGGGCCGCCTCCGTGCTGTTGCCTCCGGGCAGGTTTTTGGCATAGGAGGCGGCGCTGGCATCGGCTTCAAACCAGGTGGCCAGAGCGTCCCCCATCCCGGAAACAAGCAGCCGCACGGGGGCCTTAGCCACAATTCCGGTGTCCACAAGCACCAGGTCGGGGTTCTTCGGCAGCACCAGGTAGCGTTCGAACACCCCTTCAGGGGTGTAGATGACCGAAAGGGCACTGCACGGCGCATCGGTGGAGGCGATAGTCGGCGCCACAGCCACCGGCAGCCCGGCGAAGTGGGCTACGGCCTTGGCAGTATCAAGGGTTTTACCGCCCCCGACCCCGACTACCACTTCGGCCCCCTCCGCTTCGGCCAGATCCTTGAGGCGGTCGATCTCCTCCATCGAGCATTCTCCGCCAAAGGTCTCGAACCGGGCGTCAACACCGCTCTGCTCAAAGCTTTTTCCGGCAGCCTCCCTCACCAGGGGAAGGGCAGTCCTGTCCCCGACCACCAGCGCCCGGGACCCGAGGCGCTTCACCTCTTCCCCGATCAACCGGATTGCCCCGTTTCCCTGGACGTAGCGGCCCGGTGAAATCATGATCCTCGCCATTCGAACGATTCCTCCTTGCTACTGAATTCTACCGTTATTCTTCACCGTACCGGCCCGAAGTAAACGCCTCCGCCCGGTTTTTTGGTTCAAACAGGGAACCGGTCTCCTGTAAAAATAGCTTCATCGTGCGTAACCGGCCGGTTTTCTGTATAATGGTTATAACCTTTTTCCGTATTAGAAGTTGAAAACATCCTGAGTTTCTCAAATTAAAAATTACCACGGAGGAGATACGGGCATGGCAATAACCAGACAACCCCTTGCCGGGGTCACCCGGGAGCTTGTGGCAACCGCCACCGGTAAGGTTCCCGCCGATACCGTCATCCGGGGAGGAAAAGTCGTAAATGTCTTCACCGGCGAAATCCTGCTCTGGGACATCGCGATCAAAGGAGACCGAATCAGCAGCGTCGGGGAGGTGAACCATACCATCGGCCCCTCGACCCGGGTGATCGATGCCACCGGTTATTACCTTTGTCCCGGTTTTCTAGACGGTCACGTCCACGTAGAAAGCAGCATGGTGACGGTTACGCAATTTGCCCGGGCCGTGCTTCCCCTCGGCACGACGGGAATTTTTATGGATCCCCATGAAATCGCCAACGTCCTCGGACTGGAGGGGGTGCGGTTGATGGTGGAAGAAGGGCTGCAGCTACCCTTAAAAGTCCTGGCAACCATGCCGTCATGTGTTCCGGCCGCTCCGGGTTTTGAAGATGCCGGCGCTGTTTTCGGTCCCGAGGAGATCGCCACGGCCATGCAGTGGCCCGGCATCTGCGGCCTGGGAGAAATGATGAACTTCCCCGGGGTGCTGGCCGGGGACCCGGCGGTACACGGCGAACTGAAAGCCACTCTGGAAGCATGTAAACCGATTACCGGGCATTACTCCATGCCGGGCGATTTCCAGGGAGTTGCCGCTTACGCTGCGGCAGGCATCAGGTCCGACCACGAAGCGGTCCTGAAAGAAGATGCCCTGAACAGGATGCGGTTGGGAATCTATACCAAGATGCGCGAAGGTTCCGCCTGGCACGATGTAGCCGCAACAGTAAAAAGCCTCACAGAAACAGGAATCGACAGCCGCAGGGCCGTCCTGGTAAGCGATGATGTGCATCCTGAAACCCTGCTCTCCACAGGCCACCTGAACCATGTGGTGCGCCGGGCGATCAGCGAAGGACTGAACCCGATCCGGGCAATCCAGGCGGTTACCATCAATACCGCAGAATGCTTCAAGGTGGACCAGGACCTGGGAGCCATTGCCCCAGGACGCTTTGCCGACATCCTTTTCTTAAAAGATCTTGCAAAGGTGGATGTCGACATGGTGATGGTGGACGGCAGGATCATCGCCTCCGGCGGCAAACTTTTGGTGGACCTTCCTGCCGTCACATATCCGGAGTTTGTCCGCAATTCGGTTCATTTAAGGGAGCCTTTAAATCCGGGGCATTTCCGCATAGCAGCGCCGGCGGGGAAAACCAGGGCCCGGATCAGGGCGATGGAGGTGATCGAGGCCAGCGTTTTAACCAGGCACCTGACCGTCGAACTCCCGGCGGTGGATGGAAAGCTGGAAGCCTCTGTCACCCGTGATCTCGCCAAAGTGGCGGTCGTCGAGCGACACGGCAAAAACGGGAGTATCGGCCTGGGCTTTGTGAAAGGCTTCGGCCTTCAAGGTGGAGCCGTGGCTTCGACGGTGGCCCACGACAGTCACAACCTGCTCATTCTAGGAATGAACGATGAGGACATGGCCCTGGCGGGTAACAAATTGGCGGAATGCGGTGGCGGTATGGTGGCAGTCCGGGACGGCAGGGTTCTTGCTCTGCTCCCCCTGCCGATTGCCGGGCTTATGTCGGACCGGCCGGTGGAGGAGGTGGCGAAGCTGGTCGCCGAGTTGCGCCGGGCATGGGAAGCCCTGGGCTGCCGGCTGGTATCTCCATTTATGACCATGGCCTTGCTTTCCCTTCCCGTTCTACCCGAATTACGCCTGACCAATCGGGGGCTGGTAGACACGGTGCAGTTCAGGTTTGTAGACCTGCTTTCCCCATAAGCGGGTGCAATCCGACCCGGCCTGCTCACATACAACCGGGTCGACAGCAGATCACCAAGAAAGGCCACAACATAATAATCTTCTCACCAGAGAAATAAGCTGACGCAGTAGATTATAACCAAAACCGCAATCGAACCGTAAAACCAGCCCAGGGTTACAGAGAACATAATCCTGAACGGTGACTGGACATCAGCCCGGAAGCGGTAGGCGTTCATATCAAAGAGATACCCGTCGGTGTTCAATCTGTTTTGAACAACCCAGTCGTAAAGTTTCCGGTACATCCGCTCCTGCCACAAAAAGTAGGCATCCAGAAACCAGAAGACAAGCAGCGGGATGAAAGCGATAAAAGCCTGGATTTTAGCCCCTCGCAACAGCAAAGTGACAACTACCAGAGTTACGGCCCACCCCTTGATCATAAAGGAGCTATAGGCCATTCGTTTGATGATCTCCTGGATTATCTCGATTTCTTTGAATAAACATTCCATTAAGTTTTCGCCCTTTGGCATCCGACACCACCCCCTTCAAACCTATCATACCATATAGCTCCTGTCCTTTTCGATTAAACCGGCGCCATCTTTGCCTTTACTCCGGTTGCTTCTCCGGAGCTATTCCCCGTGCTGCCACATGGTTGCTGATGCTCTCCAGGAGGGAGCGTTCGTCGCTGCCGGGTGAGGCGAGCTCAATCAGGGCCTGGAGGAGTTGGTGAAAGAGGCGGTGGCGACGGAGGCCGCGGGCGTCGAGGTACTCGTCCACCCTTACCACGTCGCCCGTCTTCCAGAGGTGCATCAGCCGGTGCACCTGGTCGATGAGGGCATTGGACATCCCGTTGAAATCATAATCCCAGACGTGTTCGGCGATCTGGGTGCGAGTCAGGACCCGGTTGGGATTGCGCATCAGGTACTCCAGCAGGGAGTACTCTTTATTGGTAAGGTTGATATCCCGGTCGCCCCGGTGTACCCGGCGGGACACGGTGTCCAGGTCAGTCAAATAAACTCTCCCTCCACCAAATATTTCCTATACGGAACCGGTGGCTTTATGACCGGCATGTTCTATATTTTATCTGTTGTGGCTTCTCGAACTACCATTTCCAGATCTCCCGGAGTGTACGACACCGCCCATTTCCACCTGCCAAATCCGCCGTGGGAATTTACCGCTTCCACCCACTCGGCAAGGCTGGCATGTTTGGTTTTGGCTACTGCATCTTCTTTTCCCTTTACCTCAAGGATCAGATACTCTCCATTTACGAGCTTGATGATAAAATCCGGATAGTACTTGCGTACAACCCCCTGGTAATTGTAAACAATGTAGAATCCTAAATGGTCATTCTTCACAAACGACCTGACGGCAGGGTGTTTATCAATAATATAAGCCTCTGTTGCCTCCCAGGTGCTGTCCACGACCACATGGCTGATATGGGACTTTTGCGTCCACTCGCAGGGTTTGCTGGTATACCAGGGCCGCATGTCGGAAGTGGAACGGATAGGATTCTCGCTATCAAAAACGGGAACCCGTTTTTCACAATTCACAGCCTTTATTGCATTCCAGATATGCTGAATAATTTTGTTCATATTAAGAATAATCAACACCTTGCGTCGCTCTGCCGAAGTATTGAAGCGCTCGCTGGAAATCACAATTCTGTCCGATTCGATGAATTCACCCACGATTTTTATAAGCTGGGCGAGAAATAGCTCCTTGCTTCCTTTCCAGTTGGGCTTTTCGATGTTGTAGATCCTCTTTGCCGTTTCAAAAATAATAGTCTGGGTACGGTACCTTTCAGCGATCTGCTTCAGATCAATGTCCGATAACAAGGCAGGGTTAGGCTTCCCCGCTATGATAGCAGCCAGCTCCGCTTCCGTAATGCTTTCAAAAGGATCCAGCACAATCGGTTCTACCTTGCTTAAATCAAGGGTAAGCTTCGGCCTGTAAACCGTATCTATCCTGATGACGTTGGGCCAGGATATCTCGTGTTCCATTTTTTCCGGTACCGGCTCAATTTTCGTCTTCGGCTTCGGCGGCGGTGGAGGGGCGTCTTCTCCTCCTTCATGAGGTAAGAAGGTAAAAGGTACTCCGAAAATGTTCACATATTCCGGCTCAAAAAGCCCATCCTCACCAACATCGTAGCTGACCCGCCTCAGCCCCCTTCCTACCACCTGCTCGCAGAGTAGCTGGCTGGAAAAAGCGCGCAAGCCCATTATGTGGGTTACGGTCTTGGCGTCCCAGCCTTCTGAAAGCATACCGACGGAAATCACATTTTGAATTTTTTCGCCCAGTTTCCCGACCTGACCGACAGTGTCAACTGTTTGGCGCAAGATTTCCGCCTGTTCTTTTTTAGTCAATTTTTTAGCGGGGGCTTCGTCTTCCTGATCGTCCGGGCTAACGTCAACGGAAATTGCTTCCTCACCCGACTCGGCTTCGTCTAAAACTTTGCTGTCGATCTGCAAGATACCCTCAGGATTGCACAACTCGGGAATCATGATCTCGTTATGGAGAAAGGCGTGTTTTATCCTGGCCGACGTTTCAGTGCGGTTGGCAACCGTAATCATTACCGGAGGCACTTTCTGCCCGGCTTTTTCCCATGCCTTTTTGGTCTCCAGCCAATCCTTCCCTAAAAGATAATAAGCATTCGTGACCAAGTCTGGTAGCGGTTCGCTTTCCTGCGCCTTCCTGTTAATGTCTTCCTTAACGGTAGGATCCATATAAATATGGTAAAGCCTTGATTTTAATTCGGGCGTCCTGGCCGAGTCGTCTCGTATAACAACGCGCGGCGTCTTTACCAGCCCGGATTCAATGGCGTCGTTCAAACCGAAATCGCTGACTATCCAACCGAATAAAGCCTCTTCCTGGGCCCTTTTTCCCGACGGGGCAAAAGGTGTAGCAGAAAGGTCGTAACAACACAGAATTCCCCTTGCCCTGTGGATACGATCAAGGCCGCCAACCCATACCGTTGCCCGGGCTTCCTGTTCCTTGAATTCCCTTTTTACCTTGAGCTCTGGATTGACGCGCCAGGCGTGGTGGGCTTCATCATTAATCACAATGATATTCCTGGCCCCGGCCATATCTCCCAGTACTTCACGGACATAAGCCTCGTCACTCTTTGCGCCGCGCTTGTCCACGCTCTTCTTTTTCTTGAGCTTTTCCTCATCCTCCCATGCCAGGGCGTGCCAGTTGATGATCAGGATTTTCCCCTGCCGGAGGGAGTCCATAAGTCCCGGCGGAACAATATTAAAGGCCTCGTAATAGTTGTTTACATCAGAAGGGTTTAATACGCTAAGCCTGCTCTTTACTGTCAGGCCGGGGGCAACGACAAGGACGTGTTTGGAAAAAAGGGTATCCCGGGGGTTAGCTACTTTGTTGAGTACCTGCCAGGCGATAAGCATGGACATGACAACCGTTTTGCCGGAGCCGGTGGCCATCTTAGAACACACCCGCTTAAACTCTCCCCCGTCCGAGGGAATCTGGATGCCCACTTTTTCGGCATCGGGCGCTTCCACCAGCCAAATCAGCGTTTCAATAGCCTCGAGTTGGCAGAAAAAGAAACGTCTCTCCGCTCTTTCTTCCGGGTCCTGCCAGTAGGTCAGCAACCGCCTGGTAATCCCTGTCACCCCCGGATACCCTGACTCCCGCCATGCTTTTACCCTGGGGCGAATCTCATTTACCAGTTTTATGGGCACAAATACGCCGGGGTCGTCAAAGGATTTGCTGCTTTCCGAAGCGACGACATAGCCGGCAGGCCTCCTGCCCTCCCGTTTTTCGAAGGTCCTCGTTTCTCTATCGTAATGCCAGTAAAACCTTGGTTCCTCATAAGGAGAATTGATGATCAGTTTATCTATGGCTTTCTGACCGCCCATGGCTCCTTCTTAAAGCCTGATCACCCGCAGGCTTTCAATCCCCCTGTCGTCAATGATTTTAACAGCAATCGTCCTGTTCGTACCCGCTTCGAACGGCAGGCTTACCGTTCCCCGAAATGCCTCAATTCTTTCGGGATCGATTTCTGCCTTAAGGGTTTTAGCCAGTCTGGCCCAGCCTTCATTGGCACCGGCCATCGGGAAAAAGACCTGGGTGGGGAACAGGCTTCGCCCATCGTAATTGGTGTCAAGCATCCACATGGCAATGTTATGTTTGCCGCCCGACTCCACATTGCCGGTTTTGGTGTTGTAGTAATCAAAGCCTAACACTTCCACCTGGTATTTGCCTTTATCCTTACCCTTGGTTATCCTCTTCACCTTGACGTCGGGCTGGCCGATCAGCCAGAAGCTATCGTTGCCGGAACGTTTCTTTTTCAAGTCCTCGGTAAACAGGTCGGCGTTCATCTGCACCTTTAAAAGCTGCATGCCTGCAATCTCCGGCTTCAACTCATCGATGTCCTTCGCCGCCTCCTCATCAAACTGGAAGGCGCAGAACAGCAACATATCCGGCCGGAACATCCGCGCCTCCTGCCAGGCCTGCTCCACCTGTTTTTGCTCTAGCGGCGCATATTCCGGTCCAAAGGAAATCAAGACCCGTTTGGGTACATCTTCTTTTGTTTCACCCTCAGCCTGAATCCATCTTGCACCCTGGAAAGGCTCTACCCTGGTAAACTCAATGCGCTGGCCGTTTTTGGCTCTAATACCGGTTCGCAGAAGCTCCTGTCGCCACTCGGCCTGCCGCAGCGTCTCACCGGAGCGGGCCACCGATGTATCGGATGCCCCTTCATCTTCACCGACATCGTCCAGAGGCTTAACGGTCGGGGCCGGTACGGCTTCTACAGTAAAAGGACCTGTTACACGGATCTTTTTCTTATCAATGTACGGCTGGTCATAGAGAATTTCTTCGGCCGGCGGTTCGTTGTTGGCGATGGATTTTAAGGTGATATGCGGAACGGTCTTATATTTAAAACCGCTTCCCACTCCCTCTTCCGGGCGGGCAAGCTCGTAGTAGTCGAAAACCGCCGTCATGAGCCGCTGCTTGGCCAGGGCGATGGCTACTCTAGAGGTATCGCAGGTAATCCAGCGGCGCCCCCACTGCTCGGCGACGTAGGCGGTAGTCCCCGAACCGCAGGTGGGGTCGAAAACCAGGTCGCCCGGGTCGGTGGTCATAAGCATGCAGCGCTTGATAGCTTCAACATCAGTTTGCACTGCATATATTTTACTCATTACAGATCTTGTATCATTCCATACATTCAACATCTGGGTAACTGGATAATCATCATAATACAAAACATAGTATAGTCTATCACCAACCTTCATTATCCTATTTTTTTTGATTAGATTCTCAAAACCATCTTTAGTTGTTTTCCATGACTTACCAAATTTTGTCTGAAAAGTTTCTCCGTTGAAAACAATGTCATAGATACAGCTTTCTGTATAACCTGAACTTAACATATCCAAAAGGGTAAAGACCTTTAAATTACAAAAACCATTTTTTATGTCCTCAGATGTTATTCTTCTTCTAATGCCATTGGAATCTTCTACATATTGATAATTTGTCCCACCTTCTTCTCCAATTTCTTTTGGTAAGAATAATTGATGATATTTAATCTTAAACTTAAATTTAGCGTACCATATTATATAATCGTATACACTTCCTAGAAGTGATGATCCAAGTGAAATATTTGATTTTCTAAAAGTAATGAGACTTACAAAATTTTCCCTTCCAAATACCTCATCCATTAAGCATCTTACCAGATGCACGTTCTCATCGCTGATCTGTACAAAAATGCTCCCGCTCTCGTTCAGCAGTTCTTTCGCCAAAAGCAGTCTATCGCGCAGATAAGTCAAATACGAATGAATCCCCAGTTCCCAAGTATCCCGGAAGGCCTTGATCATCTCCGGTTCCTGGGTCAGGTCCTCGTCCTTGCCGTCCTTGACGTCCCTTTTGTTCACAAACGGCTGGAAATTTGAGCCGTACTTGATTCCGTACGGGGGGTCGATGTAAATCATTTGCACCTTGCCCGCCATGCCTTCTTTCTCCAATAAGGAGTTCATCACAAGGAGTGAATCACCGGCAATCAGGCGGTTTGTCCAGTTATGGCGGTGCTTGTAAAATTCCACTGCTTCGCGCACAGGCAGGTACTCATCTTTTCTTTCAAACAAAGAAAGCTGTACAATCTCCGGCCGCTGGTAGTTTCTCACCTGGTCGATTATCCTTCTGGGGTCAATTCTTTCATGAACATGAAGTGAGACAGTCGGGACTTCAAAAGAGGTATGCTCGGCCTTTCCTGCCCACTGCAGGGACGGGTCAATGTGGGGGTCATACCGGTAAGTCTTCTTCCCGGATTCCTTGTCGGTTTGCGGTGTTACCAGCCCCACCGGCGGATTGTTCAGCCTCGTTTTTCCCTTATGCTCATACTGCTCAATATTCCTCTTATCCCTACCGTCATACTCATCAACCACGAGCAACAACCTCCGATAGCCATGCTTTCTGTGCACTCAGCATATACTCAGCTTTTCCCGGTTCACTACCGGGGTCAAGGTCTGTTTTCGTCCTCGAATAATTTGCTGGTAGAAATCTACTTGCTGATTTGAATTATCCGCTGACGTCCATCCCAATTCACCTTCAAATTAAGGGTCTCCGCAATCCACCGAAATTACTAAACATGATTGGCTTTGCTCCTTTAATACTTGACCGTAAGAGTCTTGCCGTCACTTACAAACATTACAGTTCCGTCCCGGTCGGTACGGTAGACCTTGACCCCTGCCCTGGCCAGCCTGGCCAGGGTTTCCCTATGGGGGTGACCGTAGTCGTTCCCCGCCCCGACGGAGATAACCGCGTACTTCGGAGACACGGCCTTCAGAAAAGTCCAGGTTGTCGAGCTATAACTCCCGTGGTGGCCGACCTTGAGCACATCGGCTCTGAGCTCGGCGCCTGACGCAAGCATCTCCTGCTCAGATTCCGTCTGAGCGTCACCGGTCAAGAGAAAAGAAGTGTCCCCGAACTGCACCCTGGTTACGACAGACCAGTCGTTCAATTCTTCGTAACCGGAACGGCAGGGAGCAATGAAGCTTATTTTCAAGTCATTCTGGTCAATTACGGTTAAACCCGCCTTTGCCGGGGTTATCTTCAGGCCCTTTGCCTTTAGAGAACGAAGGACGCTCTCGAAGCTTTCGGTTGTGGTCGTCACCCGGGGCATGTATACTTTACCTATTTCAAACGCCTGAATGACGTTATCCATCCCACCGATGTGATCTGCATGGGGATGCGTTGCCACAAGGTAGTCGATTTTCTCGACCCCCTGTTCCTGAAGATAGGAAACCACAGCAGAGCCGGCTTCGTTCGGCCCGGCATCAACAAGCATTGTTTGCCTGTCAGGAAGCTGGAGCAGGATTGAATCCCCCTGGCCGACGTTGATGAAGTGGACGGCCAGCTTGCCGGAGGTTGAAACTTGCCTGTTGTTCTCGTTGGGTGGTTGAGAAACCGGCGCGGTTTCGGTTGTATTTGACGGAGTCGAGGCGTGGTCCTGGGTTACGGCAGAACTCCCGCAGCCTGAAAGGATCAACAGGAATGCTAAAAGGATAGGCAAGAGTGTTTTCCGCCACATATGAATCTCTCTTTCCATCTAAATAAAATTACGCTATTCTCCTACTCCTCGAACAGTTCTTCTGCAAGCTTTCTGACCGCTTCTTCTCTATCCCTCGTGGCATGACTATCGATAGAGATGCTTATTTGGATAACATCCCCTTCCCTAGCCTCTTTTGGTAAAAGGGCTCTGGGAATATCAAAGATCTTATCACCAAATTCTATTACAGCCCATTCCCCTTCGAACCGGTCAATGATCAGCACTTTGATCGCTCCTTTGTTATAGGGATAATCACATCTGGCTTGCTCTCCCTATGCAGCAATATATTTCCTAGCCTAAACCTATATTAGACAATAACTTCTTTTTCCCTGCAACGGGCCATATACCCTTTCATAATGTTAACGCCGTCTTTCTGATCGAAGGATATACCGGATACTTCAACAAAGCAACATCTGACAGCCGCCTGCCTGTCCAGCGTTACTGCGTACTTCCCTCGGGGAAAGCGTTGTGTACTGTTTCCCCATCCTCAAGTGTGACAACGCGGAGATACTTATCAATTTCCGGAAGGAAGGCTCTTCGGCGGCGCGCTTCGCGTTGAGCATGATGAGGGCGGTTTCGTTTTCAGAAAGAGCGGCATATAGTTGACGTCACCAGAACCCATGAGACTGCCGGGCAGGAGAAGCCAGAACAAGGTAGCGATAAAGGAAAACACATGCGTTTTTGTTCCCGAAAACCACCTCCAAAAAAAGAAAATCCCCTTCTTCTGAAGGGGGCCTGATTCTCATTTGCTAACGGAACAGTAGAGCGAGAAAACCAATTACTACCGTAACCAGGATTCCTACCGTCCATAATGTCAGGTTATTGAATTTGTTGCTTATTTTTTCGTTTAGAGAAGTGATTTTCCCGTCCAGGGTCTTGATCTCCCCGCTCAGTTTTTCATCCAGACGATCAATGCGCTCTCCCTGGGCTTTAATCTCCCCGCTCAGCTTCTCGTCCAGGCGGTCTATGCGAGCGTTGACGCGCTCTTCCAGGGCTTTGAGCTCGCCGGCGTTCGTTTTAATTTCCCCTGTCAGTTTCTCGTCCAGCCTGTCTATGCGCTGAAGCAAAAAGAAGAACTCCTGGGACGCCAGGCGCAATCTCCCCCGGCTCCCACCGGGCGGCTCGCTTGTGGCTGCGGTTTCCCTTGTCACGTCTTCTGGCACGGCGCTCACCCTCTTTCACCCACCTTCATTGTAGCAGCCGGTACTGGTAAATACAACCTCTGAACAAACGGGCTTCTAAAAAGAAAGCCCGGCCTATAGCCGGGGGTCCTGCTTCGGGTGTTAACTCTCGTCGGAAATAGAGTATATGGCCTGCATTGTTGCCATGAAACTATTTATTTCCTGTTTTAAATGTTTGGTAATGTCCGGAACCTTTTCGGCCAGGTCTGCTACTCGATTGGCATCCAGGGCAAACCCGTATATGTTGCGAAACAGATGCCGGAACCTTCGGAGCTCATCAAGTTGAAAAACAGTATCCTCACTGAGAAGAGGAGGACGTATCCCCGGGACTTCCAGCATCATGTTGGTTAAAAGACGCCTATGCCAGTGCTCTCCGGCGGGAAGTCCCCCATCCAATTCCGTCGCTACGACCTTGAAAATGTTTTCGACAGCCAGATAATAGTCATCAAGGGCTGCACCGACCAAAATACAAGCATCCGAAAGGTCTAATGCTCCATATTGTTTCTCCTGAACTTCCAAATCCGAGAGCATTCTCCGGTATCTCTGCAATCTCGATTCTATTCTATCGAGGTTCTTCGTTTCCCTGTCTATCGCGGCTTTCAGTACCAGAAACTTCCGCTTGTTCATCATAGTTCAACTCCTTCTGAGAGAACTTTTGCTCGCAGAGACGGAAAGGCGTCCTCCTCACACACCACCGTGCATTCAAAGGGCAGGGCTATTTCTTCCACTTCGACGAGCATCCGCCAGTAGTTGCCTGTAAAGCCGACCGCCATGATGTCGATATCCGAGCGTTCGTGAAAAGTCCCCCATGCCAGCGACCCGTAAAGATATACACTTTTTACGCCCCACTTCTTCTTGAGGTGGTCGGCCACTGCTTTCGCCTTTTTCCACGCTCTTTCCTTCAGGAGCCTTTTCCGCGCTTCTTCCAACCGGCGCAGCCTGAAGAATTCGGCCAGGAATTCTTTTGAAGGTTCCCATCTTTTGGTTTCTGAAATGTGGCCGGAACCTTCAGACATTAAGGATCGCCTCCTCTCGGGGCTTTCTCCTGCAACAGAGTATACCTGATATTTCCATAAAAATAAAGAAAAAACCTTCTCATAATCCAAAAAAGGAGCCAGTCCTTTTGCTTGTTCCGCCAGGAACCGCCTGCGCATCGATATTGGCTTTGGCGATATTGTTGTACCGATACCAACTGACATCTTGTATCCTGTCCTGCTAGATATAGAAACAAATTATTGTAAAAGGATATTCCCTGGAATCGACTATCGCCGAAAAATTCGAGGCCATGATCAAGCTGTCTTTTCTCAATAGCCGGATGAAGGATTTTTACGATATCTATACCTTTTCGAAAAAGAAAAACTTCGATGGTCGGATCCTCCAGGAAGCGATCATGCAGACTCTTCAAAGAAGAAGAACTCCATACGAAAAAATCTTACCATCTTCCAAGATGCTTTCATAAATAGCGTCGAAAAATAACACGACTGGAGCAATTTTCTCAACTGAATCCGTGCCGGGAACCCGGTATCTTTCAGGGATGTGATGCTTGGGCGGCAACTGACAAAAACGGCTCCCGGGTCGATCCCCGGAAGCCTTGATTTTTCTGGAGCTGATGGTGGGATTCGAACCCACGACCTGCGCATTACGAGTGCGCTGCTCTACCGCTGAGCTACATCAGCGCTATACGGTTGACGATGATATTATACAGCACCTGTGGCCTTATTGACAACACCATCACGTCCGGGGTTTTGTAATGCGGCCGGCCCCGGCCGGATCCGCCTCGTGAAGAGCTGCTCCCCGCTCCGGTGGAGCGGCTGTCCCGCTTTCTGCTGACAAGGGACTCCCCGGAAAGATGCTCCCTACAATAATGCCAACGAAAACCAGAGCGCTGCCGATGAGCTTCTGCGGGGTAAAGACCTCGCCCCCGAAGCAGTAGCTGTACAGGGCGGCAAAGACCGGTTCCATTGAAAATACCAGCGCCACCCGGGCGGGTGTGGTAAACCGCTGCGCCCACCCCTGGATCAAAAAAGCCAGGGAAGTAGCGGGGATCGAGGTGATCAGCAGTGCCCAGAGAACCCGGGGCGTCAGGTGGAAGGAGCCCCCGAATCCACCCCACAAGCCGAAACTGAGCAGGCAGATAACCCCCAGTTGGATTACGGTCAGGCTGTGGGGATCCATGTGCCGCGATGCTTCTTCCACCGCCAGGATCTGGAGGGCAAGGCATATCGCGCAGCAGAGAACCAGCAGATCCCCTCTGCCGGGAACCAAGCTTCCTTCCAGGGTCAGCAGCCCAAGCCCTGCCGCAGCAAGGACGGCACCGGTTGCGGTGCCCCGGTCCGGAAGCCGCTTCGTTTTCAGGGCCACCAGGAGAGGCACGAGGACGACGCTGAGGCCGGTGATGAAGCCCGCCTTTGCCGGCGTCGTCCAGAGCAGGCCCAAAGTCTGAAAGGCGTAGCCTCCGAAAAGGTAGATACCGGCGCGCCAGGCGGCCGGGTGCCATTGCCATTTACCTTTGTGGAACGGCAGCAAAAAAAGCACGGCGATCAGAAAGCGTACGGCAAGAAAGGGGAAGGTCCCGATATCTGCCAGGGCATCATGGACAAGCTGGAAGGTCGTTCCCCACACAAAAGTTACGCCAAGTAAAGCTATATCGGCAATAAATGCCTTTGTCGGAATATGTTTCACACAAAATTTTCTCCTCGAAAAAAGCAGGAATTTTGTTAAAATGAGTGAATAGTTATACTGCCTATTTTCATTTTAACAAAAAAGTGACTTAGGGAGGGAAAATCTTGCGAAACTTTCGTAAACAGGTGTTGGTGGTTTTACTTGTGGGTTTGGTGGGTTTGATGGGTGCCCTGCTTGCCGGATGCGGCTCCAAGCAGGCAGCTGCTCCGGCGGAAAACAACAAGCCACAGCAGAAGCCGAAGTATACCGTAGCCATGGAGGCATCTTTTGCACCATTTGAATTCCGCGACGAAAAAACAGGGGAGCTCAAAGGCTTTGACGTTGACCTGATGAATGCCATCGCCAAAGCACAGGGATTTAACGTTGAGTATAAAGACATGGGTTTCGATGGGATTATCGCTTCCGTCCAGACAGGAAGTGTCGACATGGCAATTTCCGGGGTGAGCATCACCGACAAGCGCAAGCAGCAGGTTGATTTTTCGCTTCCCTACTACATGTCGGGTTTATCGATTGCTGTAAGCAAAGACAACACCAGTATTAAAAGCGCAAAGGACCTGAAGGGCAAAAGAATCGCCGTCCAAATTGCGACAACCGGGGCCGATTACGCCGCTACGATTCCCGGTGCCAAGATTACCACCTTCGACCACGTCACCGAAGCCCTGATGGAAATCAAAAACGGCGGGGTCGACGCCCTTGTTAATGATTACCCTGTAAGCTATTATTACATCAAGCTTAATGGCGGCAAAGATTTTAAGATCCTGGAAGAGCGCATCAACAGCGAGCCTTATGGAATCGTAGTCAAGAAGGGCAACACCAAAATGCTGAACCTGATCAACGAAGGTCTGAAAAAAATCAAGAAGAACGGCGAATTCGCAAAGATCTATAAGAAATGGTTTGACCAGGAGCCACCAGCCTATCTGCCAGGCGAGCCCCAGCAATAGAAAGCGCAAGAGTATGCGCAGCCTGGAGGGTTGCGCATACTCATTTTTATTCCACGAATCGTGTTATTGAGAGGTGTTGTTAACATTGGAGGCAATCATCCGCACGCTGCCCTTTTTTATCAACGGAGCACTGGAAACACTGAAAATAACGGTAATTGCAGTGGGAATAGGCTCGTTTCTCGGATTGATTGCCGGTCTGGGCAGGCTATCCAGAAACCGGCTGATTCGCGCTCTGGCAACATGCTATGTGGATTTCGTGCGGGGGACACCCTTGCTTGTTCAGATCTTCATCGTCTACTTCGGCTTCCCCCAGGTCATCCAGCAAGGTAAAACATTTCTCCAGACGCAGTTCGGGCTCGGCCCCTTCTCCGAAACCAGCCATATCCCGGCCTTTATTGCCGCCATAGTTGCCTGCAGCATCAACAGCGGTGCCTACGTCGCCGAAATCTTCCGGGCCGGGATTCAGTCGATCGAAAAGGGGCAAAGGGAGGCCGCCCTTTCCCTGGGAATGACGCCGCGGCAAACAACCCTCTATGTCATTCTGCCGCAGGCCTTCCGGCGAATCGTACCGCCCCTGGGCAATGAATTCATAGCCATGCTGAAAGATACCTCCCTGCTTTTTTCCATAGGCATCGTGGAACTCACACGCCAGGGGCAGCTGCTGAACGCCGCCATCTTTCAGCCCTTCCCGATCTACCTGACCGTCGCCCTGTTCTACCTGATCATGACCCTGAGCATTTCGCGGCTGGTCGACTTCACCGAAAGGAGGCTTGGAGTCCGTGGCCATCATCAAAGTTAGGAATTTGAAAAAGAGGTTCGGCAAGCTCGAGGTTTTGCGCGGCATCAACCTGGACGTGGCGGAAGGGGAACAGCTTGTGGTGATCGGGCCGAGCGGTTCCGGGAAGAGCACCCTGCTGCGCTGCCTCAACATGCTGGAGGAACCGAGCGAGGGAACCATTGAATTCGAGGGGATCGACCTGACCGATAAAAACACGGATCTGCCGAAGGTCAGGGAGTCCATCGGAATGGTATTCCAGAGCTTCAACCTCTTTCCCCACAAGAACGTAACGGAGAACATCACCCTCGCCCTCGTAAAGGTGAAGGGAATGAAGCAGGAGGAGGCAAAGAACGTCGCCTATACCCTGCTTGAGAAGGTGGGTTTAAGCGACAAGGTCAACGCCTACCCAAGCCAGCTGTCAGGCGGCCAGCAGCAGCGGGTGGCCATCGCCCGGGCCCTGGCCATGCAGCCGAAGGTGATGCTCTTTGACGAGCCTACCTCCGCCCTCGACCCGGAAATGGTGGGAGAGGTCCTCTCGGTGATGCGCGACCTGGCACGCGAGGGGATGACCATGGTGGTGGTGACCCACGAGATGAAGTTCGCCCAGGAGGTGGGCGACCGGGTTATCTTCATGGACGAGGGCCTCATCGTCGAGGAGGGCCCGCCGGAGCAAATCTTCAGAAATCCTCAAAATCCCCGGACAAGGTCCTTCCTGACCAGAGTGATGCAGTAAGCTCTGCGGGCTCCAAGAAAACGCACTTTCTCGAACTAAGACAAAAAACGGGTCTTTCCGGCCCGTTTTCTTCGTTCAACCATGCAAATCGATCTGGGAACCAACAGCATAAATATGCAGTTCGGGGGGCTGCCGGAAATAAATCCGAACCGTCCCCTCCCTGAGGTCGACCTTGACATTTCCCGGCACCAGTTCGACGGCAACCCTTCCCTCCTTGAAATCCCTGCTCCCCTTGACGATCCGGAAATCAATGTCCGGCAAATGCCCGGGAACCAGTTCTACATCCACTTCCCGGTCCAGGCCGTTCTCTCTTGCCAGATCCGCTATGGCGTCGGGATTTCCGTTTTCAACGGCAGCCACCACATCCCCTTCCTCCGCAATCCGGGCTATCGCCTCCTCCACCACTCCTCTGGCGCGGGCGGCACATACCCGGATGAATTCGATGGGATCGTACTGGTTGACATCCGCACGGCAGGCGGTGGCGTCAATGGAGAGCTCAACCCGGTCCTGGGCAACCGTCAAAACCGGAGGCTTGATGCTTAATTTCAGCCGGGGGTCCGAAATGTATAACTGCAACAAAGGATTGGCCTGTTTGATGCCTATCCTTCCCCACACCTGGTCTATCAGCAGCCGCACAGCCGATCACTCCGCCTACAAGCTACCGCCTGCTGTCAACAAAAGCCCCGCATGGGAGCAATGTGCCTCCCGTATAGAGGCGGTGCGCCTGTCTCATCTTTTTGACATGCCCCAGGTCTTTCTTGACGGCAAGCATCTTTTCCTGCAGTTTTCTGCGGAGCCTCCCATCCTCTGCCATCAGCCAGCGGAAAATCTCTCCCATTTCCTGCCTGGCAGCACCGGCACCGTCCGGCAGGTTATCGTTCAACTCATTTCCGGCCACCCAGGAAGCGATGCCATGCTCGGCTCGCAATTTGTCAAGCTGTTCGCATATCTCCTGGCGCTCGTTCAGCAGGGAAGCCAGATCATCAACTTCTCCCCTGTCGATCCTTTCCGCCATAATCCCTGTTACCTGCCGCATTCTTCTGGCAAGATCCCTCGCCGCCTGCCATACATTAAAATCCGTATTCATGATCCACCACCGGCTGCAACCCGAAGGTATCTTTTGACCGTCAAATCATCTGGCCAGGGAGTCAGCCCCTTGCCTAATGACTGATTCCCAGGTATCACGCAGTTCTGTTACAAAGGAAAGCACCTCGTCAATAACCCGGGCATCCTTCCGGATATTGGCCTGAACCAGCCTCCTCTTAAAATAGTCGTACAGCTGATAAAGATTGGCTGAAATTTCATAATCCATATTGAGGGTACACATCAATTCGGTAATGATGTCCTGCGCCTTAATCAGATGGTGATGCGCTTCGGAAAGAACCCCCTGTTCGATACACTGCCTCGCCTGTTTGAGAGATAGAATCAAGCCGTCGTATAACATCAACAGGAGCTTTCCCGGCCTGGCCGTCTGGACTGCCGTTGTCCGGTACTGGTTGTATGCATTAACACCTGTGGAATACATATCATCACCCTCTGATTTAATTTTTCTACCGGCTCACGGTGCTCAACACTCCGATTGCTTAAACCTTTTTGTCTATCAGGAGGCCCAGCATCTCCTGAATCCTTGCCGCCAGGTCAAGCAATTCTTCCGGCGGAATCTCCCGAATAACCTTGTTGGTGTCCGGATCGATGACCTTTACAACCAGGCTTTTAGTCTCTTTATGAAAAGTGAAGCTGAGTTGAAAGCTGATATCGTATTCGGGTTTCAACAGTTCCGCAAGCGGTTGCTCTGCGATGTTCGGCTGTTCGGATCTCCCGTCCCCGCCCCTGCTTGAAGAGCGGTCTGCTGCGGATGCCGTTTCCCTCGATCTTTCGGCAGCCCGGTCGGCTTTAAACAAATTCACCGTTTTTGTTTGATCACCTGCGGCAGTGCCGCTTTCAATGCGCATTGCTTCACCCCCCTGTCGGTTGATGGATAGGTTCCTCCGGATCTAATACTACTGTCCTCCACCTCCTGCGAACTGCTGCGCCAGCCACATGCTCTGGGTGTTCATCTGGGCAATGGCCTGCTCCATTGCCGTGAACTGGCGGTAGTAGCGGTCTTCCAGATCCTGCAGCCGCTTCTCCATATCCGAAATCTGCCTGTCCATATCGCGTATCATGCGGCTGATATAGCTCTGGTCATAAAGGCTCCCTGCGGAGCCGGCCTGGGAGGTAATGCGAGACATGGCGTTGTTTATTGCATCATAGAGCTGGACGGCGAGGCCTTTCTGCTTCGAGTCGGTGATGGGATTTCCGGCGGCATCCGTCGTCCTGGTAAAGAGCTCCATCACCGCATCCGGGTTGGACTGCAGGGCCTCCCGCAGCCTGGTTTCATCCAGGTAAAGCTTCCCTTCCTCTTCCCACGTGCCCGTGGTGATCCCGATGACGCTCAGGGAGTTGGCCACCGTGGTAATCTTCTGGGTGCCTGCGGTGACCGTCACCTGCCCGGTGACACCCTGGACGATACTGGACATCACGGCCCGGATACTGCTCACGGCACTGCTTAAGAGGGGATCTCCCTTCAGCAGCCCGCTCCGGGCCTTTTCCTGCCACTGATCGATCTGTTTGTCCGTCAGCTTCCCTTCCTGGATCTGCTCATCCGTCAGCGGCAGATAGTCCGGGTAGCGCTCCTCCTTCAGTTCGGCGTTGATCGAGGCTATGATGTCGTTGTATTTGTTTACGAAGTTCTTGATGGTGTTGACCACAGCATCGATGTCGTTGGAAACGGTAACCGTCACGTATTTGTTCGCATCCGCACCCTTGAAATTGAAGGTTACCCCGTTTACCGTATAGCTGTTGGTGTGGCTGGTCATACCGGCCAGGCCGTTGATTTCGAAGCTGGCATCGGTGCCGCCTTTTTCGTTGGCCTCGTTAATCTGCAATACGCCGGTCATAAAAGAACCTGTTACGTCTTTTACCTGTATCTCTGCCCCCGCCTGGTTGTCCCCCGTTTTGATGGTGGAAATGGCGATCTTGTCCGTGCTGGCATCGTAAAACATGCTGACACCTGCTGCCTTGTTGGCGTTAACCGTTGCGATCACTTTATTCAAAGAATCGGTATCACCATCAAAATTAAATGTCTGCCCGTTAATGGTGAATGAAAATATGTGGTCTGTACCCCAGCCAAAACTGTTTGCAAACTTGCTCACTTGTGAAGCCAGGGGAGCATTGGGATCAAGGGCCGTTTGATCAGGAACTGATAATTGCCCACCCGTCAATCCCAAAATATCCAGTGCAGTACCACTTGGAACCGCGAGTGCAGGCACTGTCGTTCCATCACTTGCTACCATGGGTGTCAATTTCAATCTTTTGTCTGCTGTCAGGGAGACCATGACCTTCCCTTTTCCAATCGCTGCATCAATTTTGGCCTGGATATCGGCCACTAAATCGTTCAGCGTTTTCCCGGCAGTACCATCATAACTCTTTACATCTAGTATTATGTCAACCGTCGTACCCCCGTAAGCCAACTTAAACTGATTATTATTCGTAGTAATGTTCAGTGGAGTACCCAAGGTTGCATTCAAGGATGTTGTGCCTACGATCCCCGGCCGCAAAGGTGTCAAACTGCTGTTCGTTGCCACTGTCGCCAACTGATTGACCTTCACCTGGTAGGTCGTGGCCGCAGCTGTTGCTCCGGCCGTGGCCGTGACGATGCTCTCGTCGCTCGATGCCGCCTTCTTGACCTGGAAGGTGCCCTGGAGCTTGAGGTTGAAAACCTCGTTGCGCAGGTTCAGCAGGCTGGTGTTGATCGTCCTGTAGTCCTCCTGCTTCCACTGCCAGATCTGCTTTTTCTGCATTAATTTGTCCAGAGGCGCCCGGTGCGCCTTCATCAAGTCGGTCACCATTTGATCTATGTCCAGGCCCGACGCCAGCCCGGTAATCCGGTAAATGCTGGATGTGTTGATGGTCGTCATGCGCATCCCCTCTTTCCGAAAAGCAAGGCTGCTTATTATTAATATCGAAGCATCTCAAAAAAACTTTAGCAAAAAATAAAGGGGCAATAAGGCTCTAGGTTTTCCAGCGCCCGTTGGATACCTCGCAGGCTTCTGCGTAAGGACGGGGAAAATAAGAATGGGATCCGGCCAACTCTTCGCTACTTACCTATCTTGCTCACGTAGTGATGCGGAGGCTCTCGTTTCAATCTGCACGGAGGATATTCTTTGAAGTAAGGAAAAAATGGCTGTCAAAGGTAAATACATCCTTAATATCAGGTTGCTGCGCTAAAATCACAAAGCTCACGGCATCCACATACGAAATGGTTTGATCACAGTATTTTTTTATTAGGCGAAGCGCTTCTCTTTCAATCTCCGGTGTTGAATAAACCACCTGCAAAAAATTCATGTTTTCGGCTTTTTTTATGCTCTCCAAAAACCGCAGTGCCGTGTGATAATTAACATTATAACGAATAAATGTATAAGTCTCAGAAATGATCAGGTTGCTGGTAACCTGAACAACCCTACAGGCAACCATTGCTTTGAAAACTGCTTTGGCTGTTTCATGGTATTCATCATGCCTGAGCGCTAACGCAATCCAGGCACCGGTATCAATAAACACCTTACGACCTGCCATATAAATACCTGTCATGGTTAACCGACCCATCCCGCGGCCCTTCTGCATCGCCGCTTATGCCGACAATCTCCAGCAGCGGGTTTTCCTGCAGCCTTTTCTTCTCCTGCCTTATGAAATTATCCAGGGCTTCCCGGATGATCTCCGCCTCCGTTACCATTTTGATCTTCGCCAGTTTCTTCAATTCCTCATCCTGCTCAGGTAAGATGTATGTCTGTTTCCTCACCATGCGGTGGGCGCGCTCCCAGCTACCGCTCACAGCAACCTTCCTCCATATTAGTAATTGTTATATACATTGTAAATCGTCGTTCATGATGTTGTCAAACCATCAAAGGAACTGGTGCTCTCATTTCCAAAAGCGAGTTGCTGTCCTGCCCGGCCTGGAATCAGGAGTCGGGCGGTAGACCGGCGGATGAATCCGGTGTATTTCGAGCGGAGAAGTAAAAAAACCAGCAGCATTCCTGCTGGTTTGCAAATAACTTTCTCTCTTTCACGCCGCCTGAACGGCACTATTTCTCTTCCTTGTCCTTCTTGCTGTAAGGCATCGGATCAAAGCCGGGTCCGGGGCCGAAACCTGGACCGTATCCGTATCCGGGGCCGTATCCCGGGCAGGGGCCCGGGTATGGGCCCATGCCGGGGCCCGGCGCATAGCCCGGCTCATGCATATGCTCATCAAGAAGCATCCGCAGTGAATCCATCTCTTCCTTCTCCCGCCTGATCATCATTCTGATAATGTGCTTCAGGTGATGAGTTGGAACACTTTCGGCAATTCGTTCCCAAAGGGGAATTTCTTCTGCATCCAGCCTCAGAACATTCTTTATGTGATCTCGCCAGGTGCCGTCCATCATCTCAACGCTCACCGATCATCCCTCCCTTCATTCCTGTTTTGCCTTTCCGTAGTCGCCCTTTTCCTTGTAAGGGTCGTAATCCCCGCAGGGCGGGCGCGGCCCGTACATATCCCCCGGATCGGGATAACCGGGCATCATTCCGTCATGATAATGGGCAAGCATTGTGTTCCAGATACATGCCTCCCGGGTTTCGTCCCCGATTATACCTAAAAGAACATGACGTACGGCGACCGGTGCCGTCCGGCAAGCCGCTGCCAGATGCTTGATCTCTTCCAGGTCTATTTCTAAAGCTCTTTTAACGAGGTGGTGATGACTCATCTTTTACTCCCCCTTCCTGATACAATATGGTTACTGTTATGTTAATTTATGTCAGGGCATAACAAAATGTTCCACAATTCAGGAACACGGCAATTCTGCATAATTTCCTATTTGTGGGATTCGCATTTACAACTCCTCAATTCTATGGTATACTGTTACCGAACAATCAAAAATCACTGGTAACGCTGAATTCTCTGACGAGAAACGGGGGAACCAGGTTTTTGGGGTGAATCCCCGCACTCAAGTGCAATGATGTCATTTTCCTCCCGGAAAGCCGGGAAACGGCAAGCCCGGCGGGCAGAAAAAGCCTCCTGAGTGCTGGGTAGGGTTACCTTGCGACCCGAACCCGTCAGCTAACCTCGTAAGCGTGGGAAGGCAAGCCAAGGGCTGATTGATCCAGGACAAATCATGCTGCCAGGGGCTGTTTGCGTTCCGGGCAGTTTTGTTTTGTAAGGAGATCAGCATTTCTGCAGTAAGTCATTAACAGAAAGGATGGTGACGGCTTTGGCAATCGAATTCAACAGCAGCAAGACAGAGAATACCCTTAACCCGGAGTCAATGAAAAATAAAAGAGAAGCGGCCCTCAAGCGGGCGGCGATTTTGAGGGAAACAATACAGGATTACCTTGCGGCAAGAGAAAAGATTCCCAGCGGGTTTGACCTGGCAAACCAGTATGAACAGGCACGAGAAGCTATTTTAAAGGCCTTCGAAGCAACGGAAGAAAACTGGAACGACTGGCACTGGCAGCTCAGGCACCGGATCACCGAGGTGGATACCCTGGCGCGCTTTGTCTCTTTAAGCGATCAGGACCGGGAAGAGATCGCCGCGGTCAGCGGGCACCTGCGCTGGGCGATCTCCCCCTACTACCTTGCCCTGGTGATGTGCGACGAGCCGCACGGGCCGCTCTGGAGGCAGTCCATCCCCTCGGTGCAGGAAATCACCGACACGAACGGCTCCGACGACCCCATGGCGGAAAGCTGGACCTCTCCGGCTCCCGCCATTACCAGGCGTTACCCCGACCGGCTGATCATCAACGTCACCAACCAGTGCGCCATGTTCTGCCGCCACTGCCAGCGCAGGCGCAATATCGGCAGGGTCGACTGCCACAAGCCGCGCCATACCCTGGAGAAGGCGCTTAACTACGTGCGCAAAAACAGGGAGATCCGGGACGTCCTGATCACAGGAGGAGACGCCCTCCTGCTGGACGACCTTGTGCTGGACTGGCTGCTCGGAGAACTGCAGGCGATCCCCCATGTGGAGATCAAGCGCATCGGGACGCGCGTTCCGGTCACGCTGCCGCAGCGGATAACACCATCCCTGTGTGCGCTGCTGGAGAAGTACCCGCCCATCTACATCAACACCCAGTTCAACCATCCGCTGGAGGTGACACCGGAGTCGAAGCGGGCCTGCGATATGCTGGTGCGCGCCGGCGTCGTTCTCGGAAATCAGGCCGTCCTGCTGCGGGGCGTAAACAACAACCCCCATGTGATGAAAAAGCTCAACCACGAACTGCTGAAGGTCCGGGTGCGGCCGTACTATATCTTCCACGCCAAGAACGTCAGGGGCACCACCCACTTTATCACCTCCGTCGACGACGGGCTGGCCATCATGGAGAACCTCCGGGGTTACACCTCCGGCCTGGCGGTGCCGACCTATATCATCAACGCTCCCTACGGCCACGGCAAGACCCCGATTGCCCCGAATTACCTGCTCGCCAAAAGGGGCAACCAGCTCCTGCTCCGCACCTGGGAGAACAAGATCATTCCCTATGAAATTCCATCATAAGGGAAAAGTTCGCAACCTCCAGCCCCCTGGTTGAATCTTGCTGCACCGTAGTGTGGTATAACAGCCGGAGGGTGGGACCTGATGAACAAAAGCTTGACATTTACCGTTTTAATTGGGCAAGATGAGGATGGCTACTATGTGGCCGCCGTGCCTTGCCTTAAAGAGGTGCTACACCCAGGCAAAGACCCTGGAAGAATTGTACCCCCGCATTAAAGAAGTAATTGAACTTTGCCTATAGCGGACGCCTGCAGCCCTTCTGCAGGCGCTCTTTTACGACCCTGTGCGCATGCCACTCCAGGGAGTCGTCAAGGGGAGCCAGGGATACCTCCCCGTGGCGCCGCGCCAGCGCCCTTGCTATGAGGAGATCGGCAAAGTGCGGGTTTTTAGAAAGAAAGGGGCCGTGCAGGTAGGTGCCGAAGGCGTTTTTATAGCGGGCGCCCTCCGCGCGGTCCTCCCCGTTATTGCCGTTTCCCTTCAGAACCCTCCCCAGCGGCCTTGCCCCGTCGCCCAGGAAGGTGCGCCCGGAATGGTTTTCGAAGCCCACCAGGGTGGAAAGCGCCCCGGGGCTGCAGCGCTCCATTTCCTCCCGGAGGTCCGCCTCGGTCTCGATCAGGATGTTGCCTTTCAGCCTCCTGCGGCCGGCCTCCGTATAGACATCGAAAAGCCCCACGCCGGGAAGCACGCCCCCGTCCTGTGCCCTGTAGTAGCGTCCCAGCAGCTGGAAGCCACCGCAGATGCTGAGGATGACGACCCCCTCCTCGGCGGCCTCGACGAGCAAAGGCCCCTTTCTCTCCATGTCCCTGCTCACCAGCCCCTGATCCTGGTCGGCCCCACCTCCCAAAAAGACGAGGTCGTAGTCGGTAAACCGGACCCGATCTTGGAGGGAGATCTGGTCGAGCTCCACTTCGACCCCGCGCCAGGCCGCCCGCCTGCGGATAATCAGGACGTTCCCCCGGTCGCCGTAAAGATTCAGGAGGTCAGGATAGAGATGGCAGATCCTGAGGCGCACTCCTCCCTCCCCCCTTTCCCATCCGCCGCAGCAGCCCGGCGTAATCGAACAGGTTGGTGTAGGTAGCCAGGACGAACAACTCCTCCCCCTCCTGCTCCGCCAGCGCCCTGAGGCTTTCTGCCCGGCCGGGGGCCAGCAACAGCCTTTCCGGAGGAACCCCGGCGTACTTCAGGCAAACCGCCATGTCCGCCGCCCGGAGCCCGGCGCACACGATCTTTTTTACCTGCCCGTCTGCCAGCCCTGCAAAGTCGGCGTCCCAGAGCCAGGAGACGTCCCGCCCGTCGGCTGCCAGGTCGTTGATGGCCAGCACCAGTGACTTGGCGGTGCCGGTCGCCAGGATGGTCTTCAATACCTGGTTGACCCCTGCCGGGTTTTTGATCAGGGCGAGGGTGCAGGGCCTGCCGCCGAGGGTGAACTGCTCCATCCTGCCGGTTGCAGGTTTGTAACCCAGGAGGGACCTCCGCACGGCATCCAGGGAGACACCGAGGGCCGATGCCGCCGCGGCCGCGGCGAGGATGTTGTAAACGTTGTAAAAACCGCGTAAGGGGGCGGTGAAGCGCATTACGGCACCGCCTGTCAGGTTTCCCGAACCGCCGGGCGTGCCGGCTCCAGACTCCTGCCGGATTGATGCCCTTTCCGAACCTCGCTGCAGCACCCGGACGGTGAAGTCCAGGTGTTCTCCCTCCTCCACGCAGGATGCGGCAAGGTCCGGGTCCGGCCGCCGGAAGCCGCACCCGGGGCAGAAGTAGTCGCCCAGCTGGCCGTAGTGGAAGTAGCGGTAGACCAACTCCGTCCCGCAGGAGGTGCAGTACCTCCCCTCCCGGGTTTCTCCCGCAACCACCGAGCCGGACCCGTTTGTGCCATCAGCGGTTTTAGCAGCACAATCCCCGGCGCCGCAGTTCCCCTCTTCCCGATTGACCCCGTAGTATCTCACTTCCGCCCGGCCGCGGCCCACCGCCGCCACCAGGGGGTCATCGGCATTCAGGATGAGGGCCGCTGCCGGCAGGCCGTCAAGGGTGGAGCGCAAGAGGCCGGTGGTCCTTTCCAGCTCCCAGTAGCGGTCCAGCTGATCCCGGAAGTAGTTGGTGACGACGACGATCCCGGGCTTCGCAGCAGGAAACACCATCCCTACGCTCCCCTCGTCCACTTCGAGGACGGCAACCCGGCTGCGCGGCCTCCCCAGCCGGTCGCAATCCCGGATCAGGGCCGCCGCCACCCCCGGGAGCATGTTGGCTCCCTCGGCGTTGTGGGCTACGCGGAGGCCCGCCCCCCGCAGGAAGTGGGCGAGGAGATTGGCGGTGGTGGTTTTGCCGTTGGTGCCGGTGACGGCCAGCACCCGCTCGTAGGAGGAGGCGAGAAATCCCACCACACCAGGATAGAGCCTGAGGGCCACCACCCCGGGCAGCGACGTACCTGGATACCCGAACAAACGGCACGCCAGCGCCGTCAGCCTTGCCGCCCAGAAGGCCAGCAGAAAGCGCAGTCCGGCCGTGAAACCTTTCCCAAATATAAAAGGCATGCTCTACCCCTCACCTCAGCTGTCTGTCTTCGCTACCGCCGCCGTTCCGCTCTCCAATACTGCCAAAGATACCTTTTTAATCATAAGCCAGATCAAGCGGGGAAGCAAGACGGCCTCACCGGACCCCTGTTGACAAACGCACCTGATTGTACTACCTTATAAATTGTTTAGCTATCTAAATATTTTATGGAGGTTGTCATGTTCTCCGCCGAGTCTGATTCCGTTGACTTTCTGCTGGTGCAAATCATCCGGCTTTTTCAGCAGCGCTCCCATTGCCTGTTCGGCAGGATCGGCATCTACCCCGGCCAGCCTCCGGTGCTCTTCCGGCTCTGGAAACAGGACGGGCGCACCCAAAAGGAGCTTGCCGAGAAGCTGCTGCTCAAGCCCGCCACCCTGACCCTGATCCTGCAGAGGATGGAGCGGGACGGGCTGGTGGAGCGCCGTCCCGACCCGGCAGACCAGCGCATTTCCCGGGTCTACCTGACGGAGAAGGGAAAAAAGCTGCGGGAGCCAGTAGAAAAAGCCATAAAGGAAAGAGAAAGGGAGATCCTCCAGGGGTTTACCGCGGAGGAAAAACTGCTCCTGCGCCGCTTCCTGATCCGGGTGAGAGACAACCTGGCAAAGGGGTGCGGCACAGCCGGCTGCTTCTGTAAACCGGCTCTGTAAAACCGCCGCCGTCTTTTTACCTGATGAGTCATGCCGCCTATGTGGCACTATAGTTTATCCTCGGATTACGGGAGCAAGCGCAAGGATAAACCGAAACATATCTGCAGGGCAGGTGCTGCCATGTTAAAACTTCTGCGTTACTTGAAACCATACCGGAAAGCGGCTTTGCTGGCTCCCCTGCTGATGCTGCTGGAAGTGGCCATGGACCTCCTGCAGCCGGCACTGATGGCTAAGGTGGTGGATCAGGGGATCGCCACCGGGAATCTGGCGTATATTATCCACACCGGACTGCTGATGACCGGCCTGGCCCTGGTGGGGCTCGCCGGCGGCTTCGGATGCATGCTCGCTTCCAGCATCGCCGCCACCGGCTTCGCCGCCGACCTGCGGCTCGACCTGTTCCGGAGGGTGCAGGACTTTTCCTTCGCCAACCTCGACCGGTTCCAGCCCTCATCCCTGATCACCAGGCTTACCAACGACGTGCTCCAGGTGCAGAACATCGTTCTGATGTCGATGAGGATCATGATAAGGGCGCCCTTCCTCTGCATCGGGGGGATCGTTATGGCGGTGCTGATCAACGCCCGCCTGGCCTTAATCCTGATCGTGACCATTCCGGCCCTGGCCGCAGCCATAACCGGTATCATCAAAAAGGGGTTCCCTCTGTTTACGGTTATGCAACGCAGGCTGGACCGGGTCAACTCCGTCATGCGGGAGAATCTGGCGGGAGTAAGGGTGGTTAAGGCCTTTGTCCGGGCCGAACACGAAAAATCCCGCTTCGCCGAGGCCAACCGCGACCTGATGGAGATCAGCGTTTCCGCCTCCAGAGTCATGGCCCTGATCATGCCGCTGATGATGCTGATGATGAATTTGAGCATCGTGGCAGTGATCTGGTTCGGAGGCATTCAGGTCAATACCGGCGGAATGCAGATAGGAGAGGTGATCGCCTTCATCAACTACCTGACCCAGATCCTGTTCTCGCTGATGATGGTGGCCTTCATCCTGATGATGATCTCCCGGGCCAAGGCATCCGCGGATCGCCTCAACGAGGTGCTGGACATGGAGCCTGACATCAGAAACCTCCCCGACGCAGACAGGACGCCGCTGCGGACCGGCGAAGTGGTCTTCGACAATGTATCCTTCCGCTACGACACCGGAAAAGGAGAGCCGGTCCTCAAAAACATCTCCTTCACGGCGCACTCCGGAGAAACCGTGGCCATCCTGGGAGCGACCGGGTCCGGCAAATCCACCCTGGTCAGCCTGATCCCCAGGCTTTACGAAGCCACCGAGGGGCGGGTGTTTGTGGACGGCAGGGATGTCCGCCGGATCGACCTGGAGGTGCTCAGGCAGGGGATCGGCGTCGTCCTGCAGGAGTCCCTCCTGTTTTCCGGAACCATCAAGGAAAACCTGCTCTGGGGCAACGAAAACGCCGGGGATGAGGAAATCGCAGCCGCGGCACGCGCCGCCCAGGCCCACGATTTCATTATGAATCTTCCGGAAGGTTACAATACCCGGCTTGGTCAAAGCGGAGTCAACCTCTCCGGAGGGCAGAAACAGCGCCTGGCCATTGCCAGAGCCCTGCTCAAAAAGCCAAAAGTGCTGATCCTCGACGACAGCACCAGTGCCGTAGATCTGGCCACAGAAGCCCGGATCCAGTCCGCCCTGCGGGAACTGGCCGGAAAGTGCACCATCATCCTCATCGCCCAGCGGATCAGCTCCGTGATGGAGGCGGACAAAATCCTGGTGCTGGAGGAAGGCCGCATCATCGCCCAGGGCACCCATGCAGAACTTCTCCGGGAGTGTGTCGTGTACCGGGACATCTATGAATCCCAAATGGGAAAGGAGGCTGCAGTAAATGCCTGAACAACCCAAAGAGGTCGCCGGCATCAGGCCGGCTCCGGTCTTTCCGGGCAGGGGCGGCCCGGGGGGCAGGCCTCATTTCCTGCGCGGCCCTGTGGTAAAGCCCAAAGACACCGGAAAAACCCTGTACAGGCTCTGGAGGTATCTGCGGCACCGGCGGCTGGAACTGGCGGCAGTGCTTCTCCTGGTGCTAACCGGCTCCGCCCTGAACCTGGTAAACCCCTTTCTGATCGGCAGGGCCATTGACGGTTACATCATCCCCGGAAATTTCCGCGGCCTGCTGCACATCTCGCTCCTGATGCTGGCTGTTTATCTGGGCGGTGCCTTCAGCACCTGGCTGCAGTTTTATCTGATGATCGGAGTTGCCCAGGAAACCGTTCGGGAAATCAGAAAAGACCTGTTCAACCACCTGCAGGTTCTCCCCCTCAGGTTTTTCGACAGCAATCCCCGGGGAGATCTGATGAGCAGGCTCACCAACGATGTGGACAACATCAGCAACACCTTGAGCAACAGCACCATCCAGATCTTGTCCAGCATCCTGACCCTTGCCGGTACTCTGGCCATGATGATCTGGTTGAGCCCCCTGATGACCCTTTTAAGCCTGGCAACCGTCCCGGTGATGCTGCTCCTGACGGGGAAGATAGCGCAAAAAACCCTGCTGCACTTCACCGAACAGCAAAAATTCCTGGGAGAACTGAACGGCCTGATCGAAGAGACCATCTCCGGGCAGAGGGTGGTCAAGGTCTTCGGCCGCGAGCAGAAACAGATAGAAAAGTTCACCACCTGCAACACCCTGCTGAGGCAGGCGGGGATCAGGGCGCTGGCCTATTCGGGAGTCATCCCACCCCTGATGAACGTGCTCAACAATATCAACTTTGCCATCATTGCCGCGGCCGGGGGCTGGCTGGCGGTTAAGGGAGTGGTGACCGTGGGGATTATCGCCAGCTTTATCAACTACTCCAGGCAGTTCGGCAGGCCTTTGAACGAACTGGCCAACCAGTTCAACCTCCTGCAGTCGGCCATCGCCGGCGCCGAGCGCGTCTTCGAGGTCATGGATGAGCCGCCGGAGGCGGAGGATCCCCCCGGCGCGCCGGCGCTGCAGAACACCCCCGGTGCCGTGGAGTTCCGCAGCGTCAACTTCTCCTACAAAAAAGGAACCCCGGTTTTGAAGGACATCAACCTGGAGGTGAAGCCCGGCCAGACCATTGCCCTGGTAGGGCCCACCGGGGCCGGCAAGACCACCATAGTCAACCTGCTGACCCGGTTTTACGACATTGACAGCGGCCTGATCACCATCGACGGGCTGGATATCCGCCGGGTGCAGCGCAACAGCCTGCGTTCCCGGCTGGGGATCGTGCTGCAGGACACCTACCTTTTCTCGGACACGGTCCGGGAAAACATCCGCTACGGCCGCCTGACCGCCACCGACGCCGAAGTGGAGGAGGCCGCCCGGCTGGCCAACGCCGAACACTTCATCCTGCGCCTCCCTCAGGGGTACGACACCGTCATCACCGACGGAGGGGCTAACCTGAGCCAGGGACAGCGGCAGCTTCTGGCCATCGCCAGGGCCATCCTGGCGGACCCGGCCATCCTGATCCTGGATGAGGCCACCAGCAACGTGGATACCCGCACCGAAATGCATATCCAGGAGGCGATGCTCAAGCTGATGCAGGGGCGCACCACCTTTGTGATCGCCCACAGGCTGAGCACCATCCGGGATGCAGACCTGATCGTGGTGATCAACAACGGAGAGATTGTCGAGCGGGGCAGCCACGAAGAGCTTCTGCAGGCCCGGGGGTTCTACTATGACCTTTATAAGAACCTTTACACCCACCGGTACGTGGAGCAGGCGTCATAACCGGTATCACCGGAACCCAGGTGTAAACAGTTCCCACGGCAGAGTTCGAACTGCAGGGGCGCGGTGCCGCGTGTAAGGCAACCCGCCCCCTTCTCTCTTCAACCTCAGCTTAATGCACGTCCACGATTACGCAAATTAAGCCCGCACAACTCACCTTTCCCCCGCATATACTGAAAAAACAGGATTGCCGCCATGGGCCGTTCCATAATTAGCCATCCATTATTCTCATGAAGGGAGTTGGTCAAATGCCCGACATTCAAAACGCCAAAGGCCCCGGTGAAGGAGCCGCTGCTCAGTCCTTTCCCGGGGACAGGTTCATCAGGCTGGCAACGGCCTTCGTGCCTCCTCAGAGGTTCCGGGAGTCCTTCAATCTTCCAGAGGCGCTGCACAAGGGAACCCTCTTTCCCGAACTTTACTGGCCCTACCGGTATCGAGAGCTTGTGTAGAAACCGCCGAATGCGAGGTGTTGTTTTGTGGACCAACTAGGTTTAAAGCTGCTGCGCGAGGTCCAGGAACTGGAGTTCGCCCTGATAGAGCTTAACCTTTACCTGGATACGCATCCGGATGACGAGGCCGCCCTGAGCACATTCAACAAGCTCAGCACCCGCTATGCCGAGGCCAGGCGGGCTTACGAGGAGCAGGTGGGCCCCCTCGTAAACTTCGGCCACTCGGGCCCCATCCGCGAACCATGGCGGTGGATTGAGGAACCCTGGCCCTGGGAAATCGAGTACTGAGGGGAGGGAGTAATAATGTGGCTCTACGAAAAGAAGCTTGAATACCCCGTCCGCGTCGGCAAAAAAGACCTGAAGATGGCCAAATACCTCCTGACCCAGTTCGGCGGGCAGAACTTCATGTTTTACATTCTATAAACGAAAGACAATATCTGTTATTTGATAGTCTTTGGTGAGATATATCTTGATAATAATTGCAATCAGGGAGACGATGATGAACCCGTTCCGCCACAGATCCGGTCTCCACAGGCATAAATTCCCCCAGAACTCGCGGGTGCTCTGTAAAGCTGCCTTCAACCCAAACCGGGCCAGCCTGTCCCGGTGTTCTACGATTCGCAGTCCCAAAGCACTAAGCCAGAATTTTTTGCTGGTTTTATAGCTCGTCCTGTTTCAGGGGCGGTGAGGCTTTGGAGTTTCTACAGGGGGTGACAGGATCGGATGAGAAAAATTTAGTTGCTTTATATTCTATTTTATTCTAAAATTTTCTCGACCAAAAAGTAAATAACTGCATTCCTTCGTTAGGTGAGGCTTCTGTATGGACAGATGCCACTGCCCGGAAACGTCGAAAGACGCCAATGGGTCAACAGGTATTACCGGCCTAAGGTTTTACCTAATGTGGCTGAGACTATTCTCTAAGCCATACACGTGCCAAAGCTCAACGAGTGGGGGGATGGCAAGTATGTTCTTGTGATCTAAGTCTTCCCACGCGGAAGGCTTTTTTGTTCCGGGTATACACCTGTGCCGGTAGTGGGATTATATAACGACCGGTGTCAAAACAGGAAAGGAGGGATGGTTATGGAGGAAGTAAAGATGCTGGGAGAATTCTTTTTCAGCCAGGTTTTGGGAAAAGTTATAGTCGACAAACAGGAGAGAGTTATCGGGAGAGTGCGTGACATGGCGATCCGGTGGGATTCCATGTATCCCAGGGTCACGGGGATCAAATATGCCAAGGATGTACAGAAGCACATCGATATCAACCATATCTCCGACTGGGACAAGAAACGGTTGCATCTGAATACCAGTGTTACTGCAGACCACCTGCATCCCCTCCAGGATGACGAGATTTACGTGGGCAAATGGCTGCTGGATAAGCAGATCATCGATTTAAAGGGCTCCAAACTGGTGCGGGTAAATGACATCAAGCTGGCCTGGATCGAATGCGGCGAATCCCGTGACATGGTTCTGGTTGCAGTCGACATCGGTTTGCGGGGGCTCATGCGCAGGATAGGGATGGAGTTTCTGGTCCGGAACCATCCCCAGAACCTGGTCGGCTGGCAGTACATCAGGCCGCTGGAAACGAAAACGGCAAACCTCCGGTTAAGGCTGGAACAGTCGGAGATTAAAGAGATGCATCCGGCGGACCTGGCGGATATCATCGAGGACCTGGACAGAAACTGGCGGAATGAACTGATTGCCAACCTCGACGCTAAGACGACAGCGGATGCACTGGCTGAGGCGGAGGTGGATACCCGGGTTGAAGTTATCACCAGCATGGATTCCGAAAGGGCTTCAAAGATCCTGGCGGAAATGCCGGTTGATGAGGCAGCCGATATTCTTGGCGAACTGACCGAGGAAAAATCCAGCGAACTGCTGGGACTGATGCCGCATGAGGATGCCGAGGATGTCCGGGAGCTTATGGAGTACCCTGAGAATACCGCCGGGGCGTTGATGACCCCGGAATTCATCGCTTTCGCGGCCGGCATGACAGCGGAGGAGACCATCAACAGGTTGCGGGAGCTGGCCCCGTCGGCCGAAACGATCTATTACCTTTATGTGGTTGACGAAAACGGGGTCCTGAAAGGTGTCCTGTCCCTGCGGGATCTGATTGTGGCTCCCCCGGACACCCGCCTGGAAGCGATTATGCGCACACGGGTGGTAAGCGTAAACCGCTACGACGACGAGCGCAGGGTGCTGGAGACTGTGGATAAATATGCCCTGCTTGCGGTACCTGTAGTTGACGAGAAGCAGGTTCTGCTCGGCATCATTACGGTCGATGACGTTATTGACACGCTGCTCCCGGATCGCAGCGGTTTGTCGAACTTTGCCGACTTCATGACCAGGCGCAGGCTGAGGAGGCGGAAGCCATGACGCCGTTAAAAAAAACCAGCCCATTCAGGAGCATCTTAATCTTTCTTGCGATTGTAGGCCCGGGCATCATCACTGCCAATGTCGACAACGATGCCGGAGGTATCACTACTTACTCGGTTGCCGGGGCAACCCTGGGTTATAAGCTGCTCTGGGTCTTCATACCCATGACCCTGGCTCTGATCGTCATCCAGGAAATGAGCGCCAGGATGGGGGCGGTTACGGGCAAGGGACTGTCGGATCTGATCCGGGAGCGCTTCGGCGTCAAGGTGATCCTTTTGGTGATGGGGGCACTGATGCTGGCGGACCTTGGTAACACGGTAACAGAGTTCGCCGGGGTAGCAGCCAGCACGGAGATCTTTGGGATCACCAAGTACATCGTCGTGCCGCTTGTGGCATTCCTTGTCTGGTGGATCGTGATCAAGGGTTCCTATAAGATGGTGGAGCGTGTTTTCCTGGTGGCCTCGGCCCTGTACCTGTGCTATATTCCCTCTGCAATCATGGCGCGGCCGCACTGGGGGGCGGTGTTCAAGGAAATGGTGCTTCCCTCTTTCAGCTTCAGCCCAACCTACCTGGCCATGCTGATAGGGCTGATCGGTACCACCATTGCCCCGTGGATGCAGTTTTACCTGCAGTCGGCGGTGGTGGAGAAAGGGATCTCCATCAAAGATTACGAGTACTCCCGGTTGGATGTGATCCTGGGATGCTTCATGACAGACATCATAGCCGTGTTCATTGTGGTGGCCTGCGCCGCCACCCTGTTCACTCACAACATTCACATCGAGTCAGCCCGAGACGCAGCGGTCGCCCTGCAGCCGCTGGCGGGCCGCTGGGCCGGGCTGTTATTCGCCTTCGGCCTGCTGAATGCTTCGGTATTCTCGGCGTCAATCCTGCCCCTAGCTACTGCATACTACATTTGTGAAGCCCTGGGCTTCGAGGCCGGAATTGACAAGAACTGGAATGAAGCCCCGGTATTTTACTGGTTTTATACCTTCCTGGTGGCAGCAGGTGCAGGAATCATTCTCATACCCGGTGTTCCCTTGCTCAAGGTCATGCTCTTGTCCCAGGTGATCAACGGTATCCTGCTGCCTTTTGTCCTGATCTTCATGCTGGTTCTGATTAACAACCGGGATATCATGGGTGAATATGTCAACTCCCGGGTTTTCAATCTCATCGCCTGGGTTACAGCAGTTGTCATGATCGTTCTGACAGCCCTGCTGATACTGATCTCCATCTTGCCCGGTTTGCTCACCTGAGCCGCAGCGAGATGTCTATTGCATTTTTCGGCTTTTGACAGGCATGGTGGGAGACTCAGGGTGTCGGCCTGCCATGGATTGTGCTGCGGGGGAGTTGGCTCGACCTCATGCGCTATCGGGAGGAAGAAAGGGGATTGGTGGATTTCATGTTCGTCCGGCTCATAGACCATTTCAAGGAACAGGGCTATGCCACCTTCAACCTCGGGCTTTGCCCGCTGTCCAACGTGGGTGGATATCCGGGCGCCAGTCTGCAGGAGCGGGTGGTCCATTTCTTTTATGAGCATTTCAACCAGCTTTACAGTTTCAAGGGATTGCGTCAGTTCAAGGAAAAATACGACCCCCGCTGGGAGCCGCGTTATCTCGTTTATCCCAATTCCCTGGTCCTGCCCAAAATTGCCGCAGCCATTGTATCCGCCAACGCAGGGGGCAGCCTGTGGAGCTACCTGCAGGCCTGGCGAAAAACAGGTTTCTCCCGGTAGACCTGGAAGCAGGGCACCGCTTTATTCAGGATCGAATCCAGGTAGCCGGCATGTGATGGGGAATCTTTGACTCGAGTACCGTATACCTGATAGTCGCATAAAGGCGTCCCGGTGAAACCCAGGGGGAACCTGCATTGATCCTGTAAATGTGTGCAGGGTCCTGCTCCCTCGTGTTCATCCCTCTGATCACAGTGAACAGATAGCGGTATCCGGCGGAGTGCAGGATCTTCACAAGCTGTGGTGTGTAAGCCCCGTAAGGATAGGCAAAGTAGGGTGTGGTATGGCCGAGTTTGCTGTACAGAACATACTGCGCTTGAATACTGTCCGAAAGCATCCTGTCTTCGTATTCAGCAGCGGTCTCCTTTTTCCCGGTTTCCGGACGGGTAATCTGGGTTACCGTTGCCGGTATCAGGGGAACCTTGCGGTTTCCCGGGATCCGGTAATGCTGGTCAAAGGTGTGGCCGCCGATAGCTACCAGACCGCTTTTCTCCAGCGACTCAACCTGCGGCCAGGTAAGCATCCCCTGTCTTGTTCCCATGAATCCTTCGATGATAAAAAGCACTGCCGGGGCGTGCTCTTCCCTGAGCACGGGCAAGGCATACTGATAGGTTCCCTCGTAGCCGTCGTCAAAGCTCAAGAGAATGGCATTGGGTGGAACATCTGCACGCCGGTCAAGGAAAGCCGCCAACTGTGAAGCGCTTATAAAGTTGAACCCCTTCTGCTTCAACATGACCAGTTCGCTCTTAAAACGCTCCGGGGTAATCGTCCCGCTTCCACTGGCCTGGGGGTTGATATTATGATACATCAGGACGATAACCCCATCCCGGTAGTAAACAGGGCGTCCTGCCGCTTGTTGCTCTTTCACTCTTACAGCATAATTCGCAGCATAACCCTTCCGTACCATGTCATGTCTGGCATGGGCAATCCTGGGCCTGTGCAAGAAAGGCATGAAGATACCACCAAGGATCAAACCAACTATAAGCAGTAGCAACAGATCTCTCCGCAACCCTTTTCCTTTTCCCTTCATGGATCTCTCCCTCCAGTGTTTCACAAAGATGCGATCCAGGATTAAAAATAACCATGTATCGGTATGATTTTGTTAGGACGGCTCATCCGCTGCTCACTTCCAGGACATCTGGGCCTTTCCTCTGTACGCTCGTAAGGTCTATTGCTCCACCAGCCGGGCCAAGCCGTCGTCCCGCAAGAATAACTGTTGCAACTTACCATATTAATGGAATTAAACGATAATGGACCTTTTGACAATATTCATTATAACCAGATAAATTTTTAGATAGAAACTTTTCTTCATCAAGAAGCCTCATGACAATAGTAAAGATTAAAGGTACTACACAGAGTACCGCCCAATATGAACCTAACGCAATAGGTGAAAATAACATCATGAGTATTGCTCCCGAATACATAGGATGACGTACCATTCCATAGGGTCCTGTTGATATTACTTTCTGGTCTTTATCTACTTCAATTATACCGGAAGTATAGCTGTTCTCTTTAAACGCAAGAAAGACTATAAAAAATCCCAATACAACAAAAACATCTGCAATTATACTAATATAGATAGGAACATTTGACCAATGAAATCGATAATCAAAACCTGCAACAATAAACACTAAACAGAAAAATACATTTGCCAGAGCCTGTATAGTTTTCTGACTTTTCTCCTTTTCAGCAGTTGGACCCACTTTAAGCCGTCGCTCTAAGAGATTCGGATCATTTTTAAATAAATAGGTAGTAATCAGTATTACTGAAATAGCAAATGTGAGCAGGTAAATCCACGCCTGCAAGTAATTAATTGTCCATGCTGGTAATAAAATCAATGCACTCAAACTAACTAGAAGCATTAGAAATCCAGATAACGTTTTCCCAATTAAATTATTCATAGTATTACATCCCTCTTATATACTTGGATTGTTAGATATCTCGCCCAATTTTAGATTTTTACATTGTCCAAAACGAGCAACGTGGGCAATATGGATATTATTACATGCAGTAGATAAATAAGGGTACACCATATAAAGCCCGCCTTTTTATCCCATATTTTGGCTTTTCTTTTTCACTTTCCTTGTTTGTGGGGCCAGGATATAAAATGCCTTTGCGCCCCTCTTGACATGCCTTACTACCTGCTTCCACTGCCGGTATCCCCGGGCGTCCTCCGTCCCGGCTGCATAAGCAGCCGGTTGCCAAGGCTCCAGTGGTCGGACGGCTTTCAGTATCCGGTGCAGGGGTGATCAGCGTCCTGGCCACGGCGGCGGGGAGATCCCCGGACTCAAACATGGCAAGCAGGCGGGTTAATGCTGGTTTGCGGGCCGGTCGGCCCTGAAAATTACAAAGGCAGCCTGAGATCAGGCCACCTCTGAAACTCGCTTCGTTTTTGGTTTTAAGCTCCCAACTCCTCCGGCAGCTTTAACGGAACGCTCTTGGCGTACAACACGTCCGGGCATATGTCGGCCCCGTTGGGCCAGACCACGGTGCCCGCCTCCGGGTCGGCTTTCACCTGCCGGAAAAAAGCGGGATCCTTCAACGGTTCGAACATCGGCCCCTCCAGGAAGGGCCGGAGATTGACCGCCCGGTACTCCCCAGTCTCGAATTCCAGTATCAAGTAATAAGGAGCAACCGGATACACGCTTCGAACCTCGTGGAGAATGCTTTCAACGCCTTCGCTAAACTGCATTTCAGACACCTCACTTCGGGGCGGGAACCTTCAACAAGGGTTCCTTACAGCACGCCCGCCGCCAGTTTTCCATTAGCGCATCCGCGTTTTCCTGCGCCCACGCCGCGATCCGGGGAGCTAGTCCCGGCGGCAGCTTTCCTCCTAAGAGCACACCGTCCGGCAGAGAAACGATAGCATGCGCCCCACGCCCGCGCACGTGGAAGTGTGGTGGCTGGTGGTCTCGTTAGTACATATAAACTTTGAGACCCCCAAAATCACATATGACTGGCATCGCTTCTCGCCTCCATTTTACCGCCGGATGGCGGCCCGGTCAAACCACCGGGCGCACCTGGACGGCGAAGAGGCCTTTATCGAGGCGGCGGTACTTCGCTTCCACGGTTCCGCCGACGGCGGCGGCCAGCGCCTTGCCCGCTCCGTTCTTGGCGTAGAGGGCGACTTTCCCCTCCGGACCTTCGACGTATGCCCGGATGGTGCCCTCGTTCCTGCCGGGACGGGCCTCCAGGACCTTCTTTTTTTGAAATTGGGAAACGCCTTGAAGATTGTATTTGTGGGTTCTTAGAACCAGACATGCATCATGGGAAATTGGGATTTTTAAATGGGACTCTATTTTTTAATGTTCCTTTAATTTTTATGACATATATTAGACGTGACTTCTCACCAATATACCTTTCCTCTGGAAGAATCAGCCGGTGTTCAAAGGGGTGATTCTCCGGCAATAATGCAAACCGGTATCAATAAATATTTTTAAGGAGTTGGTAGAAATGTTGAAAAAAAGACTTATCTTTACGGTATTGGTTTTAACTCTGGTTGCCGTAACGGCAGGCTGCGGATCATCTCACAAATCTGTACAGACAAAACATAGCAATGATCAGTCAGCGCCTATCCAGCAGTCCACGGCAGCAAACAAAGAACAGCCGTTGGCACCAGAGAAAAATCCTGTAGGTGATATTCCAGATTCGCAGGTTTTCGTGAAATACATTTCTAATCAGGGTGGCTATGAATTAAAAGTCCCGGAAGGCTGGGCCCGCAAAATCAGAGGCAGTGATGCCAGTTTTACCGATAAATTCGATGGTATTGAGGTGAAGATCAGCCAGTCCGCTAAAGCGCCCAGCCCGGAAAGCGTCAAGGTTGATCAGGCGGCAACTTTGCAGAAAACCGGAAGGGCAGTGGAGATCAAATCGATCAGTGAGGTAACTCTCAATGGTGGTTCGGCAGTGCTGATCAAATTCAATTCAAACTCGGAACCGGAACAGGTTACCGGCAAGCAAGTCCGGCTGGATAACGAAGAATTTTTGTTCTATAAAAATGGAAAAATTGCGGCTCTAAGGCTCTGGGCACCGTTAGGAGCGGATAACGTCGACCAGTGGAAACTGATTTCAAATAGTTTCAGGTGGTTATAACATGCGGATTCTGGAAGCTATTGATCTTTATCGTTTTTACCATACTGGTGAGGAAGAGACCCTCGCCCTGCGCGGAGTCAGCATTCACGTTGATGAGGGAGAGATTGTGGCAGTGATGGGGCCCTCAGGAAGTGGCAAGTCGACCTTATTGGCCTGCTTGGCCGGCCTTGATGAACCCGACGGCGGCTTTGTCAAATTGCTGGGTGAACGTCTTACCAGGCGGCCTGAAACTGAACGGGCTGCTGCGCGCGCTAAAAACATCGGGATCATGATGCAATCAGGCAACCTTTTCGACCACCTGACCGTGGCCGAAAACATCCGTTTGCAGATGCAACTGGCCAAACGGTGTGACGAGCAGCGCCTATCGGAATTGCTTGACTTGGTTGGATTGCGTGCATACCGGGCGGCCAGGCCTGTCCAGCTTTCAGGAGGAGAGGCGGCACGGGTAGCGCTGGCAGTAGCCCTGGCCAACGAACCGAAGCTATTGCTGGCCGACGAACCCACAGGTGAAGTAGATGCCGAAACGGAGCAAATGATCATCAATCTTTTAAAGAACTTTAGAGATAATGGCGGGGCAGCTATTCTTGCTACCCACAGCGAGATCCTGGCCAGTTGTGCTAACCGGTTGGTCAGGTTGCTCGACGGGAGGGTGATAGAAGATGAGTGAACCGCTGGTGGTTACCGCGCACCTGAGCAAACTTTATAACCGGGGTTCCAGCAGCGTGAAAGCACTGGTTGACGCAACCTGTACCATATCACCCGGTGCCCGCATAGCGATCGTGGGACCGTCAGGCAGCGGTAAATCGACTTTGTTGCATCTCCTGGCCGGACTGGATACACCGACCTGCGGGGAGATATCCTGGCCTGCCCTGGGATTACGGGAGACACTGCTTCCCGGCAAAATCGGCTATGTCTTTCAATCCCCGAGTCTGCTCGCTCCTTTAACAGTTCTGGAAAACGTCGAATTGCCCCTGTTGCTGACAGGTACACCTCCTGAAGAGGCACGCCGGGCCGCCCTGGAAATACTGCTTCGAATGGATCTTATTAACCTGTCTGACAAGTTGCCTGATGAGCTTTCCGGCGGACAATGCCAGAGGATAGCGGTGGCAAGAGCTCTTATCACCCGTCCTGCCCTGATCCTGGCTGATGAACCCACCGGGCAGCTAGATCATCCCACAGCCTGGCACTTTTTTAACATCTTGCTGGATATGATTGAAGGCACAGCCACGGCACTGGTTATATCAACCCACGATCAAGTCGTTGCCCGGCGTATGCAGGAGATCTGGTCTATGAAACACGGGATACTGGAGGTATAATCTATGTTATATTTTTCATGGCTAAAAGGGGTCCTGACCCACAAGAAAGGTCGCCTGGCAGGCTCCATTCTGGGGGTGGGCCTGACCGTGGCCTTGTTGGCCTCGCTGGGATCATTCATCTTCTCCAGCGCCGCATCGATGACCAGACAGGCTATAAAAGAAATACCCGTGGACTGGCAAGTCCAGCTTGTACCTGGCACAGACGAAAAGATCGTGGAAAATGCGTTGGCAAAAACCACATCCTATAAGGCGCTGGAGCAGGTCGGTTACGCGGAAGTCGCCGGTTTATCGGCAACCACCGGAGCAAGCACACAGGTAACCGGGCCCGGCAAGGTACTAGGTATCAGCGACCGGTATCAAAGAGTTTTTCCAGGTGAAGTCCGGCTGCTGCTCGGTTCCAAAGAGGGGGTTCTGATAGCACAACAGACTGCGGCCAACCTGCATGCCACAGTCGGTGATACTGTTACGATCCGCCGGGTTGGCTTGCCACCGGTGATGTTGAAAATTGATGGAGTTGTCGATCTCCCCTATGCCGATTCCCTTTTCCAGGCAGTGGGTGTTCCTCCCAGCTCCGCACCCCAGGCACCGCCGGATAATGTACTATTAATCCCGTCAACCCAGTGGCATCAGATCTTCGATCCACAGGCCGCAGTTCGACCGGACTCGGTTCGTATGCAATTACACGTGAGGCTGAAACACGACTTTTCTTCAGACCCGGTGGTAGCCTATAGAGAAGTCCAGCAACTGGCCAACAACTTTGAAGCACGTATAGCGGGCAGCGGCTCAGTAGGAAATAATCTTGCCGCCCGTTTGGGAGGGGTACGGGAGGATGCCTTGTACGCCAAAGTGCTTTTCTTATTCCTGGGGCTACCCGGGGCAATCATGGCAATCTTGCTCACGCTGCAGGTTGCAGCCTCCGGCGGCAGAAAACGCCGGCAGGAACAGGCATTACTAAGGATCCGGGGTGCTTCCTTACAGCAGATCCTGGGTCTGGAATCTACCGAAGCCATGATCTCCGGCATCGGTGGAGTGTTGCTGGGCCTGCTGCTGGCCTCGCTCTCCCACCAGCTCATTGCACCCGGTTTCTTTTTAACCGGGATGGATAGCCTGGTCCGGGTAGCCGGACCATCTATAGTGGGGCTGGTATTGGCTATTGTGGCTGTTATTTACCCCGCATGGGTGCAGGCTCGCAATAATACCGTCATGTCAATGCGAACGACTGTGAATCGCAACGGAAAATCTCTGAGTGAAAGGATCTATCTCGATGTAATCCTATTATTGATTGCTGCAGCGGTTTTCTGGCGTACTGCCAGCACCGGCTATCAGCTGGTGCTGACACCGGAAGGAGTGGTCGATACCTCTGTACACTACGAAGCCTTTCTGGCACCTTTGTGTCTATGGATCGGCGGTGTCCTGCTGTGCAGGCGCATCTCAATTTTCTTGCTCGATCGAGGCCGTTTAGTGCTTGGTAAAATGCTGTCTCCTATTGCCGGAAAGTTGTCAGAAGCGGTTGCCGCCTCGTTATCCAGGCAAAAGAAGACGGTGGCCCGGGGCGTGCTGTTGGTAGTTTTGGCCATCTCATTTGCGGTTTCTACCGCAGTTTTTAATGCCACCTATCAAGCTCAATCCCATGTAGATGCCCAGTTGACCAATGGTGCTGACGTTACCATCGCCGGCCCCCAGTTTTCCACGCCCAACAGCAAACTGACAGAGCTTAAGGCTATACCAGGGGTACTTAATGTTCAGGCTATGCAGCACCGCTACGCCTATGTCGGTAATGATCTGCAGGATCTGTACGGCATCGATCCCGTCAGGATTGGCGAGGCCACCAGCCTGTCAGATGCTTACTTCGCTAACGGCAATGCCAGAGAAGCGCTTGGGGCTTTAAGTAAACAACCGGACGGGGTTCTGGTTTCCGAGGAAACTGTAAGGGACTTTCAGTTGGTGCCCGGCGACAGGTTGAATTTGCGTTTACAGGACGCCAGGAACCACCAGTATCACATCATTCCTTTCAGATTTATCGGCGTAGTTCGCGAGTTTCCCACTGCTCCCAAGGATTCGTTTCTGGTCGCCAATGCCAGTTATATCGCCAGGGTGACCGGTACTGATGCCCGGGAGATCGTCCTGATCAAAACCGCAGGGGACTCATCCAGGGTAGCCGCCATTGTCCGCAAGGTTGTAGATAACATGGCAGGAGTTAAGGTTACAGATCTACAATCAACTCAGAAACTCGTCGGTTCCAGCCTGTCAGCGGTGGATTTAAGCGGGCTAACAGCTATTGAATTGGTCTTCGCAGTTCTGATGGTAGCCGGTTCCACCGGTCTGATTCTTGCCCTGGGACTGGCTGACCGGAGGCGCACTTTTGCCATTCTGGCGGCCCTGGGGGCCAAAAGCTATCAACTCGGGGCCTTTATCTGGAGCGAGGGTTTGTTAATCCTGTTTGGAGGCGGGCTGATCGGAACAATACTCGGATTTGGAATTGCTCAGATGCTGGTAAAGCTGTTAACCGGAGTGTTCGATCCCCCTCCGGAGGTGCTGGCCATACCCTGGGGTTACTTATTCATGCTGGGCTTAACGGCAGTTGCGGCCACGGTCGTGGTCATTGAAGTGTCAAAGCGTTTGACCTGCAGACACGCTCTGGATGAGTTAAGGAGCTTATAATGAAACAGCTTCCTCCCCGTCCTGACATATTCATTTGTATCTTGCTGCTTAAATATTTCTAAAGATAATGTTCGATTGTGCTTTTTTGGAGGGGACAAGGTAAATGAGTATAATTAATTTCATCCTTCATTTGGATAAATATCTGAACCTGGTTATACAAAATTACGGATTGATAACCTACTTGATTCTTTTCACGATACTATTTTGCGAAACAGGACTGGTTGTTACTCCTTTTCTCCCAGGGGATTCTCTTTTATTTACCGCAGGAGCGCTCTCTTCGCTGGGCTCGCTTAATATAGCAATATTGTTTGCAATCTTTGCCACTGCGGCAGTGGTCGGGGATACGGTCAATTATTTTATCGGCAAGTCAGCTGGAAACGAGGTTCTTAAAAGGGATGATATTAAGTTAATCAAGAAAGAACATCTGAACCATTCTGATAGGCACTATCAATGGGGATTTTACGCAATATAAAACCTTCAACTACCCCTATCCGGTGGCTTCGATAACTGTCAGTTATGATGGCAAGCTGCGGCTAGCCTAATTTAGAAGCCGCTTGGGTGTTGGGTCGATGCCGTTGCAGTTAGCCACACCAACCTGAGCGATTATTAGCTTATCCAATAGAAAGCATGATGAATAAGAAAAGGAGATAAGACATGAGTATAATTCAAGCAATAGTATACGGGGTTGTTCAAGGAATCGGGGAGTTCCTTCCAATATCGAGTACTGCACACATAGTATTGGTTCCATGGCTATTAGGCTGGAAGGATCCAGGTGTGGTTTTCGATGTGGCTCTGCATTTGGGAACAGCCTCAGCTGTTATATTATTCTTTTTGAAAGACTGGATGCGGCTGATAAGTGCTGGATTTTCTAGGCCCAGGTCGACTGATGGCAAATTATTCTGGTTTATTGTTTTGGCAACAATACCTGGAGGAATAGCCGGTGTAATGCTGGACAAGTATATGGAGAACTTTAGAAACCCAGCTTTGATTGGAGTTATGCTTATTGCCATGGGTATAGTTTTGTATCTGGCGGATAAAATGGGAAATAACGAGATCGAGATAGAATACATAGGCCTTTCTAGAAGCATTGTGATAGGAATTTCCCAAGCCTTTGCCATAATTCCAGGGGTATCACGTTCGGGAGTAACAATGTCAACAGGACGCATGTTAGGAATAACACGTGAAAGTATTGCCAGATTTACATTTTTAATGTCGGCTCCCATAATCTTAGCGGATGGGCTATACCATGCAAAGGGGATTGTAGGTGTTCCTGTTGATAAGATTCCGTTCCTCGTGGCCGTCTTGACCTCTGCTATAGTAGGAGCCCTTAGCATTAAATTTTTGTTAGATTACTTGAAACGCAAAAGTTTTGGAGTATTCGCCGTATACCGCTTTATCGTGGGAGCACTTGTTATTGCAGTTTACTTTTTAAGGTAACAGCAGGATGCAGGTTGATGTAACCTTGGGTATTTTTGGCGTATTTTAATAGACTTTTTCAAGCAGAGTTTTTGGACGTATAGCATTGAGCGGAAGGATGATTCGGTTAACTCTATTGTTGTGATTTTTCACATTAAATCCTCCAGAACGGGGAGGAGCTTGATATTATAGATTCAAAAGAAAGCAATGATGAGAGGTAACCAACCTTGAGGATTCTTATCGTCGAAGACGAAATTGATCTTGCCCAAACCCTGGCCCGTTGTCTCAGTGAAGAGGGATATGTAACCGATATTGCAGATAACGGTGAAGAGGGGCTGATACTTGCCGAATCAGACATGTATGACTTGATAATCCTCGACTTAATGCTGCCTCGCCTGGATGGGATGGAAATTATCCGCCGACTCAGAGATCGGCGCATTAAGACGGCGGTTCTGGTGCTCACCGCCCGTGACACATTAACCGATAAGGTTAAAGGGCTGGATGCCGGCGCCGATGATTATCTTACAAAACCCTTTGCTCTGGCTGAACTGCTTGCCCGCGTCAGGGCGCTACTGCGCCGGGAGGGTCAGGAAAAGAGCAACATCCTGCAGGTCGAGGATTTGGTCATGGATACCCTCACCCACCGGGTATACCGCGGCGACAGGGAAATCAGTTTGACCAGCAAGGAATACGCTTTGCTGGAATACCTGATTCGCAATCAAAACAGAGTTTTAAGCCGCACCCAGATAGCTGAACACGTCTGGAATGATGACCTGAATATCATGTCAAATATAGTAGACGTCTATATCCGTTACCTTAGGCGCAAAGTCGATGATGATTTCGAACCCAAGCTGATCTGCACCATACGTGGAAGCGGATATTGTTTACGTAGCCCGGCCAAGCAGTAATATTGAAAAGAAACGGCAGGTGGCCTGGGTTTGTGGCACAAATTAACGACATGCTCTAAGAATATATCCCTTCGCTGGCAGTTGACGGTCTGGTATGTTGTACTTATGGCATTTACGCTGGCTGTCTTCAGTACCTTCATTTATTGTAACTTTTCCCTCAGCCTGCGGCACGAACTGGATACGCTATTGTTCTTCCAGGGAGAACAGATACTGAGCAGTGTAGAAGCTGAAAACGGCAATCTTCGCGTGGAACCTGACCTGCCTATTTTACCGGGAACCTATTTCAGTCTCTTTGATGCCACGGGCAAAATCGTGGATACGAATATGCCGGCTGCATTAGCTGCAGATTTACCGGTTAAAAACTTTGTAGTAAATCAACCTGAAACCGTCAAGGCGCAAAACAACGAATGGCGGGTATTGCTGGTTGCGAAAAGGGGCGAATCCCATGCCAGGCTTGAGATTGTCCGTTCTCGGGAAGAAATCGAGCGGCCGCTGAAGCGTTTGTTGGTATTACTTCTCATAACCCTCCCCCTGTCGCTGGTTGTTGCAGCAGGAGGTGGAATTTTTTTAGCCAGGCGTGCTTTAAATCCTATCGACCAGATTGTCGCAAAAGCCAGGCACATCAGCGCAACCGACTTAAGCCAGCGTCTTGGTCTTCCCCATAGCAACGACGAAATCGGGCGTCTAGTGACCACCTTGGATGACATGTTGGACCGTCTGAACCGGGCATTTCAACGCCAGCAACAGTTTACCGCCGACGCCTCGCACGAGCTCCGGACCCCCCTGACCGTTATCCGCAGCCAGGCTGAGACAGCTCTTAACAAGGAGCATACCCCGGAAGAGTATCGGCAAACCCTGAGGATCATCTGTAAACAAACCGAATGGATGGGAGATCTCGTCGCCAAGCTATTGATTCTGGCACGCGGGGATAGCGGCCGGGAACAGTTGGTACTGGAACCGGTAAATCTGGCCGACCTGGTTGAGGGGGTCACTGAAGAATTTCAGGCAACAGCCGCAGCCAAGGGGATAACGCTAACGGCACATGTTAAAGATGCCGTTTCGATCTGGGGTGACCAGACCTGGTTAACACAACTTCTGGCCAATCTTGTTGAAAATGCTATCAAGTTTACCAGGAAAGGGAGAATCGATGTCGGATTGAAAATAAAGAATAAATGGGCACTCCTCTGGGTTAGTGATACAGGAGTAGGGATACCTCCCGAGCATTTGAATCACATTTTCGAGCGCTTCTATCGAGTTGACAAGTCGCGTTCCCGCGCTGAAGGAGGTTTCGGCCTGGGACTTTCCATCTGTGAGTGGGTGGTACGTTCACATGGTGGCAAGATAAAAGTTGAGAGCCAGGTGGGCCGGGGAACGACATTTAAAGTGTGGTTGCCCATTCACGCAGAGGAACGGTGAACCTCTTCCTGTACAATAGAGGCTTCACAGATCATAGGCTCCCGCCCCACTGAAAGATCAGGGTCTTACGTAACCTCACCGGGCTATCCCGGGAACTCATACCGCCCGGCGGCCGGACTTATGTGTTTAGCCCATAAGCTGATAACTTACATTAGCGATATATAAGGCTATATCTTATAATTTGCGTTTATAAGTTATTTCCTTATATTGGATTGGATTGATTTTCTCTAAAGTCAAAAAGCAATGGAACTTCAAGTCTGTGTTCTCTCTCTGTCCCAATACATCGTTTCGATTCACCCTAGGTATGAAAAATAAGAAGTTCGGCGGGCAGAACTTCATGTTTTACATTCTATAAACGAAAGACAATATCTGTTATTTGATAGTCTTTGGTGAGATATATCTTTTCAAAAGTGCTCTCAATGTATTGAACCTTCTCTTCTATCGGCAGGTTATGAATATAATCCAGCTTGTCGGCTATTGTTCGATAAATCGTTTCAACCTTCTGCATAATCCGGTCCGTTTTGCTTAAATCGTCGTTGAGCTTTTGGAGCTTCTGTATGTAATGATGTTTCTCCTGACGAAGTTCCGCCACTCTCTGCCTGTACTCTTCCAAGTCCAGCACGTCTTCTTCGTAAGCGATCTGCTGTTTTTTGAGCGCTTTCTCCACCTGTGCAAGTTTTTCCTTAATCTCTTCCCGCTCGGTAGCGTTTATTTCATCCATATCGCTGATTGTGGCAACCTGGCTCTTAATTGTTTCAATCAACTTTTTTCTATCCGAAAAAATGCTCTTGAATAATTCCAGGACTATATGGTCTACTTTATCCATATGCCAGAGTTTCATGGAGCTGCACTGACCGTTTCTGTTCTGGCAAACATAACGATAGTAGTAGTTTCCCGGCACTTTTTTGCCTTTGACCTTCTTTGTCATTCTCGATCCGTAAATTCTGCCACCGCATTCCGAGCAGTATAAAATTCCAGAACCGAGGTATTTTCTGCTGCAAGACCATTCTTTGACATCTTTTTCTTTTCGTTCTCTCACAATCTTCTGTATCCTTTCGTATTCCTCTTCGGTAACAAGCGGTTCGTGGGTTCCTTCCCTGATGATCCACTCGTCTCTTGGCCTGATCATCAATTTGCGCTTGCCCCCGGTGTCCCTCACAGCAGTTGTAACGTTATAGATCGTCACACCCAGATAAACAGGATTAGTGATTATGGTTTTTATGGCGTTGGTGCCCCACTTCTTACCGTGGCTGCTCGGTATGCCTTTCGAGTTTAAATATTTCGCAATTTTCAGTTGCCCCCAGCCTTCAAGATACTTTTCTATTATAAACCGGAGTATTGGGGCCGTTTCCGGATTGACCACAAGATGCTGCTTGTCCTCGCTTAACATATACCCATAGGCCGGATGAGCCACGTTGGTTTTTCCTTCTTTAGCCTTAATTATCTGAGTCAGCTTGACCCTGCTCGCAGTAGTTTTTCTCTCTTTCTGGGCTAATCCGGCATGTATGGTCAAAAGAAATTCATCGGGATCTGTCCGGCTGTCATAGTTTTCCTTAATCGATACCAGAAAGCCGCCATAACATTCGATCTGCCGCTTCAAATTCAACGTATCTATAACATCTCTACTTGTCCGGGCTATTTCTTTAGAGATGAGTCCTTTAATTTTTCCCTGTTTGAGATCCTCAAACATCTCCTGAAGCTCGTTACGCAGATATGTGTATGCACCGGACTTAATGTCGATGTAGAACCTGACCAAGCTGTAGCCGTTATATTCTGCCCACTCGGCCAGCAATTTTTTCTGGTAATCGATGCTTGAGAGTTGGGCGTCCTTGCTGGTAGAGATTCTAATATAGCCGCCGATGTCGACGTTTTTCAGATTTATAGTCCCTTTGGGATCGTTGAGTGTTTCAAGTCGGCGGCCATTGACATGAGAGGGTGTAATATCTGCCAATCTCTACCCTCCTCTGCTTCTCCTTTCCCGGGTCTTCTTTTTATCTTCTTTTAAAGCAGACATAACGAGCATCTTGACCAACCGTTCGTAAAGCTTTTCCGGTACGACAAATTTGTTATGCAATTTTTCTGCTGCGTTCTCCTGCTCCATAATCGTCCCCCCTCCCTGCTGGATAGTATATAAATTAAATTAAGAGTTTGTTCCAAACAGAAAAAGATCAAGTTTGGCTTTTTTAAAATAATAAAGGCGCGGTTTTCCGCGCCGTTTCAGCCGGCTGGGCGTCTTACTTCACCCTTATATTGTCCACCATCCGCTGGAAGCGCTTGTTAAACATGGGACCCATCGGTGGTTCCGCCGGGGCACCCCCTACTCGTGTCTGACATTTAAATGGCTGTCACGTCGAAGTCGGGGCAAAATGCGTCCGGTACGGGCGCAGTAGGCGCGATACTCTTCCCCGAAATGGTCGAGCATCATTTTCTCCTCACTGGGTATGCGCACGAGATACAGAGTAAGGAATGCAACGAGACCAGCCGGACCCGCGATCCAGTTATGTAGTCCCATAACTTAAAATGGTAAGGTGGAGGGAGGTATGCAACATTGCGCGCCATCTGGAAAGGTTCTATTTCGTTCCTTCATCTTTTAAACCGATCGGTTGTGGCGAAAGCTTCCTAGCTTTGCCAACGGTGACTATTGCAACGAAGATTCCTAATACGGCTGATAATATGAGGTAATATATAATAAGGGCCTCATCTGTTGCTTGAGGTTTAAGTACGTAGAGTGTGCTTGCTATAAGACTCGCATGCATAAACATTGCTATGAGCAAGCTGTTAGTATGATCATAAACCCACACCATAAAAACTCTGAATACTGGCAACACTGCTAAATAGAAAAAAAGAGGAGGCAGTAAGAGTGGCAGAGAGAGCGCACCGGAGGAATCGCCACTTGCCCAGAAGGTCACAAGAAAGTGCCACACCCCCCATAGCAAGCCTACGATGAGCCCGGTAGCAAAGACACCGCAACGTCGTCTCAGTTCCGGTATAGCAAATCCAGTCCAGCCTATCTCCTCGAGGAAACCGCCCATGAGCCCCACCATTATACCAGTTAACAATAAGGAAGCCTTGTCATCCGTTGTAAATATGTCGGGGAGAAATTCAGGCGAGAATATTGAAAGCACAAGGAGTATAACCGTAACAAGTAATGGGGTGAATAAAAGAGCCACCGCAAACCAGTGAGCGCCCACCCTCCACTTGCTTAATTTAGTTAATAACTCCCGAAAACCAGTTTTCCCATGAACAAGACCGGTCGATACAATGCCTGCCAAAATGGGGCCGGCAAGCAGTATCATAAGTGCGATTGGGAACAATATCTTAATTTGATTCGTTGTGCCTGGGATTCCACTAGGACCGAACACGATCAGGTCGCCGCCCCATGAGATAGTGAACGCTAAGGTGTAGTAGGTCAGCACCGGATATCGTTTGATTAAGACAGAGATATTCATAAATCTATCCTCCCTCAATATATTGATTTTATCTTTCTCATACTGCTTCTTTCTCAGTTTCTCACTAGTAAACAAACAGCAATGATTGGTGATAGGTTGAAGATATGTGATGATATAGCCGGTCGGGCGCGTGGAATCAGACTTCACGTCTGGTTTCCTTTGAACGGATGGATGAAAACAAACCTTTTGTGGAGTTGTGCCGCGAACCTTACCGGATGGATCTGCTCTCTCTCGGTTTCAATCCAATGAAACAGGGCATTCATTTCTTCTTTTATACGGTTCGGTTCTGTCACGGGGTACTTCGAACCGGTGATAAACACATCCATGTCACGGTATCTCCCGGCGTATTCCTTTTCGATGCTCTCGTAAAACATTTGATGCATCGTGAGGATTTTTTAATTTGCTCCAGCATCTCGCCTTCAAAAGGTCTGCATTTGTCTATGGCGGCTTTATATAAGTCAAGCAATCTGTATATATCCATATTCCCACCTTACATTTCCGTATTAAGTATACATTAAGTATACCATATATTGCCTTCAACAAAAAAAGCGCGGTCTCCCGCGCTTAAATTATCGACCTTCCCGTTCAGCGTTCCGTACCCGTAACCAGGATTCCTATCGTCCATAATGTCAGGTTATTGAATTTGTTGTTTATTTTTTCGTTTAGAGCGTTGATCTTCCCATTCAGGGTCTTGATCTCCCCGCTCAGCTTCTCTTCCAGCCTGTCTATGCGCTGAAGCAGGAAGAAAAATTCCTGGGACGCCAGGCACAATCTCCACCGACCCCCGCTGGGCGGTTCGTTTGTAGCTGCGGTTTCCTTTGTTGCGTCTTCAGGCACAGCGCTCACCCTCTCTAAATCTTTGGCCTTAATTTTCTCTGTACGGAAGTTCGGTCTTTCTTCACCGCTGTGCTGTCGGAAAGCTTTTCGGCTTCCTGCAGAAAAGAATCGAAAAAAGTAGGCGCCTTTTCCGCCAGCCTGGGGTCCAGAATTCTCAGCCCGGAAGCTTCCCGGCAATAACTTTTCTTCAGCTTCTCCCACCTGCGCTTAAGAGACTCAATTCTAGATGCAAGCAGGGACGCATTCTCCAGCAACTGGCCCCTCCTTTTCTCGAACACTGCTGCAGTATCCACGACATCCCTTATTTTCAGGGTCTCTGCTCTGTAGAACAGCTTCTTTAAAACAATCTCTTCGGGAGTTTCGACCTGAACGCTTCTTCCGGCAATCTCTTTGATCTCGCAGCAGCCCTGTGTCAAATGGGGAGCAATGATAAAGTCAATCTCTCCTTCGGGAAACCTCAGCTTAAGAAAGCTGGAGCCTTCAGCGTAATCGCTTGTCATGCGCGACACCATCCTGTTCAGGCGCGGCGTGAGAAGCGTGAGATACTGGGCATCAGTCAGGAAAATATCAACATCCTTACTTTCTCTGTGCTGGAGGTAAAGAGCGAGAGCAGAACCGCCGCCAAATGCCCATTCGCTCTCCGGAATACCCGAAATATCAAGGATACGAAGCGCTTTCTTAAACAGAACCTCCCACATCTCCCAGCATTTCCTCCAACTCAGGGTTTGGGTAGAGCTCTTTGACGATAGTTTCGTAGTACCTCAGAAGCGTTTCATCTGGAATCCGGTGCCGCATCGCGAACTTCGCAATATCCTGAAGAGGGACATCAGTGAAGAAATTGAATATCTGAACAGCGTACTTTTCGTCAAACTCTGTATTTTTCAGCATCCGAGCCAGTTCTTCTTCTTTCAAACAGTTAATCGTTTGAGAGTTGATGGTGGTTTCAATCATTTCCCACGTTCCTTTCTCGCAGCACAGCTTGCACGCTGTGGCTCCGGTGAATACCGCATTCAGCTTCATTTTAACACCCGAGGCCGGGAAAGTGAATCTGCCGATTGACCTCCTCCCACGAGTGAACCTCCTCCGGCACGAGGCCGGAGGCTTCCCGGGTCACAGGCCGCCCGCCGCGCCCACTCCGGCCAGTATTTCGGGGTCAGCTTGGTCAGGCCGTAGCCCTACTGACCGGGTTCTTAAGCCGATTCATCGACCCACGGCAATTGGCTTCAAGTAGGAGATTGTTAATGGCGGTGCAGAACAGGCCGGGATCCTACTTCCCCGGCCTTTGGTTCCACCCCCGCATCGGAAGTAATATTTTGTCTTACCGATATTGCTACATTAATTGCTAAACAAGACAATAGAAAAGCACCGGCTTACCGGTGCTCTGTAGAGCATATCTACTGTCCCAATACATCGTTTCGATTCACCCTAGGTATGAAAAATAAGAAGTTCGGCGGGCCGAACGGGGAGCTATCCGCCGCAATACGCTACCTCTCCCAGCGCTACAGCATGCCAACGGGGCGGGCAAAGGGTGTGCTTACCGACATCGGCACCGAAGAACTCGCCCACTGGGAAATGATCGCCACAATGGTCTACAAGCTGACGAAGGGGGCCACCCCGGAAGAGATCAGGCGGGCGGATCTGGGAAGCACCTACGCCATCTGGGATAAGGGGATCTTCCCCAGCGATTCCAACGGCGTCCCCTGGACCTCCGCCTACATCAATACCATGGGCGATCCCATCGCCGATCTCCACGAGGATATGGCAGCAGAGCAGAAGGCCAGGGCAACCTACGAGAACCTGATCAACCTTACCGACGATGTGGACCTGCAGGACGCTCTGAAGTTCCTCCGGGAGCGGGAGGTCGTCCACTTCCAGCGCTTCGGGGAGACCCTCGACCACCTGCAGGGGTATATGAACGGCAAGAAATATTTCTAAGAAAAATCCGGCCAGGTCGCCTGGCACACGACCTGGCCGGGAGTTACATCTACATTAACCCCTTCTTTCCTTCATTATGGGGGTCCTCTTCTTTTAATGCACCCGGGTATTAAAATTAAACTCTTACGTTGATTTAAAAGATCCCGGAGCCCACATCAAATTGGAAAAGGCATGTATTACTATGGTAGGGAACAGCTTTCCCTTTGCTAACAGGGGAGTGGTTGAGCCGGAGCGGTGACATTCTCGTACTGCGATGATAAGAGTGGTGGGTGGATCTCATGAAAGCCGCGCCCCGCACCCGATACCATCGCCGGCCTGCAGGCCCTCAACCACCCTTAAAACCTCCTCCTGGCCGGAAAGGTAGATCAGCCCCTTGCTGTGGAGCCTGGCAGCAATGGCTTCCACCTTTGCTCCGCTGTAATCCCGTTCCGCCAGGTGATCCGGGTCCACCAGGTAGCACCTCTTCCCCGCCTCCAGCAACGGCTCCAGCACCAGCAGGTTCTTGAGGTTTCCGTGCCCGAAAGGGGTTTCCAGGAGAAAGACGGCGTCGGCCTCCATGGCCAGCTTCAGGTTGGCCTCATAGCTCTGCTCGCTGATTGAGGAAAAAGGTTTTTCCTCCGCCACAGGTATCCCCAGGGCCCGGGCGGCTTCCCAGTCGGTGTCCTTGATATTCAAGACCCCCGCCGAAACCGGGTAGCCCAACCTGCTCAACTGCCCCATCAGCTTCGCCCCGGTGCCTCCGCCGCAGATCAGGTGCAGCCGCGGCCGGATACCGTTCCCGGGTTCGGCATTCACCCGGGGCAGCGGTATAATCTGAGGATTTCCGGTAAGGGGATGCTTCACCACCAGCACCTCCGCTCCGTATACTTCCTTGATGCTTTCAGCAGTCAATACATCTTCCGGAGCGCCGGCAGCATAGATCTTCCCGCTATGGAGGAGTATCAACCTGTCGCTGTACTGGGCCGCCAGGTTCAGGTCGTGGAAAATGGCGATGACCGTCAACCCCTGCTTCCGGTTCATTTCCTTCAAAACATCCAGTATTTCGAGCTGGGCTGAGAGATCCAGGTGGGCCATGGGCTCGTCCAGCAGGATCACGCCGGGTTCCTGGGCCAGGGCGCGGGCCAGCACCACCCGCTGCCGCTCACCGCCGCTCAGTTCCAAAACGCTGCGGTCCCGCAGGTGCCAGCAGTTGGTGGCCTCCATGGCGGAGCGCACCACTGCCAGGTCCCTTCGCGTCGCCCTCGAAAAACGGCCCTGGTGGGGGTGGCGGCCCATGAGCACCACTTCATGGGCGGAAAAGGAAAAACTGAAGGAACTCTCCTGGGGGACAACCGCTACCTCCCTGGCCAGATCCCGCCTGGGAATCCTGGCAATGTCCTCGTTGCGGAAGTAAACAACCCCGCAGACCGGCTTCAGGGTTGCCGCCAGGGTTTTCAGCAAGGTGGACTTGCCTGCGGCGTTCGGCCCGATGATCCCCAGGAAACACCCCCTGGGGATTTCCAGGTTCATTCCTTTAAGAACCTGGTGAGCGCCGTACCGGCATTCCACGTCGTGCACCTTGAGGATTATTTCCATCTCCATCCTTCTCCAGAGCTTTAATAACCGTTTTTCTTCCTGGTCCGCATCAGGTAAACAAAAAATGGCGCCCCTAAAAAGGCTGTAACGACCCCCACCGGCAGCTCCACCGGTGCAACAACGGTGCGGGCCAGGGTGTCGGCCCAGATCAGGAAGATTCCTCCGGTCATGGCGGAGACCGGGACCAGCACCCGGTGGTCGGGGCCGAGTACGAGCCGCACCAGGTGGGGGATGATCAGCCCCACGAAGCCCACCGTCCCGGCGAGGGCCACTGCCACCCCGGTGATCAGGGTCGAGAGCAGGAGAATGATTCCTTTGGTCCATTCCACCGGCAGCCCCAACTGCCCTGCGGTTTCATCCCCAAAGGTCAGGATGTTGAGGTCCCTCCCGTACAGGCAGATGGCCAGAATGCCAACCACCAGCAACGGGATGGTATAGATGAAGTATTCGCTCCCCCGCAGGGAAAGGTTTCCCATCAGCCAGAAGACGATCTGCTGCAGGTTCTGCCCCGCCACCGTAAGCAGGTAGGAGAGGACCGCCGACATGAAGGAGTTCATGATCACCCCAGAAAGGATCAGAGTTTCCACCGCCAGGTAGCCGTCCACCTGGGCAATGCGGTAAACCGCAAGGGCGGTAATCAGCGCACCTACAAATGCCGCCAGGGGCAGGCCGGCGTTACCCAGGAAGGTTCCGTGGCGGAAGATGATGATCATGACCGCCGCTCCTACCGAAGCGCCGGCGGAAACGCCGATGGTATAAGGTTCGGCCAGGGGGTTGCGGAGCAGGCCCTGCAGGGCAGCCCCCGCCACCGCCAGGGCAGCCCCCACAAAAAAGGCGAGCATCACCCGGGGGAAGCGGATCTCCATGATAATAATATCGATCTGTTGGCTTTGATGAGCCCCCGCCAGATGGGAAAGACCGGGCATGTGCGATGCCATCACCCTTAATGCGGCCAGCGGGGAAATGTCCGCGCTGCCGGTGGCGACGCTAAAGGCAACCGTCAGGAGCAGCGCCCCCAGCAACAATACGGTTAGGAACAATCCCCGGATATAATATTTTCCAGCCATAGTCCAACCGCTACTTGAAGAGTTCGGGGTAGAGCGCCCTGGCAATGGCCTCTACGGCCTGCGCCGAGCGGGGACCCGGCCTGTTGATCAGATTGGGGTCAAGCTTGTTGATGATACGCCCGTTTTGAACGGCTTTAATGCTGCTCCAGCCGGGGCGCTTCTGGATGATCTTTTCAACGTCGATGTAGTAGCTGTCGGGCGCCAGGATGACATCCGGGTTCTTCTCCACCACACTTTCTATGCTGTACATCTGGTAACCCTTGATGTCCGCGGCGATATTGACACCCCCGGCCAGGTTCACCAGCTCATCAATAAAGGTCCGGCTCCCGGCGGTGTAAAGGGGATCATCCCCCACTTCGATAAACACCCGGAGCCGTTTCGACGGCGGGATTGCGGAGACCTTTTGCTTCACCTGCTCAAGCCGGGCCTTCATACCGGCAACGATTTTCTCACCCGCTTCGGAGGTACCGGTTGCTTTCGCTATCAGCCGTATCGCCCGGTAAACCCCCTCTATGCTTTCCGGCTCAACGCAGAGTACGGGAACGTTCAGCTTGCGCAGCGAGGCTACGGCATCCTTGTTCATGGTCCACTTGGCCACCACCAGGTCCGGCTTGAGGGAGACTATCTTTTCCACATTCGCCTGGAGATCGCCGATCTTGGGCTTCTTCTTGGCTTCAGGAGGGTAGTCGCAGTAGGTGGTAACCCCCACCACGCGATCCCCCAGCCCGAGGGCGAACAGAATCTCCGTATTGCTTGGAGTTAAGGAGACGATGCGCCCGGGAACACCTTTAATGGTCACTTCAACTCCGGAATCATCCTTGATGGCGACGGAAGAAGTCGAGACCGGCCGGCTTTCCCCGTTGCCCTGCTTTTTCCCACAGCCAACCAACAATAGAGTTGCTACAATCATAGCCGATAAAAATAAAATCATAACCTTGCTTTTGTTTTTCTTCATTATTCGGTAGACCCCCTGACCACATTGTCGCATATCATTTTCTAATTCTCTCCACGACAAGGCTATTCCTGCTTTAACTCAGTCCTCTTTTCATAAGGAAGAGCTGGAATTGCAACTTCAGTCTACCAGATGATCCAGGCTCGTGCAAAAGCTTATTGACAACTCATTATTTTATATTGTAAGTCTTAATCAGAACTGCCTGAAGGATGCTGGCAGACAGAAAAATTAAGGAACGGAGGAGAGGATATGGGTAAAACAGCTTTATTAATTATTGACATGCAAAAAGGCTTTTGTTTACCGGGAGCACCTTTTGAAGTACCAGTGGCAATGGATGTTGCCAAGAAAATAAAAGAAGCCTTAGAAGCATGCCGTAAAGATGGCCTTCCGGTTGTTCACGTTTTTCGTTATTACCGTGCCGATGGAAGCGATGTTGAGCTGACAAGATACGGAGGCTTTATCAAAGCTGGGGGCAGCCTGGTGCGGGGAACAGAATCAGCAGAGATTCTTGACGATTTAAAGCCAGTTGAGGGTGAATATCTGGTGGTAAAACAGCGCTGGAGTGCTTTTTTCCAGACCGAACTGGATCTCTTGCTGAGACGCTTGGGGGTTGACCAGGTAGTTGTCACAGGAGTGCAAACTCCGAACTGTATCAGAGCAACCGTTTGGGATGCCAATTCTCTGGACTATGAAGTAATCGTCCTTACTGATGCTACAGGAGCAAAAACTAAAGAGGTACACGAGGCCAATCTCTTTGACATGAAAAACATCGGGATCCAGCTGATGACCACTGAAGAATTTATTAAGAGCTTACCCAATCCTCCCAGGCAAAATCTGGTTGCCACAATCCGCGAAGAAATCGAAAAGAAAAAGACCGTTCCGGAACCGCCTGAATATTAAAGTTGCCAAAGCAACCTTATGAAATTACAGGATTTCTACATACCCTTCCGTTCCATTAACCCGAATTCTTTGCCCATCTTTAATCAACCTGGTAGCATTTTCCACGCCTACAACTGCTGGCAGGCCGTATTCTCTGGCAATAACAGCACCATGGGTCATCATCCCGCCTACTTCCGTCACCAAACCTTTTATGGATACAAACACCGGTGTCCAACTGGGGTCAGTATAAGCGGTAACCAAAATATCGCCTTCCTCTATTTCGGCATCCTCCATTCTTAAAATTACCCGTGCCCGGCCCTCAACGGTTCCGGATGAAGCGGGAATACCCGCCAAAGCACCTTTCGGAATATTGCCGTTCTCGTATTCACCGGATAAAACCTCGCCCTCGGACGTCATCATCCGCGGAGGCGTCAGCTTTTCATAGACCGCGTATTCCTCTTTGCGTTTCTCTATGATGCTGTAATCCAGCCGGTTTGTACGAACGACCTCCCGGAGTTCCTCAAAAGATAGATAGTAGATATCCTCCTTCTCCCGGATAACCCCCTTTTGCACGAGCCGAGCGGCCTCCTTCAGCAGGGCTTGCTTGAAGATCCAGTAATACCTCATCATCAAGTACTTCGGGTATTCCCGGTAGCCGATAAAATTGCGCAAACGGCTGATCATTTTTTTTGTCTTTTTGGCCTTTTGTTTTCCACCAGCCCGCTGTCCCAAGCGGTCGAGGAGATCCTGTTCCTTCTGTCTGGCTTCCAGCTGGCCTTGCTCAAATATGGCCTTATGAGCACCCGGCTTAAAGTTTTTGATGTTGCTGAGAATTATGGGAACGAGAGCGGTCGGTTTTTCGCTAAAGCGTGGCCTGGTGATATCGATCTCGCCGGGACAACGCATGCCGTATTTTTCAAGATACGCCTGTATGGCGTGACTGACAGCATCACCGCCTTCTAACTTGGCCAGGTCATCAAAAAAAGTCTCGCCATTGGCATATTGAAAATACTCCATAACCGCCGGATACTGCCGTACGACGTCTGCTACATCCAGCAGCGCCAGCCCCATTTCAGATGTAACGTTGTTGGCCACCGATCGGGAAAGCGAATCTGCCGCATTCTTTTCACCCACCCACTTTTCCATCTTCTTATTAATCCAACTCGCTGCATATACCCCGACATAAATCACTGCCATGTTTTGTGGATCATACATGGCCTCTTTTAATTGCTTATAAGCATCTATAATAAAGGCAAACAGTTCGTCTCCGGACAGGTTTGCAATCCTTTGCTGCAGATCTCTAATAGACGCCTCATTTCGGGACATTAGAGTTTGAACAAGGCTCCCGTCATTGCTGCGGTATATCTTGATAAACTGTATGGGCAGCGCCCATGTGAAATACCCTGAACCCATACTGAAGGCCCTTTTACCGCGCGCCAGTGATCTCATAAAGTCTTTTCGCTTTATTAATTTCTTAATAGCGTTATACATGAGAGGATCGATTTTACTAAGAGCCATGAACGCCACCTTTCGTCCCATGGGAGAAGCCAAATCGTGCGCCAGATCGATGAACAACCTTCCTCCGCTTTGAATCAGGGGAAAATCGTCGGACAATAACTGAAAAAAAGATAACCCTAATGGTTTCATGGCATCGGTCATCATCTGTTGATGGCCGAAAGACATATACACATGGTTTTTACCATCCCGCACGTCCGGAACGGGGTATAAGGTTGTGATGGGGCGGCTCTGGACGATATAAAAGGTATCGTCAGCAAGGCACCATTCAATATCCTGAGGGCAGCCGAAATAAGCCTCGATCTTTCTCCCAATGCGTTCAAGCTGTAAAATCTTCTCATCCGTCAGTACCTGCTCCTGCTGTCGCGCGGGCTGGATCTCCCGCTCCTGCGTGCCGCCTTTTTCTAAAGCATAGATGGCCAGTTTCTTGGTGGATATATTCTTAACGACGATCCTGCCCTCCCGCACCTTGTAGATGTCAGGACTCACCAAGCCGGAGACCAGCGCTTCACCAAGTCCGAAGCTGGCCTCGATGGACAGCACCTTCCTGTTGGATGTAACGGGATCGGCAGTAAACATAATCCCAGAAGCCTGTGGGAAAACCATCTTCTGGATGACCACAGACAGATGAACCTTGCGGTGATCGAAGCCGTTTCGGATGCGGTAGGTTACGGCACGTTCCGTGAACAGCGATGCCCAGCACTTGCTGATATGCTTTAGGATTGCTTCCTTTCCGATAATGTTCAAATACGTATCCTGCTGGCCTGCAAAGGATGCCGTCGGTAAATCCTCTGCAGTTGCACTGGATCGTACTGCATAGGCACTATTTTCTCCAAGCCTGGAGAGAAAGCGGGTGATCTCTACATTAATGTCTTGAGGGATGGCTATCCCTTCGATGACCTGGCGGATTTTGGCGCTGATTTCACCAATACCTTCCCTGTTTTCCGCTTTTAGAAGGGACAACTGATCCAGCAGTGAATTAAGCTCCTCGTTATTCCCGATAACCTCTTTATACGCTTCGGTAGTAACACAAAAGCCCTCCGGTACCCGTATCCCCTCAATCCTGGACAGTTCCCCCAGGTTGGCGCCTTTGCCCCCAACCAGCACAAGCTTATCTTTATCGATCTCCTGAAAACCAAGCACATACGATTTCATACATACTCCCCTTTATTTGATGGTCAAACAAACAGGGTAATCATCTTCAATCAATCCTTGGACACCGCAATTCCTTCCCTGATTATTTTGATGCCGTCGTTGATCCTTTTAAAAAACTTATCTTCGTCCAACCCGGTCAAAGAATACTGCTTCCAAATGAGCGTATAAATCATATCCGCAACCAGATCGGAATCAACATCCGGCTTTATGAGCCCGCGCTCTTTATCACGCTCGATCAATTCTCGTAAGCTTTTTAACGAAGCGGTACGAAGCCCGGTAATGAATTCGCTGTTATCTATCTCCATCAGCATACCTATCTTGCTATATTCCGGTTTGGCCCTGCTCCATTCCAATGTAGCTCTGATTGTTTGAACACATATTTCAAAAACGTCAGCATCCGGGTCTAATGCTTCTGCACTCAGGATAATTTCCCGCTTTTCCTTTAAAATTTCTTCGAACATATACTGAAAAATGTCTTCTTTGCCACTAAAATACTGATAAAAGCTTCCCCAGGGTATTTTTGCAGCCTTCACAATCTGGTTGAGGGAGGCTTCACTGAAACGCCGGGTTGAAAACTCTTGCACGGCAGCATCAAATATTCTCTTTTTCTTTTCATTGCTTAAATTATAAAAAGTGTCTTTGGGCATATTACCTCCTCCGTAAACATTATATCGTTTATAACCGTATATGAGAAGCTCCTCATATGAGAAGTTTCTCGTTTTTTATGGGAATTAAATAGGGAGTGCACCTGATTTCTCCCCCGTTCCAGCCTCTATTTGGTGCAACGGCAGGCCGAAATAATAATGCGCCGCCCGCCACGATCTTTCAGTCCCCTTGTTATCGGGGTTATGAATGCAACCTTTGCAACAGTTTCCGGTAATGCGGCATAAACTTTATCTTTCAGTCCCCTTGTTATCGGGGTTATGAATGCAACGTTGCATAGAGCATGTTGGAGAACCCGATCTCTGAACTTTCAGTCCCCTTGTTATCGGGGTTATGAATGCAACTTTCTTTCGCTCCACAACCCGTACATCCGGCGGTTTGGCCCTTTCAGTCCCCTTGTTATCGGGGTTATGAATGCAACCTAAAAAACGCCCTGGTGGTGCTGCTGTGTGTCCTGCTCTTTCAGTCCCCTTGTTATCGGGGTTATGAATGCAACGCCAAGAGAGTGTTAGCCAAGGGACGGCGCTCTTACGCTTTCAGTCCCCTTGTTATCGGGGTTATGAATGCAACGCACATGAGGGAGAAGGCGAAGACCGGACAGTATTTCTTTCAGTCCCCTTGTTATCGGGGTTATGAATGCAACATCAAAGCATCGATTAATTCTAACGCATCCAGTTGAAAACTTTCAGTCCCCTTGTTATCGGGGTTATGAATGCAACCCAACTTTGGATTACAGCCAGTGCTTTCTTCCACAACTTTCAGTCCCCTTGTTATCGGGGTTATGAATGCAACAGCTACGGGGGGACGCCGCTGCCTATTGTTATACCGCAAATTATCTTAACCTTAAATCATAGGTTTCTGGTCAAAATATTTTATTAAATATTTCTTTTCTGGGCAAAATAACGTGACTCCTTTTTGTCACGATATTTTATTTTCGGGGGG
>DULK01000075.1 GCA_012840385.1 Syntrophomonadaceae bacterium
CACGAAATGGAAAGATTACAATCTTCCCTCAGGTGAAGATACCTTTTCGCGGCAGTGCATAGTGGTCTGTCAGGAGGGAGAGATCGCAGGTCCAAAAACAGAGCTATGGTGTGTGAGGGGACAGCGATAACGCTGGTAGACAAAGTTATCTTACCATGCCCCGCTCAGGCTCTGTTCCACTCCCTGGTAGTCCTGCGGACGGCGGAAACCCCGATCTTGACGTCGCACAGTTCCTTCTGCAGCCTGGCCAGGGCGTTCTCAATAGCCTTCTGCCCTTCTTCCAGGGCATCGAGGCGTTCCACTGCCTGCCGCAGCTGCCGGCATACCGGCTCCAACTCCTCCCGGATAAGGGCCCGGAGCATTTCTATCAGGTGATCATCGTCGGGCATACACTAATTCCCCCTGTGATTTACCGAATCTCTCTAAACATATTCGTGATGCAGGAGAGTTTTCCTGCACAAAAAAACGCCGGCGTGCGGCGTTTTTTCAGATTTTAGCCCTCTACGGCGTTATTTCGCGGCAAGCAGTACGCGGTCGCTCTTCAAGCTCGTGCCGCTGTTTTTTTCGAAGAGGTTCATCAGGTCGAGGACGCTCATGCGCTTCCGCTCGGCTCCCTGAATGTCAAGGACGACCTTGCCCTCGTGCATCATCACCGTGCGCGTCCCCACCGTCAGGGCCTGCTCCAGGTTGTGGGTCACCATGATGGTGGTCAGCTTTTGTTCGTTGACGATCTGGCAGGTGAGGTTCAGGACCACCTCGGCGGTACGGGGATCGAGGGAAGCCGTGTGCTCATCGAGAAGCAGTAACTGCGGTCGGGTAAGGGTGGCCATCAGAAGGGTGAGGGCCTGCCTCTGACCTCCGGAGAGAAGTCCTACCTTAGCCGTCAAACGATCCTCCAGGCCAAGCCCCAGTTTTTTCAGTTCCTCCTGGAACCAGGCCCGCTCCTTGAAGTGAATGGCCTTCCGCAACCCCCGGCGCTGGCCGCGCTTCCAGGCCATCACCAGGTTCTCCTCCACCGTCATATTGGCGGCAGTACCCTGCAGGGGGTTCTGGAAAACCCGCCCGATCGCTCCCGCCCTCTGGTATTCGGGCAGGTCGGTGATATCCCTCTCATCCAGGAAGATGCGGCCGCCGTCGGGGGGAAACACGCCGGCGATCACGTTCAACAGGGTGGACTTCCCGGCGCCGTTGCTGCCGACGAGGGTAACGAAATCCCCCTCTGCAAGGGACAGAGAGACGTCGTTCAAAGCCAGCTTTTCGTTGATAGTGTTCCCCGCAAAGATCTTTGATACCCCAATGAGCTTAAGCATCCGGGCTTACCCCTTTCTGGCGCTGTTTTCCCTTCTGCCACCAGGCTTTGACCTGCGGTGACGCCAGGGCGACGATAACGATCAAGGCGGTTAAGAGCTTAAAATCGGTGGGAGCCAGTCCCAGGCGCAGGACCAGGGCGAGCACCCCCCTGTAGATCACGGAACCGCAGACCACGGCGATGATCGTCCTGCGAAGGGTGGTCGTTCCGATCAGAGCCTCCCCGATGATCACCGATGCCAGGCCGGCAATGATCATCCCGATACCCATCCCGGCATCGGCGAACTGCTGGTTCTGGGCAACCAACGCCCCTGAAAGGGAAACCATCCCGTTGGAGAGCGCCAGCCCCAGCAGTTTCATGCGATCCGTGTTGACACCAAGGGCTCTGATCATCTGCTCGTTATCCCCCGTGGCCTGGAGGGCCAGGCCGATTTCGGTTTTCAGGAACAGGTAAAGAGCCACACCGACCAGTCCCACAACAATTAAGCCAAGCACAACCGTCCCGTAAGCCGGGTCCAGGTGGAGGGCGGAAGTAAACCGGGTGATCACCGTGTCGGCACGCAGCAGCGATATGTTGGCGCGGCCCATGACACGCAGGTTGATGGAGTAGAGGCCGGTCATTGTAAGGATTCCGGACAGGAGGGGTGTAATCCTGAAAGTGGTGTTGAGAATCCCGGTGACGGCCCCGGCCAGGAGGCCGCCGCACAGGGCCACAACAGTCGCCAGCCAGGGATTCCCCCCTGCAAAGATGATGCTTGCGGCAATCGCTCCCCCGAGGGTGAAACTCCCGTCAACGGTAAGATCCGCGAAGTCCAGAATCCGGAAGGTAAGATAAACACCTAAAACCATTAAGGCGAATAGGAGTCCCTGCTCCAGTGTCCCGGTTAATGCATCAAGCAATGCTTCCACCCCGATCTGCGGCTAATATCCCATTTAGTTTATATTCTTTACTAAAGGCACAAGAGATTCATAACTATCCCGAACATCATACATCATGGTGTAAAAGATCATAATCTAAAGAGCGAAGCGACCTCGCCGAGGTTGTTACTCGCTCTTAACGAAGGAGCCCGGCACTTAATGCCAATCTTGATCAGTTCAAAGTAATAAATCACAGGATATAAGTTATGAACACTTAACATACATGATTCCGTTAAGTGCCGGGCGACAAGCTCCAGAGCAAGCTCAACCGGGCTCGGGAGCGAACCCTAATTTGACTCAAACTATTGCCCGGCCTGTTTCAGCAGATCCTCCGGAATGGTGACCTTCATCCTGGCGGCGGCATCCTTGTTGATGGAGAGCTTGTATTCCTTCTGGCTCTCAATGGGCATGTTCGCAGGCTTTTCACCCTTCAGGACCCTGATGGCCATTTCCGCCGTCTGCTGGCCGAGCCTGTAATAATCGATACCGATGGTGGCCACGGCACCGTTGTCAACCAACCCTTTTTCTGCGGCGATTACCGGGATGGCATTCTTTTCCGCCACTTTGACCACCGACTGGACGGACGATGCCACAACATTATCAGTAGGAAGGTAAATGGCCTGCACCCTTCCGACGAGGGACTGGGCCGCCTGCATCACTTCACTGCTGCTGGACACCGTGGCCTCTACCACGCTGAGGCCGTTCTTCCCGGCGACCTCTTTGACCTTATCCACCTGTACCTGGGAGTTCACCTCGCCGGCATTGTAAATTACGCCTATTTTGGTGGCCTTGGGAACAAGCTTTTTCACCAGTTCGATCTGCTCCTTGACCGGGTTCATGTCGGTGGTGCCGGTGACGTTGGTCCCAGGCTTCTCGTTGGACTTGACAAGCTTTGCCGCCACCGGGTCGGTCACGGCGGTGATCAGAATTGGAATAGTGGTAGTCTCCGCCGCCACCGCCTGGGCGGAGGGTGTGGCGATCGCCAGGATCATATCCGGGTTGTTGGAGACCAGCTTCTTGGCGATGGTCTGCAGCATCGTCTGGTCCCCCTGGGCGTTCTCGTAGTCAATTTCCAGGTTCTTGCCTTCCTCGTAACCTTTTGCCTTGAGGGTGTCAAGAAAACCCTTCCGCGCGGCGTCAAGGGCGGGGTGCTCGACTATCTGTACAATACCTATTCGGACCTTCTTCTCCGAAGCCTTTGAGGTCAACGACTGCTGTTTGGTTCCACTGCTGCAGCCTGACAGCAGCGCCGCAAAAAAGACCAGTACAATTCCCCACGTTACAAGCTTCCTCCGCAATTCTCTCTCCTCCTTGGTAAGGTCTACAGGAATGAGGCCGTACTCGAACGGTGAGGAGCAGAGCGATCGGCGCAAAATAAAAACACCCCTGGCCGGAGTGTTGTTGATGTGCAAAACTTACCTACTCCTGCCGTCCGACCATCCTGCCCTTTGCGGTAATCAGGCCTTCCATCCTACTTTTTTAGAATAATTTTACCCCCGCCTCCGAAAACCTGTCAACGAAAAAAATCTTTCAACCTTTCAGCACAAACACACCCGCGGCCAGCAGTGCGAATCCCGCCAAGGCCCTTGCCACCGGAACCCTGTCCCCGATGATGACAATCGAACAGATCAGAAGGAACAGGTAGTAAGCAAAGGACTGGGCGGCAGCAAGGAGGGGCAGGTTTTTTAAAACCTGGTGTGCCCTGACAAAGCCCAGACCAAGAAATGCGTTCGCAGCAAAGAGTAAGGGAAGGGCCTTCAGGTAGTACCAGATCACAGGACCTGCTGCCGGCGGTACGTGTTTGATCTGCCAGGCAACCACGAAGGACAGAATCGCCGAACCGAGCGCCACCAGCACAGCAACTATGGCCATTGAATCACCTCATTTTACAGAAATCTTCTCCTGTCGGTGCAACCGGGCTCTCTTCACCCTTCAAGCCGCAGGCGCTCGAAGGCCAGCCTGACATACTCCGGCTCCGTCTCGTACCCCACAAAGCGGCGGCCGCTCTTCCTGGCTGCGACTGCCGTGGTCCCGGATCCCAGGAAGGGATCCAGCACCAGATCCCCGGGAAAGGTATAAAGCCTGATCAGGCGAAGGGGAAGTTCGACCGGAAAAGGAGCGGGATGTCCCACGCTTTTTGCCTGCTCCGGGGGGAATCTCCAGATGCTCTGGGTATAGGTGAGGAATTCGTCCCTGCCAAGGGTTTGCCTTTCGGCAGGAGGATCCAAACGGGAAAAGGAACCCTTGGAGAAAACCAGGATGTACTCGTGGACGTCCCGCAGGACAGGGTTCACCGGAGACCGCCAGGATCCCCAGGCGCAGGAACCCGCCATCGTCCCCTTGTCCCAGATGATCTCCCCCCGCATCTGAAAGCCGATCATCCCGCAGATCAGGGCAAGGTGGGCGTGCAGCGGGATATAGGGCTTACGGCCGAGGTTGGCGATATTGATGGCGGCCCTGCCGCCCGGTTTGAGTACCCGGTAGACCTCCCGGAAAACCCGCTCCAGCAGGCCGAGGTATTCCTCCAGGGTGATGTCCTGGTCGTAATCCTTGCCGCTGCAGTAAGGGGGCGAGGTCACCATCAGGTCGACGCAGTTATCCGGGATTTCCGTCATCTGCTCGGAGGTGTGGCAGTAGATCTCGTCGAGGATATCTTCCGGGGGATTAACCGGCTCTCCTGCAGGTTTGTCCACATCCAGGCCCCGGTAGAGAGCGCGCTGGTAAAACGGGCTGGAATCATGCCCCTCTCGCTTCGGAACTCCGAACGAACTGGTCCTGCTTTTTTTCACAGGTACACCTCCAAAAGCCGTCGTAACAAAATGATACCACAAGAAGACGTACAGCTTTAAGCTAAATCTGCCGGTGCTCCTTTTTCCAGCAACTCCAGGAACTTTGCCACGATCTGGGGGTCAAACCGGGTACCGGCGCACCTTCTCAGCTCCGCCACGGCCTGCTGGTTGGCATCGGCTGAAAGCGCCCTTCCCGCCCATAAAAATTACGGTGCCGGTATTACTAATACTACCTTGAAACGACATATCCTGCGAATTTTCCCCAATTACTGGCCCTTGAGCTATAATTTTTTACTCTCAATGGCAGTCTGAAGAATTTTCATAATAACTGGGTGCAAAATAAAATCAGAAGGTATCAGAAGGTATATGAAGTATAGTAGCAAAACGTGGTAAAATAATAAAAAGGAGTTGATGAAATAAATGAAAGTCCTGCTGGTTTACCCGAAGTACCCGGACAGCTTCTGGAGCTTCAAGCACGCATTGAAGTTCATCGGCGTCAAAGCCGCCTACCCGCCCCTGGGGCTGCTTACCGTGGCAGCCATGCTCCCCCGGGAATGGGAAAAAAGGCTGATCGACCTTAACGTCAGAAAATTAAGAGACGAGGATCTCAGATGGGCCGACCTCGTGATGATCAGCGCCATGGCCATTCAAAAGCAGTCCGCAAAAGAGGTCCTTGCCAGGTGCAGGAATCTCGGTGTCAAAACCGTGGCCGGCGGCCCCCTTTTTACGATGGAGCCGGAAGAGTTTCCGGAGGTGGACCACCTGGTTCTCAACGAGGGAGAGGTTACACTCCCCGCCTTCCTGGAGGACCTGGCAAGGGGCACCCTCAAACGGGTTTACACATCAAGAGAACTGCCGCCGCTGGAGAGCACTCCCGTTCCCATGTGGGATCTGATCAGCTTCAAGGATTACGCCACGATGAGCATCCAGTTCTCCAGGGGGTGCCCTTATGATTGCGAATTCTGCGACATCACCACCCTGTTCGGCCACAGGCCGCGCTTGAAGAGTGTAGACCAGATGCTGCAGGAGCTTGACGCCCTCTATTACCGGGGATGGCGCGGTACCGTGTTCATCGTCGACGACAACTTCATCGGAAATAAGGCCAGGCTTAAAAAGAGCGTGCTGCCCGCCATGATCGACTGGATGGAGAAGCGGCGGTACCCGTTCTGGTTTATCACCGAAGCCTCCATCAACCTGGCGGACGACGAGGAATTGATGAGTTTGATGCAAAAGGCGGGATTCAGTTCGGTTTTCATCGGGATCGAGACCCCCAGCGAAGAAAGCCTGCGGGAGTGCAACAAGTTCAACAACGTGAAGCGCGACCTGATCGCCTCCGTGAAAAAAATCCAGAATTTCGGGCTCCAGGTGAGCGGCGGCTTCATCGTTGGTTTTGACAGCGACACACCCTCCATTTTTGAAAGGCAGATCGCTTTTATTCAGCAAAGCGGCATTGTTACGGCCATGGTCGGCCTGCTTCATGCTCCCGTCGGGACCAGGCTATTCGAGCGGCTGAAAAAAGAAAAGCGGCTCCTGCCGGGTGTGAGTTTCTCGGGAAACAATACGGATCTTACGATAAACTTCATTCCGAAAATGAACCTGCAGAGCCTCCTGGACGGTTACAGGAGAATCGTTACAACGATTTACGAACCGGCACGTTATTACGAGCGGGTGCTGGAGTTCTTCAAAGAATTCAAGCCGGCCAGAAAGAAAAGCATCAGAATGCTCCGGTTCTGCTACGTCAAAGCCCTCATCAAGGCGATGTTCTACCTGGGAGTGCTCGAAAAGGGGAGGAGGCACTACTGGAGGCTTCTGCTGAAGACGCTGGTGCGCTACCCGCGCTTTTTCCCGGAGGCCGTCACCTTTGCCATCTACGGCCTGCACTTCAGGAAGATTTTCAGCAACCTCCGTCCTCAGCTACAGGGTGGGAAATAGGGATATAAACCTTTCCACCAGCACCGGATCGAACTGGGTTCCGGCACACCTTTTGAGCTCTGCAACAGCCTCTTCGTGGGTCATCCTTTTCCGGTAGGGGCGGTCGCCGGTCATCGCCAGGTAGGCTTCGGCGATGGCCAGCAGGCGGCATTCGAGGGGGATTTCCTCCCCCGCAATCCCCAACGGATAGCCCTGGCCGTTCCACCATTCGTGGTGCTTGAGGATCAAGTCTGCGATGGGAAAGAGAACGGGCACGGATTGGGCAATCCGGTATCCCATTTCGCAGTGCAGCCGCATCTCCGCCTGCTCCTCCGGCGTAAGCCGGCCCCGTTTGAGCAGAATCCTCTCCGGTACTGCGATGTTACCGATGTCATGGAACTGTGCCAGGAGACACAGCTCCATCCGGCGTTCGGAAAGGCCGGCGGCAGAAGCAAAATCAGCCAGCAGCTGTAACAGGCGTTCGGTTTGGTCAGGGGAAATGATCCCCCGTTCCTCGAGGATCTTTATGAGGGTCTGGACGATAAGGGACCGGGCATTATCACTGTTCTGAAGCTTTTCCCGATACATATTGGTGTCCGCTTCTTTAAAGAGTTCCACCCCGGTCTTTGACTTATCGGTACGCAAGGCCCAGCCCACGGATATGCTCAGCGGGATTCTCGGGGCGCCTGCGTTATATCTGGCAACCGCCTTCCGGATCCTGTTGCAGGCATTGTCCATGGAGTTCTCACTCACATCGGTGAGAAGCACCGCAAACTCGTCCCCTCCGAGTTTCGCCACGATATCCCCCTGGCGAAAAGACTCCTTCAGCACACGGGCCGCAGCTACCAGCAGCACATCTCCCGCCTTGTGCCCCAGGGTATCGTTGACAAGCTTCAGGCCGTCCACGTCGCAGAGGATCAGACCCACGGGGAGGCGCCCCTCTTCGAGTCGCCGCAGTTCTTCGTCGAAGAATGTGCGGTTGTACAGGCCGGTCAGCGGGTCGTGCAGGCTCAGGTACCTCAACTGCTCGTCGGCCAGTTTGCGTTCGGTGATGTTCCTCACCACCGCGATGATCTGGTTTTCCGGCAGAGGCAGGAAGCGCGCCTCGAAAAACTGCTCACCCCTCTTCAAGGGAATGCTGTACTCGATGACCACCAGGGAGCGGGTCTCCTGCACCATCTCAATCGCCTGCAGGAACTGCTTTCCGATGGACGGAAGAGAAATATCCTGCATTTTTCTGCCGATCAGTCTTTCCGGCGGCAGATACAGGTCGGCGACCCGCCCGGCTTTTACATCGAGGATGGTGCCGTCCGAAGCAAACCGGAAATAGAGATCGGGCAAGGCCTGGAAAATTGCCTGAAGCTCCGTTGCGGTCTGCCGGTACTGTTCCTCGCTCTCCAAGAGCTTTCTGTGATATTGGTCAAGCCTTTCCAGCATCCGGTTAATCTCCCGGGCCAGGCTCCCCAGTTCGTCATTTCCGGACACGGTTACCCGCTCGTAAAGGTCACCGGCGGTGCCGATCCTGCTCACGCCGGCACTGAGTGCGGTTATTCTGGAGATGACCGCCTTTTCAAGATAGAGCAGGAGAACTAAGCTGAACAACAGGAAGGCGGCGATCAAATAAAAGAAACCGGCCCGGGCCTCCCGGTAGATTACCCGCGGAATGGATACCTGCAGGGCGAGAGCAGGCTTGCCGTAGATGTCTTTGAGCAGGGCGTATCCTGCAATCGTGCCGGCGTCCAACGGACGGACGAGGATTCGGCTGCCTCCGGTAGAGTCCGAAAGGCTCTGCAAGTCGGAGGGGATGCTGCTATCTCCGATCCGCTTGAGGGCAAGGGATAGCCGGGTGGTCACGGCCAATTGATCAATAACGTGGGAGTCAAGAAAGCGCCCCACAATCAGGGAGCCGCGAACAGGACCTTGGGAAGAGCTGGTGAGAACAGGGTGCGACACCACGAGCAGCGGCCCCTGGGGGAGAACGAGAATCCCCTTAACAATGCTGGAAGTGGTCGGATGACGCAAGAGGAGGTTGCCGGGAACGAGCTGCTTCAGAAGGCCCTGTGGAATGGGCACTTCCCGGTTTCCGTTCAGGTCGTAGCACTTCCCGTAAACGAGACGTCCGGAGTTGTTTAGAAACAGCATCAGGCTGATGTGGTTACCGGTAAAGGTTGAATCGACGAGATTAGTACGGATGTAGTCGTCATCAGGCGCTTCAATAAAGGAATAGGTATCGTCCCAGGCGGCCCAATCCCAGGCAAACCTGCTCAAATCGGAAAGGTCGTCGTTCAAGGCACTCAAGGCGCGCTGAACGTCCCGGCGTGTATAATCTTCCTCAAGTTTTACGAGATTTCCGAGCAGGATAATTTTCGCAAAAAAATACAGGACTGCTATCACGCAGGCAAGGGTAAGGGCAACGATGAACAGAATTCTATTGCGCAGTTTCAAGGCGAGGCCTCCAGATCGGCTTGATATATCAGGCCCATAACTAATTTCTGCCTGATGAGGTGAAGTCCTGCCAGATTAAAATAAAATCAATACTAAAGTCCTATACCCGGAGAAGAGTTCCATTAGAAGGCGATTCCCCTCTCCACCAAGGGTTGGCAGCAGCCGGCGAAACCCGGAGAAAACGGGGGTAGCAAAACAGTCAAAAATGGTGGTAAGATCTCTAAAAAGATCACAGGAAAGGATCCGCGAAATGGCCGGAATTGACAACGTCACGGAGCTTCCACACATTGCGAGCCCTAACATAGATGAAGTCTTACAGGAATTCTTGCGTGATCAGGAGGCGCGGCTGAGCCACTCCACCTTAAAAAGATACAAGAGGATCATCGATTATTTTACCGACTGCATGAATGAGTACGGCCATCTCTACCTGAGCAGGGCGGAGTTGTGCCTGTTTGAAAGGCTCAATCAGGTTCAAAATGCGCCGGCGATGGAATACTGCCAGATCTTCGGCCCTGAGAAGATACCCGACAACTTGCCGGAATTTTTAGGCTATTACCTGATTCGCAAAATACGGTGCGGAAAACACAACTCAAGGCTTGCCGGAATTGTTGTCAAAAAACTGGGAGGTTGGCTTGCCGGCAAGGGCTACATCCGAGCGGAAGACGGAGCGGAAATGGCCAGGATCGGCACCGAGGCCGCACGACTCCTGCCCGAGGCCCACGAACTGACGGAAAGGCTTTACGTTTATGCCAGCACCCATGCCCCGCATAACTGGATTAATGAAATTGAGGACCTTTTCGTGATCAACCGGATTGAAAACGGAAAGCTGTTTTTATCCGGCATCACCACCGGAGGCGAGACGATCTGCGTTCCGGTCCCCATGGAAATCAGCATGAAACTGAAAAAGGGATGGCAGGTAAGCCTCCTGCTCGGCCAGACCACGAGGGGGTGGCACATCATCGAGGTGGGAGATGTGTATCCCCTATAGTTGTATCTTCTGCCAGCGACCCCGCTGAAATTGAACTGTAACCAGCAGAGAACGCACCAGCCAGTCGAACACGGTGATCACCCAGATCGCCGGAAGCCCGAAGGAAAAAACATAAATGGAAAGATAAAACAGGGGTATGCGCACGGCCCAGGTGCTTAGGGTTGTAATCAGCATGGGCGTGCGGGTGTCCCCCGCTCCCCGCAAAGCCCCCGCCAGGACCATCTCCAGGGCAATGGTCGGCTGCTCAAAGGCGGCGATGCGCAGGCATAGGGAACCCAGCTCCAGCACCCCCCGGTCTTGAGTGAATAGGCTGACAACCCCGGCAGGCAGCAGGAGGAAGACAAGGGCGATCCCGCACATAATGAGAACAGCCAGCTTGGCCGACTCCCAGCCGTTCTGGCGCGCCTGCCCGGGATTACTGGCTCCCAGGCTCTGCCCCACCAGGGTCGTGGCGGCAACCGCAAAACCATACCCGGGCATAAACGAAAGGGATTCCGCGGTGCTCGCAACCTGGTGCGCCGCAAAGGAGACTGTGCCCAAACCGGCCAGCATGAAGCTGCCGACGATCCTCCCGATATCCATCAGGCCCTCTTCAATTCCGGCCGGAACGCTCAAAGAAACCAGTTTTGCAGTGAGGGACCAGCCCTCCCGGCCGTGCAGCACATCGGCCGGGCGAACCCTCAACGGAGTGGCACCAGAAGCCAAAAGGGCCAGCATAATCAGGCATCCGAACACCTGTGCAAGGGCGGTGGCCACCGCAGCACCCTGCACTCCGAGGGCGGGCAGGCCGAGCTTGCCGAAAATCAGAATGTAATCCGCCCCGATGTGAACGACGTTGGTCAGGGCAGCCACCAGCATGGGCACCTTGGTCATACCCGCTCCCCGGAAGATCCCGTTGCTTACGAAAAGCACCAGGGAGAAAGCAGCCGACATACCTGCCGTTTGCACATAGGTGGCTGCCAGGCTGCGTACGGCCGGTTCAAAACGAAACAGGGATAGGATGTCACCGGAAAAGAAGTAGGCAAGCACGCTGACTCCGATACCAACCGAAAAGGCGAGTAGCAGCGCCCGCCCGGCTACCTCGGCGGCACGTTTGGCATCCCCCGCCCCGATAGCTCTGGCTACCAGGGCCGTGGCTCCGGCAGACAGGGCGGAAAAAATAAACAGGACCGAGAAATAGATCTGCGCCCCCAAGCCAACGGCGGCCAGGGCCTGGGCACCCAGGCGGCCGACAAAGGCAACATCGACGAAATCGAGCAGCATATAGAGCATCATTTCACAGACGGCCGGCCAGGCCAGGGCGAAAATTCTACGTCTCATGCAGCACATCACCTGAATATTTATTTCTTGTACCGCTTCCGTCTCTCCTCTGCCCGCCGCTTGCATGCCAACCAGATTATATATAAAATACCGGTAAAAGGCAGACGAGTAAACCTCAGTTTCGTGTTCCACAAACTTAATTTTAACAAATATCAGATCGAGGAGTGAAGGACATGCATTGGGAAAGAAAGGGAGAAGTAAATACGAAGGCAACCGCGGAGCTGGCGATCAAGCGGGCGCGGGAACTGAACATCCGCCACATCGTGGTGGCATCCAACAGCGGCTCCACTGTGGAGCACTTCCTGGACAAGGGGCTGGAAGTGGTGTGTGTCACCCATCACGTGGGTTTCATGGCCCCCGGTGAGGATGAAATGCCCGCGCAGGTGAGGCAGAGGCTTCTGGACAAAGGAGTCAAGGTATTGACCACCACCCATCTCCTGGCCGGGGTGGACAGAGCCCTACGCAACAAGTTCGGGGGCGTCTACCCGGCCGAGATCATCGCCAGCGCCCTCCGCATGCTGGGACAGGGCGTCAAGGTCTGCGCCGAAATCGCCGGTATGGCCCTGGATGCCGGGCTTGTACCCTACGGAGAGGAAATAATTGCGGTGGCGGGCACCGGCACCGGAGCCGACACCGCGGTGGTTATCGTTCCCGAGCACTCCAACAACTTCCTGGGAACGAAGATCAAAGAGATTATCTGCAAACCGCGGGAGATCTGATTCAGTGGCCGCCGGTCTTTTTCTTCTGGACCCCGGTATGCTTCTCGATGTAGTAATCCTTCTTGATGAGCAGTTCGGAAATGGGAACGATTTTGTATCCCTGCTCCCTGAGGTTTTTTAAAATGATCGGCAGGGCTTGAGGGGTATACTTGGCATTGTTGTGGAAGAGCACAATGGCTCCGGGATGAACGTTCTTTAAGATCCTGTCCACGACAGACTCCACACCAACCTCCTGCCAGTCCAGAGAATCAACGCTCCACTGGATCACCTCGTAGCCCAGGGCACGGGAGGTCAGGATGACCTGGTTGTTATATTCTCCAAAGGGAGGGCGGAACAGCCGCGTGCGCTTGCCTGTCAGTTTGTAGATCATCTTCTCGTTCTCCAGGAGTTCCTTCTTCAGCTCCTCCGGGGAAAGAGCCGCGCAGTGGGGATGGGTGGTGCTGTGGTTGCCGATCTCATGGCCGGCAGCAGCGATTTCCTTGACCTTTTCCGGGTACTTTTTTACCCAGATGCCGGTGAGAAAAAAGGTGGTCTTGATGTTGTTTTCCTTTAAGATTTCCAGCAGCCGCGTGGTATAATCCGCCCCCCAGGCCGCATCAAAGGATATGGCGATCTTCTTTTCCCCGGTGTCGACGGAGTAAATGGGAACCTCCCGGTCAAGCTGTCCGAAAACCCCGATGACGTTGGCCGGCAGACCCGAAACCAGCAGGACGCCCAGTGCCAGGAGCAAACCCGTTATAACCGCCCACCGGTACAGAGCGCGCCGCCTGAAAAGGATAAACCGCACATTGTCCACCCCCCATACCTTTCTAAAACTATTTTATGGCGGGGGATGAAACTTCATAACCGGCGTTTCTACAGACAGGGGCAGACAGGGGCACAGACAGGGGGACGGTTCTTCTGTCTAATTCCCCAAACACATAAGACAACAGAACCGTCCCCATGTCCGTGAAAATAAGAAAGTCCGACAGGAGGTAACAGCGTGATCGGACAGTGTTACTGCCAGCACATCGACCCAGCCGAATGGCACGAAAAGGAACAGACCTGGGAAGAGCCCCGTTTCTTTTACCGGGTTCCCACCAGGCTGGCCATGCACAACCCCCTTACGTATAATGAAGACATTTCCTTCGCCATGATGGAGGCCAAGAGCAAGGGATACTTCATCAAGCCCGACGCTATCATCCTATTGAAAAGCGGCCTCTTCCGGGGAGAGATTCTGATCGAGACAAAGCAGCCGGAGGGTGAAAAGAACCCGGACTGCCTGCGCCTCCAGGGCAGCTTCTACACCTTCGTCTCCGGCGCCCCCTTCACCCGGATGGGGGAGGTCATGGACGGGATCCTGCGCCACCTGAAGAAGAAGGGCAGGACCGTGCGGGATGTCTATCTCCGCCTCATCACCTGCCCTCTCTGTACCGGTTATAAAGGATACAACACCATCATCATGGCCCACCTCAAGTAATCCCCCCTGAACCTGTGCCCCCGACTCGTTGCCGGCTACTGCCGCAGAAACGAAACATCTCCCTTCCTTCCGTTTTTTTGGCAAAAAAAATGGGTATACTTGTTTAAAAAAGTATTGACATCTTGCACCTCGATTTGTATTATTTATCATAGTTATTAGCACTCAACTAAGTAGAGTGCTAACAGAAGGCTACATCCAAATTAAAAAATAAATTGAGGAGGGTTGCTAATGCTAAGGCCAATCGGTGACAACGTACTCGTAAAACCAAGCTCCAAGGAGGAAAAAACCCAAGGAGGCATCATCCTCCCCGATACCGCCAAGGAAAAGCCCCAGGAAGGGGAAGTCATCGCCGTTGGGCCGGGTAGACTGCTCGAGAACGGAACCCGCGTCCAGCCCGAGGTCAAAGTTGGCGACAAGGTTATTTTCGCCAAGTACGGCGGAACGGAAGTCAAGGTGGATGATGTGGAGTATCTCATCCTCAAGGAAGAAAACATTCTCGCCGTTAGGGAATAAAACCCAAGACAAGTTAAATCTCAAATATGAGGAGGTTTAAGAACTGTGGCTGCCAAGCAAATCATTTTTGACGTAGATGCTCGCAAGAAACTCGAAAAAGGCGTCAACATCGTGGCCGAGGCCGTGAAGACAACCCTTGGACCCAAGGGACGCAACGTCGTGCTCGAAAAGAAATTCGGCTCCCCGACCATTACTAAAGACGGTGTTACCGTTGCCAAGGAAATCGAACTCGAAGATCCCTACGAGAACATGGGCGCCCAACTCTGTAAAGAGGTGGCATCCAAGACCAATGAAATCGCCGGCGACGGAACCACAACTGCGACCGTGCTGGCTCAGGCTATTGTGAACGAAGGTTTGAAGAACGTTACCGCAGGTGCCAACCCCATCTTTATCAAGCGAGGCATCGATAAGGCAGTAGAAAAGGCTGTAGAAGAGCTCAAGAAGTTCAGCATCCCCGTAGAAACCAAGGAGTCAATCGCCCATGTCGCAGCCATCGCCGGCAACGACAAGGAGATCGGCGACCTGATTGCTGAAGCGATGGACAAGGTGGGCAAAGACGGCGTCATCACGGTGGAGGAATCCAAGGGTATCGAAACAACCGTCGACGTCGTGGAAGGAATGGAATTCGATCGCGGCTACATCTCCCCCTATTTCGTAAACAACCCCGATGCCATGGAAGTCGACCTGGAAGAGCCATACATCCTCATCCACGAGAAGAAGATCTCCTCCGTCGCCGACTTCGTACCCCTGCTTGAGAAGGTTGTACGGACCGGCAAGCCGCTGCTCATCATCGCCGAGGACGTTGAGGGTGAGGCCCTGGCGACCCTGGTGGTCAACAAGCTGCGCGGTGTGCTCCAGTGTGCTGCGGTGAAGGCCCCGGCATTCGGCGACCGGCGCAAGGCCATGCTCGAGGATATTGCCATCCTTACCGGAGGTACCTTTATCTCCGAGGATATGGGCTACAAGCTGGAGAACGTCGATATCACCATGCTCGGCCGTGCCAAGCGGGTGAAGATCGGCAAGGAGAAGACAACCATTATTGAGGGATACGGCAGTTCTGACGCCGTCAAGGCAAGAATAAACCAGATCAAGGTCCAGATCGAGGATACCACCTCCGACTACGACCGTGAGAAACTGCAGGAGCGCCTCGCCAAGCTGTCCGGCGGCGTGGCAGTCATCAAGGTGGGTGCCGCAACCGAGACCGAGCTTAAGGAGAAGAAACACCGGATCGAGGACGCCCTCTCCGCCACCCGTGCAGCCGTTGAAGAGGGAATCATCCCGGGCGGCGGTACCAGCCTGGTGAACGTCATCCCGGCCCTGGATGACATCAAGGCCGAAGGGGACGAACTCGTCGGCGTGAAGATCGTGCGCCGGGCCCTCGAAGAGCCGCTCCGCCAGATTGCCGAGAACGCCGGTCTGGAAGGCTCGGTGGTGATCGAGAAGGTCAAGAACGAGAAACCGGGCATCGGCTTCGACGCCATGCATGAGCAGTATGTAGACATGGTCAAGGCGGGCATCGTCGACCCGCTCAAGGTGACCAGGAGCGCCCTCCAGAACGCGGCCAGCATCGCCTCCATGCTGCTGACCACCGAGGCCTTAATTTCCGAGATCCCGCAGAAGGAAAAGAACCCGCCGATGCCGCCGGGCGGCATGGGAATGGACTACTAATAGGTACCAGACGGCAAGAGGACGGCTCCGGAGCAACCGGAACCGTCCTCTTAATTTTTATCGTTATCCCTCTTTCAATTCGACTTCCAGTGGCCATGCAGATTGCAGTAAGCCCGGGCGGTAAACCTATCGGCACCGCACGTAAAAACCGCCTTCGGAGGCATCCCGGGTTTCAGGTACCGGCGCAGGATCCGGTCGTCCGCCTGGAGTTCGATCCACTCGATGTAATGCTTATCCTCCATGGGATGGGGCACGCTTCCCACGGTCACCTTGAAACCGCCATCCACCTTTTCGATCATCGGTACGTGTTTCTCCCGGCTGGCATCCACCGTATTCTCCGTCTGCATCTCCATGGGCTTGCCGCAGCACACCAGGGTTCCCTTCCCCGGATGGATGAGCTCGACGATGTTTCCGCAGACGCCGCATCTGTAAACCTGCCCGACTTCCGTCATTTTTCAACCTCCCCGTATTTAATAGCCGTCATCCCGCCGCCCACGCCGAAACCTCCACCCGAACGGCCTTAGCCGCCGGCGGCCAGCTTCTTCCCCTCTTCGTAAGCCTCCTGCAGGGCGGCCGGATTGCCGTAGATCTCTCCCTCGGTATCGACACCGGGATAGCAGAGGTAGGCCACCGGTTCGATCTCTAGGATCTTGAAAAAATACCGCACCACCTGCACCGCTCCGTCGAAGACGTTCGGGAGCCGGGTGCCGGCACAGCCGATATAAATCCCCCGGCGTTCTGGGCGGTTCGCTCCTTCAAACAAACTTCTGCCCAAACGATTCCTGTTCGCCCAAAACTGCTGGGACCTGTCGATGAAGGCCTTGGCCTGGGCACAGATTCCCATGGAGAAGATGGGGGCGGCCAGGATGAAGCGGTCGCAGGCTAGGATCCGATCGAACAGCGGGCCGGCATCGTCCCTGAGGACGCACCTTCCGGTGGTGTTGCAGGCACCGCAGGCCCGGCAGGGAGCATACTTATGGTCGGTGAGGTACAGGAGCTCAGCCCTCCCCCCTCCCGCCCGGAATCCCTCCACCGCCCGCCGGGCCAGGGTGGCGGTGTTCCCCTCTTTCCTGGGGCTGCAGGCCAGGGCCACACAGCTCAACGACATACCCCTTTAATCCACCTTTTCGAACTCGTCCTTACCGGCGCCGCAGACGGGGCAGACCCAGTCCTCCGGCAGATCCTCGAAGGCCGTCCCCGGAGCCACTCCGTTCTCGGGGTCCCCCTCGGCGGGATCGTAAACGTAACCACACACGGTGCATTCGTATTTGGCCATTTGTTCAGTCTCCTTTCTCTCTTGTTTATCGGTGGGAACAGCCGGCAGGGTGCTCCCCCGCTTCATCTGGTGATAATAGGCGTAGGTCATGGGGTTGCCCTCCCGCAGCACCTCCGCCCCCGTTAACTCCCCGATGAAAATGGTATGGGTGCCGGCGTCCACCTCCCGGATCACTCTTGCCTCAAGATAGGCCAGTACATGGTCTGTCAGGTAGGGGAGACCGTTCCCGGTCGTCCTGTAAGGGATCCCGGCGAACTTATCCACCTCCCGGCCGGACTTAAAGCCGAACTGACCGATGAGAGAGAGGGGGGCATCCTGGGCGAGCACCGACACCGCAAAGAAGCCCCCCTCCCGGATGAACTCGTTGGTCAGGTTGTTTTTATTGATGCTGACGGCCACGGTGGGGGGCTCTGAGGAGATCTGAAAAACGGTGTTGGCGGTCTGCCCGTTGATCCGTTCCCCCTTCCGGGAGGTGACCACATAAAGACCGTAGCTGAGGGTAAAAAGGGCTCTCGGGTCCATTCTACTCGCTCCTCTGCCTTGAAAATTATCTAATACACCCGCCGGTCTACCGCTCGACTCCCGATTCCAGGCCGGACAGGACGACGGCTCGCTTCGGGACAGCTCTGGGATGCTGCGTAACAAGTTGCGAACTGCTTCAGTCAAACGCCGCGTTTTCCTCGTTTCAAATCTATTCCATCGCAGGTTAAGAGGTGTCTGTACTCGCATCCCGACCTGTCATCCTCGCTTCGCCTGTCCTGTTACCCGGCCTTCCATAGGTCGCTCGCCGGTAGACCCGTCGGGTATTTTCTTTCTCTGTCGGTGCCGCCACAGGAGGCGTGGTGGTCTGTCCTGAAATTATAAGGTTGCGGCCAGCCTGCCGGCAACGGCCTTGACCTGCGCCAGTTCCCCGGCATCGGGAACGTACCTGAGGTTGATGGGTTCCTCCGGCATCTCCCATCCCATCTCTCCGATGACCTCCGCCACCTGCCGGGCGCCCTGGCCACCCCAGCCGTAGGAGCCGAAGGCGAAGCCGATCCGTTTTTTCGGGCGCAGTCCCCTGACGTAGGTGAGAAAAGCACCCACCGTGGGGAGCATCCCGTTATTCAGGGTCGGTGTGCCGATGAGAATCATCTTCGACCTCAGGACGTCGGGGACGATGTTGGAGATATGGTTGGTCTGGAGAAAGCGCATGGTCACCGGCACGCCGGCCTCCTCCAGGCCGCTCTGCAGGGCCCGGGCGATCTTTTCGGTGGAACCCCACATGGTGTCGTAGACGATCAGCGCCCGGCGCTCACTCTCATGATTCGCCCAGCGGCGGTAGTACCCCCGGATTTCCTTCAGGTAGGTGCGCCAGATCACCCCGTGGCTGGGGGCGATCATCTCCAGGGGAAGCTGTTCCACCACGTCCAGGGCCTTATTCACCTGATCCCCATAAGGGAAGACGATGTTGGCATAATACTTGGCCGCCTCCTCCAGGACGATGTTCCATCCCAGCTCGTCGTCGAAACGCTCCACGCCGGCGATATGCTGGCCGAAGGCGTCGTTGGGCAAAAGCAGCCGGTCTTCCGGGATATAGGTGACCATGGAGTCGGGCCAGTGCACCATGGGGATCTGGACGAATTTAAGGGTGCGGGCGCCGATCTTCAGTTCATCTCCGGTGTTGACCTCCAGGTAGTCCCAGCTCTTCCCGTAATGCCTCTCCAACCCCTGTTTCCCTTTCGGCGATGTGACTATCTTTGCCCCGGAGGCGAGTTTCATCACCGCGGGAACACTCCCCGAGTGATCCATCTCCACATGGTTGACCACCAGGTAGTCGATGCGCCTCGGGTCCACGATCTTCCCGATCCTCTCCAGCATCTCGCCTGCCAGGTAGTGCTTGACCGTGTCCACCAGGGTTATCTTCTCGTCCAGGATCAGGTAGGCGTTATAGGTGGAACCCCGCGGCGTCTCATAGCCGTGAAAATGGCGGAGGTTCCAGTCGATACCGCCCACCCAGTAGACACCCGGTTTAATCTCCTGGGGTTGCATCGGGGTCATCTCCTTTTCAGTTAATAGTTTCGGGCCTCCAGTTCGAAGTAAGCCCGGGGATGGGCACACGCCGGACAAACCTCCGGGGCGGCGTTTCCCTCATGGATGTAGCCGCAGTTGCGGCAGCGCCACGTCACCTTCTCTTCCCGCTGAAATACCCGGTTCTGCTCGATATTGGCCAGCAGAGCCCGGTAACGCTCCTCGTGTCCCCGTTCCGCTCTGGCGATCGCCCTGAACACCACCGCTATCTCCCTGAATCCTTCCTCTTCTGCAACCCGGGCGAACTCCGGGTACATCTCGGTATGCTCATACCTCTCACCGCCTGCCGCGGCCGCCAGGTTTTCGGCGGTGCTGCCGATGACCCCGGCGGGGAAATCGGCTTCGATCTTGACCTGTCCACCCTCCAGGAACTTGAAAAGCCGCTTGGCGTGTTCCTTTTCGTTATCGGCGGTTTCCAGGAAGATGGTGGCTATCTGCTCGTATCCCTCTTTTCTTGCCTGGCTGGCATAATAGGTGTAACGGTTGCGCGCCTGAGACTCGCCGGCAAAGGCTGTCATCAGGTTCTTTTCTGTTCTGGTACCTTTCAAACTCGGCACCTGCTCCACTCCTTCCTTAAATAGGAAATTAAATATTTTATCCTTGATTGTATTTTACCATGAAAACCAAAATCTCACTATTTATTTGTAATATTTTTTATTCTGAAAAAATTATAGTTTTGCTCCATGCTTGTTTGTCACCTTTACGGAGCACCCCGTCATACATCTAAAGAATTAAAACTTGCGGATAAATAAGTACAGGGCGGCAGCAACACCGCCCTGCACTTTGATAGACCTTATTATCCTAGGAGCGCCTTTAAGTCCTCCTCCGGAGTGGTAATCGGCCGGATGTTGTAGTTATCCTGGAGCACCTTGAGGACGTTCGGCGTGATGAAGGCCGGCAGGCTGGGGCCGATCCGGATGTTCTTGATTCCCAGGTGGAGCAGGGTAAGCAGAATCGCCACGGCCTTCTGCTCGAACCAGGACAGAACCAAACTGAGCGGCAGGTCGTTCACCCCGCAGTTGAAGGCATTGGCCAGGGCCACGGCCACCTGGATGGCGGAGTAGGCGTTGTTGCACTGCCCCATGTCCAGGAGACGCGGAATCCCGTCGATCTCTCCCAGGTCGAGGTAGTTGAAGCGGTACTTGCCGCAACCCAGGGTGAGAATAACACAGTCCTTTGGCACCTTCTGTACGAACTCTGTGTAATAGCTCCTGGCGCTCTTGATTCCGTCGCACCCTCCCACCAGGAAGAAGTGACGGATCTTTCCGGCCTTAACAGCGGCCACCACTTTGTCGGCAAGAGCCAGTACGGCCTGGTGATGGAAACCGGTCACGGTGGTGGCAACCCGGTTGTCCGGCAATGGCGGCAGTGCCAGAGCCTTTTCGATCACCGGCGCAAAGTTGCGGTCCTTGATGTGGGGCACACCCGGAAGATCGGCAACACCACAGGTAAACATGCGATCTTTATAGGATTCCTTCGGGATCAGGACGCAGTTGGTGGTACCCAGGATTGCCCCGGAGAATTCCTCGAATTCCTTACGCTGGTTCTGCCAGGCCGTCCCGTAGTTGCCCACCAGGTGCGGGAATTTCTTCAGCTCCGGATAGGCCAGTGCCGGAAGCATCTCCCCGTGGGTATAGACGTTGATCCCCTTCCCTTCGGTCTGCTTCAGAAGTTCGTAGAGGTCCAACAGGTCGTGCCCTGTGACCACGATTCCCGGGCCCGCCTTGGTGCCGACCTGCACTTCCGTCGGTTCCGGAGCGCCGAAACGATCCACATGGGCCTTATCCAGCAGTTCCATGACCCGAAGGTTTACTTCCCCCGCCTTGAGCAGCAGCCCCACCAGGCTTTCCAGGTTGAAGTTCACGTTGGTGAGGGTCGCAAACAGACCTTCGGCGAAGAAGGCGTCCACCTCTTCGTCCACTGCTCCCAGTTCCCTGGCGTGATAGGCATAGGCCGCGATCCCCTTGAGGGCGATCAGCAGGGTGTCCTGGAGGCCGGCGACATCCTCGTTTTTGCCGCAGACTCCCGACCTGGTGCACCCGGTTCCCCCTGCGGTCTGTTCACACTGGTAACAAAACATCATTCTCCCCTCCTGATATTGTTTTTATTTAATATGGACTTGTTTTGTCCATATTACCGGCTAAAAAAATTACTGTCCATTCGAGACCAGGACCCGGTTAACCAGAACCGGTAAAGTAATCTCGCCTAAGGATTTCCATGGGAGCATCTCCCTCTTTGTGGACTATTATAGTCCACTTGTCTCCACGCTGTCAACCCCCTTTTTTTTCATTTGGTAAGCTCTTCAATAGATGGAAACCCACCGGGTTCTTTGTCATCTCTATCATGGCATGACCCGGCCCGGGTCAGTGCCGCCGCCTCAGTAAAAAAAGTATTTCGCCAAGCAGTGTTATCAGGGTACCCCCCCCCCCCCCCC
>DULK01000076.1 GCA_012840385.1 Syntrophomonadaceae bacterium
CGGATATGATCCTGTGGATGTCTACCTTAAGCCACTGCCCTGGTATCCGGGGCGTGATAAATGAGTTTTAATTGTCGTCGATAAATAATAGGAAATGGAATATTCTGGCACGCGGAATATCGGTTTTAATATAACAGAGCTAAATTTAGAAAAGTATATATCACTTCAAAAACTGGGTGACTTATATGCCGAGCGTATTAGGGGTGAGGAAAGCAACAAAGATGAAAGATTTATTGAAAAGACCACTTCTTCTATTCACGATGCAAATGATCTTTACGAATTCTTCGAAATTGCCACAGAAATTGAAATACATGAAAAAATGCCCTGGCTATTATATCATCCTTTTAGGTATATTTACTGGAATACCAGCTCATATAGATTTCGATATATGTATAAATTAAACAATGAAAGAGTCCGGCTCTTGATTGAATCTCTATCAGCAGCAACATTAATTCGAGAGATTTCATTGGCAGCTTATCATATTGGAGCTTCAATTCGGTGGTTTGAATACGACAGTACGACAAGTAGCGGAGGCTATCCGAATTTATTAATACCTGTAAATGCTCGCGAGATATCTTATATTCGGCGTCGTCGCTGGACTGCTCTCCAGTATCTTGCTCTTACAACGTCAAATAAACAAAGTCTTGTTTTCCGTACGCCAAAACACGATGATACCCCTTCTATTCTCTTTACATCAGATTCGGATCTTTCTTTTCGTCAGGATATTCCTTATAATGATGGGATGATCATTACAGCACCACATCACGGTTCTGAGGCTAATCGGAATGTTTATCGCCGTTTTACTCATGATAATATAATCTGGGTACGCAGTGATGGCCGTTTCAGAACCAGACCTGGGAAGTCATACTTGAATACACATGGGAAACACTTCTGCACGCTGTGTCGCGGTAGTACGTATCCTAAACAAGATGTGCGTCTCGTCCTCATTTCAGGAAAATGGACACCCATCTATACAAGACCATGTTGCTGTGTTAGATAATTGATCAACAAAGATTCATAATATAAGTTTAATACCTCGAGATTGCGACCGGATACATAATGATCATACAAAAAAGCCAGCACCTATTAGTATTAGTATAGAAATCCAACATGCATTTTAGGCCGATACATGAAGATGGCGTTTATAATACATTTTTTATAAAGGTACTCCAGGCTTCATCCTGAAGTTATTTAAGGAGCCGTGATTCACCCCGATGGCGTCCGGTGAAAACAAAAAAGAACGCACCTTTATAGTGGAGTTCTGGGCAAAGGTCTTTGATGTTTTGCGGTGGGTGTCGCTTTTTCAGCTGCTTTGTCTGCTTGCCCGAAGGCGGCCTACATACCTTTTTGTGGACGCCTGGGTTCTGGGACACCTGTTGGCTTCTCTCTTGGCCGTGATTTACGTTAGGTTTTCGGATGCCAATGCCTTCTGGTATTTCATTTTGTTTTACTCCTACCTGCGGGTGTTCGAGATCATCGTCTACCAGGTCAACGTCCTTCTGTTCGACGAGCATAGAGCCTCTTTGCGCGGACACGACTACTACTTGCGGAGCTACCGGCGCACCGTTCTCCTGCTGCTGCACAACTACTGCGAAATCGTTTTCTGGTTTGCAGCGTCCTATCTGGTGCTGGCCGGCCAGTTCAGCTTTGGAAAGTTTCACGGATCCCTGATCGGTGTGGTATACTCCAGCTTTGCGGTGATGACCAATATGGGCTCCGGGGAGATCAGTGCGAAGACCCTGGCCGGACTGTACGTTTTGTGGGCCCAGTCGCTGATCGGCCTTTTTATGACCCTGATCAGCCTTGCCCGGTTTATCTCCATCCTCCCTGCGCCGCGGTCTCTTGAGGAAAAGGAAGATGGGACAGAACATCATAAATAACCCTTCTCTTTCAGGTATCTCCTGACGGCATCCCCAACTTCTACCGCCTCTTCCCTTAATTCAAGATATTCATCCTCTGAAAACAAAAAAGCCGGGTTGCAATCCGCTTCCTCTCTGTACTTCATCAGCCTCGAAAAGACCCTAGAGGTCTTTGCAGCAAGGATTCCCGGCTTGACAAAACGAATCCCTACCAACCTCGATATCCCTTCATGGGTTTTCGGCTCCAAATCCTCCGATAAAAGCAACGCCCTGAAATGATAAAAAAGATAATAATACAAACGGGAAACTGCATCGTTGTAAAAACCGCCCGCGCTTAAATAGTCCGCAGCATCGAGGAGATTATTTGCCCTGTTGATTTCCTCCCTGATATTTTCTCGCTTGTTCTCATCGGTCACAGAACTCACCCCGCCGGTCCTCAAAAATGACTTAAAAAGAAACTATAAAAGAGGCACACCTTCTCTTTCGATATCCAGAGCTATCCTTCTCTCCCGCCGCTTCAAAAACTCGAACTGCTCCTCGGAAAGAACCAGTGTTGAAAGGCAGACGCCGTGCTCAAGCTCGATATCGGCAGCCCTGTCGAATACGGCGCTTTTTAAATTTCTCGTCAGCCCTTGCACGATCACCGCAATGTCAATATCAGAACCGGCACCGTAATCCCCCCTCGCCTTGGAGCCGAAGAGATAAAGCCCTACCAGCCGGTCCCCCAGCATATCCCGAAGCGCTTCTTTTAACTCGGCAACCGCCTCTTTTTCACCGGCAGTCAGATATTCCATAACGATCCCGCCTTTCTCAGCCCGGTTCTCCCTCATCCTTCTTAAGAGGCTTTAAGCAGAGCTGCGCGCCTCTCCCTTTCTTCCTCAAGCCTCGATGCGTCCACCCGGAACCACCCGCCCCAACAAAACTTTTCCCATTTCTCACCAATAGTTTATCATAAATTATGCCGGTCAAAACCATGCCCCCGCTCAACCGCCCTGGAGCCCTCACCAACCTCACCGCCTGGTTCGCTCATTAAAGACTCGCCAATCCGGCACCATCTCAACCCATCCGGCACCAATTGGGCACCAGTTGAAGGCGATGTATATATTTCCTCTGAAAAGCAGCAAAAAATTCCGCCGCAGGCCCGGGGTTGTGGCCATCAGCAACGCCCTCTGGCTCGCGGCGGATACCTGCCGACGGCTGACGGCCGGACTGCCGGGCAGCGCCCGCAGCAAAGATATCCTTTATTACTTTTCGTTACCCCTTGCTTCAATGAAAGGAAGAAACCTTTCAAGTTCCCCTTTTGTGCGCTCCCAAACTTCCGCAAGGTTATCTACTAAAGGCTTTATGCGGGCAGGAGAAAGACTGCCCGGTCGACGGCCTGCTGGATTTCAGCGAGTTCATCCCGGATGCGGCCGGCCAGGGCGAGTAACTTCTTTTTCACAGCTCGACCCCTTCGCTTTCAATAGCGCTGCGCAAAGATGTGCGACAATCTTCCGGGTCTACCAGGTCAACTTTAAATTTTTCACTAATACCCGTCACCGCCCCACTGCGGCATAGAACCGATCGACCAGAATACCCCATGCTGCCAGGTCAACATCGGACCAGCGCGTAAAGCGGGTGCGGTCGACAAGCGAGCCGAAAGCCTCCACTTTTTGGGCGCCATATCGCTCTTTTAAGATGGCTGCAGCCCTGGCAGCAACCTGCCAGGCTTCCTTATAACGCTCTGTCAGGGAGGGGTCAGTTTCTGAAAAATCATCGACAAAGGTCAAAGGGTATTTTTTCGCGTAATAAGCAGCCAGTTCGTCAGTTTGTGTACCTATTTATAAAACCCCCTACATAGATTTAGACATCTCATCCCCCATTTACTTTCCCGCAACACGTCAATTTAAGTATACCATAAGTTAATTAATTATGGTACTATTTTCCACTACTTGGACGCGGATCAGGGAGGCCGCCTGGGTGAGAATACGTTGGCGGAATACAACATACATTTTAAAACAAAAATTAGTTACATGCGTCGCAAAAAAGTCGCAAAATTCTATTTAAAAACTCTAGCCATCTGCAGCACTGCATATATTATCCACACGAAACTAGAAAGCTCGATAATAATTCTTTTTAAAAAGCTAGGTATCGGCAAAAATCTAATCACTAAAACAATTGCTACTACTGGCAGAAACACCCACACAACAAGCCAGTAGGCAAGCTTGCTACCTATTTGACGAAAAGCTTGCGCTACAGCATCCATAGAAAAGCCCCCTTTCTAACCTTAGTCTTCGGCAGAAAAGAGACTTTCCCTTTTTAAATACGTAAGCTGCCCTATACATCATCAAAGAAAAGAGCCTTACGGCTCGTATTTCACGTGAAATAAAGATCCCGGAAGCTCTTTCTTACTTGCCCTAAATTAAACCACTAAGACAATATTGACACGTATTTTAATACGTGTTACAATTATTTCGCGAGGTGAGGGAAGTAAAAACTTATACATCCAGGGAACTAATCCGCATGATACAGGAAGCCGGTTGGGTACTTGTCAGAGTCAGCGGCAGTCACCACCAATTCAAGCATCCTACAAAACCAGAATTAGTCACCATCCCTCACCCGAGAAAAAGCCTGCCTATTAAGACAGTCAAAAGTATCCTTAAGCAAGCAGGTTTAGACGAGTAATAACGTAACGAAAGGAGGCCCAAATTATGGCCAAGGACAGATATATATATCCTGCCATCTTTAATTATGCAGATGACGGCATATCAGTAGAATTTCCTGACTTGCCCGGATGCTACACCTGCGGTGACACCGATGAAGAAGCTCTGCGTATGGCTAAAGAAGCGTTAGCCCTTCATCTCTACGGGTTGGAGGAGGACGGCTACCCCATACCCGAGTCCAGTCCTGCAAGTAAAATAAAGATTCAACCAAACCAGGTTGTTGTTCTCATTGAAGTATGGATGCCGCCCTTTCGCGACGAAATGAAGCATCGGGCTGTCAAGAAAACGTTGACAATACCCAAATGGCTCGATGATCTAGCTCGGGAACATAATGTAAATTTCTCTCACTTACTGCAAAATGCCCTGAAAGAGTATTTAGGTATAAACGAAAAGCAGCCATAGTTGGCTGCTTTTGTCTTAAAAACTGAGTTTATTATCTCTTAAAACCTGGTGCAATACCTCGCTCAAAATACACAGCTTGGAATGTTCCAGTCCTAACTCCAGTCGGTAGTTTATAGCCTCCAAAATTTCATGCAACAAAATCACCATTTGCCCACTCAGCGTCAATTCTTTCCCGATCTGGATCACATTCAGGTAATTATTAACTTCCCCCCATCTCTCCACCCGACTGAACTACATAGTTTTCTTCCGGTAAAATCTTATATTCATGCCCTAATATCTCTACTGAATCAGGTAACACAGGATCTTCACTCCAGCTTTGTTATAATTATCATGGGTGCCGTAGTGGGGCCGTTCCACCTATTATTACCACCTCCGGGGTCAACACAGAACCAGACGTGGGGGTGGGCGGCCAATAGCAGGCTATTCGTTCAACAGTGAAGGCCAGCGAATCGACGATGATCAGATTAAGGAGTGGCTGCTGCAGCTGATTCAGGGTGAGGGGAATGCCTACGGTTACCGGTTCCGGTTGTGCTTTTTGATCCTGCCGTACTGGATGAGGTAGCCGATGTTGGTCGGCGTGACGTTTTTGTTTGTAAAACCTGAAGCCCATGCGGCGGCTTCGTTTAAATCCAGCATACCGTCCATAATCCTTCCGGCCCCCGTTTGTTACCTTAAATACAAGGAATTACCGGCCTTGTGGCAGCCTCTGCATCTCTGCCCCTGCTGAGGCGAAGCCCCACACCTAAGAAGTTTTACTCCAGAGCCGCAAACTCCTTCATCTTGGGCTTAACCGACGGGATATTAAGGTATCTTCAGGAACTCCCGGGGCATAAAAGTTCAAATCTTCCGCCAAAGAAGAGGGATTATCGGTGAACTTGCCGTAACCAATTATAGCTTCGGGAAGACTGATGGTGCAGATCGCTTGTGGAAGCGAGGTATTTCGCCAGGTGATTGAAAGGATTTTGGATGTACCCTGGAAATATGCGAGGTGGAGGAAAAATGGAGTTAACCAAGGAAATCAAGGAATTTCTGCTGGAGCAGGGGGCCGATCTGGTAGGAGTCGCCGCTGCTGAGAGCCTTAACGGAGCTCCTGAAGGTCACCGACCCACCGACTACCTGCCCGGAGCCAGGAGTGTTATTTCCTTTGCCTATGCTCTCAACCGGGGGGCGGTCTCGGAATTACCCAAAAGTAGAAACGAATACATGCTGGAATTTGAACAAGCCAACGCCTTTTTGAACAGTTTGGGTCACCGGGGGGCCCGTTTCCTGGAACGAAAGGGTTTTACCAGCATCGCTTTTCCGGCTACGGACAGTATCGGTGACGCGGCACGGTTAAAGGGCGACCTCTCCATCAAGCACGCCGCCGTTGCCGGGGGACTGGGACTCTTCGGATTGAACAACCTGGTCCTCACCCCCCAGTTCGGCAGCCGCGTCCGGCTGGGAGCCATCGTCACCGAGGCGGAGTTAATTCCGGACAAGCCGCTGGAGGAGAACCCCTGCGACCGCTGCGGCAAGTGTATCAAGTCCTGCCCGGTTAACGCTTTGCGGGGGTGGAAGGATACTTACAGTCCCCGGGAAGGCTGGAGCATGGACAAGGAAAAATGCTATCATTATATCTTTGTCCGGCTGGCCGGGAAGCGCTGCGGCATGTGTATTGCCTCCTGCCCGGCGAGCAATGGGAAACAGTCTCCCTTTGGGTAAAGTAGAGAAGCAGTGGCTAAAGCAGGACCTGGTAGTGAGAGATGAACTGGGCTACGTTCCCTATGCTCCTGAGGGAGCTCAGCTTTTCTTCCGTTTTCTCGCCAGACGTTACGAAAGAGGAAGCGTGCTTATCACTTCCAATCTGGAGTTCGGCGAACGGGGTCAGATATTTGGGGTTTCTTCGGGTGTTTTTAATAGGTGTTCTATTTTTACACTATATGGAAGATTGCTGTATTCGTCATAATAAAAAATTTTTGGGGTCAACTGCCAAATATATTTAAAAAGCGCCTCGTCGAAGGTAGAATCTTCTAGCACACTGTTTACGCGCGTCATAATTAATTGAGAAACTTTTATATCTTCATCGTTGTCATTCGATGAAAGTTCTTCTGCGTATTTGATTAAATCACTAAATTGTTGCTTCCATTAGCTAGATGCAAATCAGAAACAATTCTTTGGACAGCTATTTTTTCATTGTAGTCGATTTTCCAATATAAGATACCACTAAAATCCCGCTTAAATGCAACTAAGTTGGAAGCTAATACACCTTGACCAAAACGTTCTTCAATTTTTTTTCTATCTTTTTCTTCGATTTCAAAAACCGCTTCAATAAATTTGGTGAGGCCGGCGAAAGGAATCCTGACTCTGTGCACGCTGTACTACCCTAACGAGATCCGGGAGGTTGAAGGATCAGCACGTAAGGCGCCTTAAACCAGGCGCTTTATTTAATCTATAAACCCAAACTCAATTTGATTGCCACGTCAACTTCGGACATTCTCTCGCTTGAGAGAGATCCCAGTTTTCTTTCTAACCTGGCTTTATCTATTATGAGAATCTGTGCCAAGTTAACTGCGCTTTCTTTCTCTAAACCACCTTCCCCTGCACTCAGACGAACCATGAAAGGATAAATTTTATCAACTGCAGTAGTTATGGCTGCTACGATTATTGTGCTGCTGTACTTGTTGCCGATGTTATTTTGTATAACAACAGCGGGCCTATAGCCCGCTTGCTCGCTCCCCCGCGAGGGGTTGAAATTTACTAAGAAGATATCACCGCGCTTAATGTCCATTTCGCGTCAACACCTCGTACTGCGCCGGAAGAAAGGTTTCTGCTTCTTCCCTGCTGTTTTCAGATAAAGCAGTATACCCCTCCTCCATCTCTTTTTCTATTTCTTCCTGTTCCGACCTCCGCAACAGCTCAGCTACCGCACCGCTCCTTGTCGTCTCCCACTTCCTCGCAAGCCGGTCAAGCCGGAGCAGCAAAGATGGCGGCAGGCTCACGGTTATTTTCGCAGCCATTTTCGGCACCTCCCGGTTTTATGATATCATACCAGGAGGCATACCGTCAATCATACTGCATATCATCCAGAACCCGCGCCCCCAGTATTTACCAACCCTACATTTCAACAGCCACAAGGCTTCCAGCTACAGCACCTGGTAAAGAGTGTAAATAACCCCCTTTCCCTAAATCACCTATTTTTTCAGGGAACATTTTCGAAGAATCTTATTTGTCATGGTGCCTGCTACATCCCAAAAAGTCGCCTTTACACTAGCTTGTGTCAAAGAGATACTGCGCCAGGCTCCTGTCCCTGATATACTCCAGGGCATTGCGCATCTTTTCCGCTATCTCTCTTGCGCTGAAACCACTATCAGCATAGCTGCGCCTGTTCCTGTACAGAAACAGCCAGAAGAGGTTAACCGCCAAAAGCATGAACCATAGAATTACCTGAGAGGCGACTTCCTGATGGATGTAGCAGTGTTCCATGTTCCAGTTGCCCTTGAGTTCATGAAAGCCCGTGTTTTCTATCTCCCACCTCCGGTGGATGATCTCCCGGATTAGTTCCGGTGTTGCTTCCTGTTTGCTCATGGTGGTAGCTACCAGGATCTCCCGCTTCTGTATCGCTTCTTGACGTTTGCCGCCTACTATTGCATAGCCGTGCTTGATCTCGATGAACTTGACGACTCTTAAGGGTTTTTCTACTCCGTCCCAGGTTTCGAAATGTTCTTCATCCCAGGCGGAGATGTCTGTATGAGTGGTGGAGGTCTTGTCCTCACGCCATGTCTTGGCTGGTACCTGATGGCTGAATACCCCTTCCGCATCCCTGACTATGTGCATGCGGTCATCTTTGAGACGGACTACTACATGGATCTTTTTGCTAAGCAAATAATTGATGAAAGGGGCCTTGGCAAAGCCGGCGTCAACCACCACTACGTCGGCAAAGTGCTTGTAGACCTTATAGAGCCAGTCAATCAGCCTCTTGGCAGCAGTGGTCTCGCCTTCCCCCGGCAAAATCGGCTCATGACCTAAGATGAGCGGCGGTTTGCCGCCCACCACCTGGCAGGTGACGACTTTGTGTTCGTAGGTGACCGTCCCGTCTTGGTGGTGCACCTCATGGCAGAGAGGACAGCAGCGGCTCCGGGTAGAAAAAAGGCCGGTGCCGTCGATGGCCGCTACACGATAATATCGGATTGACGGTAGCATCTTGCTGCGGCGTGCTTTGTTGATTACTGCCGCAAACAGATTTTTGACCGTGGCCAGCTCCATCCCAATCGAGCTGTGACGGATAGTATCCGCCGAGGGCGGCCTCTGTTTCCTGGGCAGGAGCTTTTGAAAATTCTCTTTCGCTCTGCGCTCAAGTTCCTCCAGACTCTGCACCTGCAGGATAAAACCAATTAAAAGCGTTACCCAGATAGTGCCCGGTTCTATCTCGGGATCTTTTCTTTCATCTTTTGCCCATTTGGTCCAGCCCTCAGGCAGGAAAACTTTATGCATGTATCGAAGAATATCTCTAAGCCACCGTTTCGCCATCGGTGGTGACACCTCCTGGGGATGTGAATCGTGTGTTTATTTCCAGGAGGTTTTTGCTATTTATGGGGTATTTTCCTGCCTGTCAGGGTCAAAAAATGCGAATTTATAAAGTTTTGCCTTGATACCGCCTTTCTTGCGCTGCAAGGGCTTCAGGGATTAGATGCGGAGTTTCTGCATATCATCCTCAAACGTACCACTCCGGGTAGTCCATCCATTCCCTCAGCTACACGCATTGGTTGTATTCTTTCGAATCCGTGCGCAATTGGCCTTCACGTGGCCTTCACGATCTCCCGGTCTTTGAAGGAGCTAGTGGTGAAGATTTTGCCAATGTCCGTTTAACCGTAGCCAAATAGAAACTGGGAAAAGAGAATTGTTTGTTTCATCATGGTGATCCAGTCGAAACTCTTTATTTATGACTCTTTTCGGAGAAAATCACGGATAACGGATTATGTCTAAAAACTGCGGTAAAATCAATTGAGGCCTGATTCACGAAGTTCTAACAATCTCATCATATAGGTCACGGATCGACTCTCTGCTTAGTTGATAGCATTCCAGATATTAATACAACTTTTTAGGTCAATATTGCTATCTTTATGTGCTGCGATCTTATCCCTAATGAACCGAAATTTATATTTTTTCCTAAACGCTCTATCTCTTTAAGCATATCTTGGCACTCGAGAGTTGTGCATATTCTTTATTTAAATCCTTAAGTTTACTCAGTAAACCAAAAATACTGTTCAATTCCACCACGAAATATTTGCCGATCAACTTTTTGTCATAGTCGTAAAAGAAGCGGTATTTTTGAAATTCGGCCGGGCCGGAGGGGCGCCCGGCCTTCTCATTTCTCAAATTCGCATCCTCTCTCCTTTCCCGCCCGCACCGGGGCTCTCCCCGCGCCCGCGCCCAAAGGGCACCCGGCACCCGCCTCGGCTCCGAAGCCCTTTCCGGGCGGTCTTCCGGAAACCTCTGCATTTTTAAAATTCGCCCAGGGATCAGCCGCCGCATTCGAGAGATGCGGTTTTTGCCCGCCGGCGCCGCCCCCCCTTAAAATGTAATCGCAGCGGGGAAGTTCCCCGGCAAAATGAGGAGAGGAGGTGGTTCAAATGGCCGTCAACGCCGTACCCGTGAGCTCTACACTCCGGATCGTGGTTCAGACCGGTACCGACGCGAACGGCAACCCGGTGCTCCGCACCCGTTCCTTCCGCAGCGTGAAGGCGGAAGCCCCGGACGAGGACGTACATGCCGTGGGGCAGGCCCTCGCCGGGCTGCAGGCGAACCCGGTCAACGCCATCCAAAGGGTGAACGAGCTGGAACTGATCACCGTCTAGTCACCTGACGCAGCTTACCAAACCGGAGAGGAGGTGAACTTAAATGCTGAGCAAGACGCTGGTGCTGGTCTTCCAGACCGCCGGCGGGGGGAGGATGCGGCTTTCCGTGCCCGACCCCAAGCCGGGCCTGACTCCTGATGAGGTGAACGCCGCCATGAACACCATCCTGTCCAAGAATATCTTCACGTCGAGGACGGGTAACGCCACGGCAATTCTCGGCGCTCAGATCGTCAGCAGGGAGACCACCGATGTGATCACGGTTTAAGGGACGGGGCCTGCCCGCCGGGCGGTTTATCCCGCAGCCGCGGCGGGCAGGCCCCTTCATAATTGACGGCGCGCCCGCGCCCAAAGGGCAGCCCGGCAGCCGCTGCCCGCGGCAGGGGGCCGCTTCTGCGGGCCGGGGCCAAGAAACGGCGGCAGAGCGCCGGAAGAAAGGAGGGAATGCAGGTGCAGGACATGCTGGTCCAGATCGGCAACTACGGCTTTCCGATGGTTGTGGCCGTCTACCTGCTGGTGCGGGTGGAGAAGAAGCTCGACGCCCTGACCGGGGCGATCAGCCGCCTGGAGCAGGTGCTGGCGGCCTGCCTGAAGGTTCCGGGCCCCGGAGGGGCTTCCGGGGGCGGTGAAGCCGTTTTCCCGGGGTACGCAGGCACCCGCCCTGCGGCCGCGCCCTGAGGGTACCCCGCACCCGGCAGGAAGCGAGACCTATTGAAAACTCAGGATAAGGGCTGGAGGTGAAGCTTATGAGTAAACCGAACTGGACGCACATCATCGTCCACCACACCGGGGCGGAGGAAAAGGACGCCGAGCAGGTGCGCCGCTACCACCTTTCCCTGGGATGGCGGGACATCGGCTACCACTATGTGATCGAGCGGGACGGGAGGGTGGTGCCGGGGAGGAGCCTCGGCCTGCCCGGGGCGCACTGCAAGGCCGCCGGGATGAACTTCAAGGGGATCGGGGTTGCCGTCCTGGGAAACCTCAACAACCATCCCCCGCTCCCGCCGCAGGAAGGCGCCCTGGAAAACCTGGTCCGCGCCCTGCAGCAGCGCTTCGGGATACATCCCGCAAACGTGCTGGGCCACAGGGAGGTGCCGGGGGCGGCGACCGACTGCCCCGGGCGCTGCCTGGACATGGAAAGGCTGCGCAGCCTGCCGGAGCGGCCGGATCGGGCGGCGCGCCCTGAGGGCACCGGGCGCGGCACCCGGAGCGGAAAGATCTACCGCGTCCAGGCAGGGGCATTTTCGGTGCGGGAGAACGCCGAGGCCCTTGCGGAGAGGCTGAGGGCCGCCGGTTTTGAGGCGGTTGTCGTGGCCGGTGACGGGGAGCCGACTGCTTGACATCGAACACTTGTTTGGGTTATGATCAGGAAAAACAGCACCGGAGGTGGAAACTATTGGACAAGGTTGATTTCCGAGAGATCTGGCCGCAGCTGATCGGCCTGGTGCCGGTTTACGGAAGGGACAGCAGCAACGGGACGGAGATTCGACTGGTAGACCGGCGCAGCCTGTACAGCCCCCTGCGAACGAAAACACTGCTCCGCAGGCTTGCCCGGGTTTTTACCATCGACCTGCGGGCCGCCCGGGATAAGTACTCGGCCCTCTGCGGCCGCTGCTACGCCGTCCCCATTCCCATGCGCCCCGGCCTCGTCTTGGTTCCGGTGCACGCCAGGTATGCCAGGTTCAAGGATGACGGGACCCGGGCCTACCTGGTGAAATCAAAGATCGCCGGTTTAAACCGCCTGCCTCCCGGCGGCAGAGGCGGGTGCCGCGCCCTGAGGGCACCCGGCGCGGATACCGCCGGGGACGGGCACGAGGAGATGCGGACGAGGCTGGTCTTCACCGACGGTTCGCACCTGGACGTGCCCCACGACATGCAGGGTATCCGCTCCCTCCTGCTCCTGGCGGAGAAGGTGGAGAGGGAGGCGGAACTTCCCGGCGGCGGCAAAATGCCCTGCAGGGGGGTAACCGGCGATACGGAAATGCCCTGCAGGGGGCTTCCCCGGCTGGGGCCGGGGCCTTCCTTCGTTTCCGAAAGGCCCCCGCACGACTGCATCTACCGGCTGTGGAGCTTCCGCCCGGAGGAACCGGAATAAAAAACTACTCTAGTGAGAAGGAGCGGCCGAATCCGCAGGGGGTTCCTCAGGCACTCCGCCCTCGCCCCCCTGCGAAGCGTTTTCCGAGGGGTTTTCCTGGGGGTTCCCCTGCTCCCCCTCCGGAGGAGATACCACGGACTGCTGCGGCGCCGGCTGCGGTCCGATTTTCGCCGCCGGCTTCCGGGGCCCCCGCCTGGGGCAGTGTTCCGGCCGGCGGCTGCGTCAGATTACTGCCGGCTGGCGGAAAGATTTGATGCGGCCTTGCCGGCCGTACCCGCCGCAGGCCTGCCCGGAAGGATCTTCTCAATCCTCTCCCGCTCCTTCGCGAGATCCTGATTGAGCTTGAGGGCTTCCCCGATCAGCTTCTCGCCGTCTTTCCCCTGCCTGTTCAAGGCCAGGCCGTGCCAGAGGAGGGCCTCCGGTTTTAACATCGGATCCTGGGCGGCGGCTGCGAGGTAGGTTTCGGCCTGCGGCCATTTGCCCAGCAGCACCGCCGCTTCCCCCGCCTTCAGCTTGACAGAGGGGGAAACCGCCAGGAGCGGCGCCCGCCTCCAGAGCTTCAGGTGTTCCTTCGGAACCGCAGCCATCCGCGCCTCGATGCGGCCCGGCACCTGCAGGGCCTTCTCCAGGTAGGAGCGTCCCTGAGCCCGGAGTTCCTCCACATTCCCGCCCTGGCCCCCGGCAGCCTGCCGGTTCTGGCCGGCCTGCTCCAGCAGGAAGCGCCCGGCCTCCAGGTAGCCAACGGCGAGGTTGTCGTAAACCTCCTGCTTGAGAGGCATAAGCGTCACGGCCTCTTCGAGCTGCCCTACACCCTCTCTGACCTGCCCGCCGTTGAACAGCGCCCGGGCGTACAGGAGCCGCAGCTGGAAGTCTCCGCGGCTTTTCTGCACGGCGGCCCTGAGGGTTTCCTGGGCTTTGCGGATCGCCGCTCCGTCCTGCTGTTGAGTTCCCTGGTACAAAAGGATCTGGGCAAGCTGGGTCCGGTAGGATGTTGTCCAGGGATCGTAGCGTATCGCCCTGTCGAGGTTTTCCACCGCCGCCCGGGCGTCCTGATTTTTGAGGGCAGCGGCTGCGGCCTGGGCATAGTTATCTCCCAGGGCCAGGGCCAGGGAGAGGAAGAAGAAGGCACCGGCAAGCACCCCCACGATCGCCCCCTGAACCCCGGGTGACAGCCGGGCCCCCGGATGCCTGACGACCTTTCCGGAAGCGTCCCGTTCCTCAAAGGTGGAGATGCGCTCCAGACCCCGCTCCAGGCCGAACAGCCCCCAGAGGAGGATGGCGACGGCTCCCAGGGAGAGGTTGAAGTCGATCAGCGAATGCAGGCCTAGGGCGAGTGCTCCGCTGAAGATCGCCCAGGCCGTTCCCCGCAGTGCCTGCTGCGATCTGTCGCCGGCGGCGCGCCATGTCCTGACACTGCCGGCGAAGAAAAAGATCCATATGGCGATGAACGCCAGCAGGCCCGGGATACCGGTTTCCACACCCACCTGCATGAAGTGGTTGTGCACTTCGGTGGAAAAGTAAAGGTAATCCTGGTAGCGGTGGTAGAGGGCATTCCAGCCCCCGCCTCCTGCACCCAGGATGGCGTTGAGGGGACTGGAGGCCATGATCCGCAGGGCATCCCGGCTCCAGTTCAACCGGTCCTGGGCGTTTTCATCCTTGAGAGAGATGCTTTCAAGGCGCTGCACCCACGATTTCCAGACGGCTCCGGAGCCCGTGGCCGCAGGTGCAGCGGCCTGGCGGGCCAGGGCGAAGCCGCCGGCGGCTATAGCCAGGGCCAGAACCAGCCCCGCCGCCGGGAGCACCCAGGGCTTCAGGGTGCGCTGCACGGCCGGCCCCCCTTCCCCGGCAGGAAGCCTGATCCCGTTCTCCGCATAGTGCCACAGCAGCTGCAGCAGGGCAGCGACGGCAGCCCCCGCCAGCACCCACAGCCAGCCGGCAAGCTGGGAGTGGCTGTTGGCGGCGGCCATGACCTTCCCGAAAACGGCAAGGGCGGATACCAGCTGCAAGGCAAAGTGTCCCAGCACCCGCGCCGCCCCGCGCCACGCCGCGCCGCTCCGCCCCGGGAGCCCTCTGGGCGCGGCACCCGGCACCCGGCACCCGACATCTGCCGCTTTTTGCTTAGCGCCCGGCTCCTGCACCCCTCCTGTCAGTCCGAGCAGCAGCACCAGCAGCCCGAGCGGGTAGATGAGCAGGGCGCCTCGGGACTGGGTACCCAGGAAAGTCAGGAACAGCAGGTAGTTCCCCACCGACAGGAGCAGTTTTGATGCCAGATGCCGGGCCTCCGCCCAGAGGTAGAGCCCGAACAGGTTGATGGCGGTCAGGAACGCCGCCAGGGTGTTCGGGTACTGCAGGCTGGAGTAGATTCTCCCCCCCACGAAGGCATCCTTGTAACGGAAGGTACCGAAGGCGGCGCCCAGCCCCAGTACGGCCACCCCGGTGCCGCTGGTGAAGAAGACGGCCAGGTAGTTGCGGACGGCGCTCAGGGAGCGCACGCCGTAGGCCAGCATCCAGTAGACCGCGGCGTAGTTGGCCATTTTCAGGATCGCCCCGACGGCGTCCCGGGCGTTCCACGCCGCAATGCTGGAGGTGGTGTATAAGGCGAGCAGGGCCACGATCGCCCAGTCAAGGGGATGCCGGGAGAAAAGGGGCTCCCGGCGGTATATCTTGTAAAAGGCCAGAAGGGCAAAGAGCATTGCCGTAAAGATGTGGGTCGGCAGCAGTTCCCGCGCAAAGAAAAGGCCGCGGAAGTAAGGAGGATAAAAGAGGAGTACCGCCAGGAGAATGGCCACCAGCCCGTCCACGGTTGCGGCCTGCCTGAGCAGGGCCTGGAGGCGCGGGCAGCGTTCTCCAAAGGCCTGCCAGTACCCGGCAAGGGTGGATGCCCTGCGCCCGGCTGCCGTCCGGCGGGCGGCCGGGATGCCCCTCCCTACAGCCGGCCTCGCCTGGCGCCCCTTTCCCCTCTGCAGGGACGCCCTATTTCCCTCTACCGGCGGCGCCGCTTTTCCGGCGCGGCTCAGGCGCAGCCGGATTGCCAGCTCCCGCCAGGTCCGGCTCAGCCCCTGCCGGGCCTTCTCCATTCCCCCGCCGGCCCCCCCGGGCAGGCGGAAGCGCAGCCGCCTGGCCCCGGCGGCAGGAGCAGCAGCGGCTTCCCGCTTGCTCTTCTGCCGGGTGCCTTTCGTCCGGGCCTTTGCGGTGATGGGAACGACCTTCTTCCCTTTGCTCTTCTGCTTTTTTCTGGCCATAAAAGCATAAACCCCTTTCCTTAACAAATCATGCAGGTGAATCCAAACACAATTTTTATACTGTTCGACGCCGGCGGCCCGAATCCTGCTTCCATTTAATAGAAGTCTGGAGCAGGAGGGCGGGTGCCGGGTGGATCACGCCCGGAGAAGGAGGCCGAAGGCCGGGTGAATCGCGCCTGGAGAAGGATGCCGGATGCCGCAATCCTGCAGGAGCGGTGCCCGGGAGGGCCGGGTGACTGCCGGCAGCTTTTCCGGGGGTACCTGCCGGGTGCGGTGGAGGCCACCAGGCGCGAAAAAGCCCGGCCTTTGGGGGACCGGGCCGAGACAACAGATTTTCCGCCGCAGCCTCTTCATCCCTCTACAGCCCCAGGGAAGGGGCGATCTCCTGCATGGCCTTGAGGGCGATCTCGATGAATTCCTCCAGCGGCAGACCGAATTCCTCGCAGGTCCTGATCTGATCCCGGTTGGCTCCCCGGGCGAAGGCCTTGTCCTTGAACTTTTTCCTCACCGACTTCACCTGAACCTCCGCCAGGGTGCGGGACGGCATCATGTAGGCCGTGGCGGTGATCAGGCCGGACAGGGGGTCTGTTGCGTACAGGGCCTTGTCCAGCAGGGAGGCCCGGGGGATGTCGTGCGGGCCGTGGGCCTTGACGGCGTGAACCAGCTCCCCGTCCAGTCCCAGCTCCTCAAGCCACTCCGCCCCCACGATGCTGTGGCGGTCGGGGTCGTCCTTCGTCACCTCGTAATCGATATCGTGCAGCAGGCCGGTGAGGTACCACTTCTCCTCGTCCTCTCCGAACCGCCGGGCCAGCCCCCTCATGATCGCCGCGGTTGCCAGCATGTGGTGGACCAGGTTGGTGTCGTGCACCCTTTCCTTCACCAGAGCAAGAGCCTCGTCTTTGGTCATATATGCTTCCTCCCCGATATATTAAAAATAAAGGTCGCTCCCCCGCAACGGCTATTTCTGTGCCGGCACCGGATGTGGTGATAATAGGTGGAACGGCTCACCAAGGATCCGTAGAACTACAGTCGCCTTATAGCCTGAATCAATCCATTTCATGGCTATAGCTACTTTATCTGCAAGTGTGGGTTTGTTGTTTACTATGTTTGAGGCAATTTGTATCTTCTGGCTACCACAGCACAGTTACCGGTTTCCAGACATTCCTGAATGATCTTCATTTTAGTTCTATTGGATATTGCTTCCTATTCACTAAATAACCCCCCTTCTCCTTGACTCTACCAGATGGAAGGCTTTTGTTCAAGGTAGTTAGGGGGCTAAATAGTACTAAAAGGTTCGAGCTAAAATCTGTACCGGATGCAGAACCTCAACAGAGTTTAAAGAAAACGCTCTCTTTCCATAATCAAGCTGCATTAAACAGGCCGGGCAACCTGCAGTCACATACTGGGCTCCGGTAGACTTAACATTATCCATTTTTCTCTGCAGGATTTTTTGGGAAATATCATGGTGTTGAAAGGAATAAGACCCAGCAGCCCCACAACACCAATTGGCTTCAGGCATTTCCTTGTACACAACACCTGGTATGCTCATTAGTATTTTCCGCGGTTGGCTGAAGATCTTTTGACTTCTATTTAAATGACAGGAATCATGATAAGTTACGCTGCATTCCTTTATGGGTTTTGGCCCAACCTTCAAACCAACAATATCAACAAGAAACTCATTAATATCAAACACTCTGCTAGAAAACGCTTTTGCCTTCAACTTCTCTTCGTCATGTATCCAATCGTAGTTTTGATATTCTTTTAAGGCGTGGCTACATGTGCCGCAGTCAGTTACAATATAATCTACCTGTTTTTGCAGAAAAGCTTCTATATTTCTGGTAGCTATTTTCCGGCTTCGTGCTATGTCACCATAAGATTGGTGTGGCAAGCCACAGCAATCATATTCCTCAGGAACAATCACTTCACAGTCATGATTTTCCAATACCTTTATTATGTCAAAGACTAATGAGGGAAATAATGCATTAGTTAAGCAGCCAACAAAGTACCCAACCTTGTATTTTCCAGGTGAGTTTTTCATCTCTCTTTTTCTATGTGTAAAGTATAAATCCCTAAAAGACTTTTTAGGGATTTCCGGTATAATTTGTTCAGTAGCCTTTATCATACCAGGAAGTAATTTGGTAATCCCCAGTTTTCGGTTTATGCTAAACAATTTAATGATATTACGAAAACTTTGCGGACTGGCAAGTACCCTTTTTAGTAATAAACTATCAATTACAGGCATACCATATTGTTTGATCATCTCTATTTTCATTAGTCTAACGAGCTCTGGCGTCTCAATACGAGCAGGGCATGCATCAAGGCAGGCTCCGCAACCAAGGCATAAATTATTGTATAGCTTAAATCGTTTACTGAGCTGTAGATTCGCCTCTACGTACTCCCTAACAAGTTTTATCCGTCCCCTAGCGAGCATCGATTCTTTTAGTGTCACTTTGTAAGTAGGGCATACTGCACTACACCGCCCGCACCTGACGCAGCGGTCGGTCCTTAAGTACAACTCCCGAAGTCGTTCATCAACCGTCCTCATACTTTGGCCTCCTTATACCATAGAGACAGATTTATTTAGCTCAAGCCAATAGACGCAACCCTTAACAATACATAGAAATCCCGGGACAACTCGGATAAATATTTCTCGTAGAGGCAGGGGGCTTCGTTCAACCTTATGAAGCATTAGCTGCCCCGATTGAGAGAGTGAAGCCCCCCATACAAGTGAGCTCGAATAAGCACGTTGTGAATACAGCAAGCTGCATGTTGCGAATTGCCGCGCAAGGTTTAGTGGCTCGTAAGAGTTGCGGGAACTCTGCCTAAATTCAATAAAGACCACGATCCCTATGTGGATGTTAAAGATCTTTTAACTTTAGTCTATTGCCTTTTTATAGCACGTCTAAAATGCCTTACCTGGGTTCAAGATATTGTTGGGGTCGAATACCTTCTTGATCCCTGCCATCAACCGTAGATTAGACTCCTTATGTTGCAGGGGCATCAGCCGTTTTTTCGTAATTCCGATTCCGTGTTCCCCGCTGACGGTGCCTCCTAGGGCGAGGGCCGCCATATATATCTCATCCTCGATCTTTTTTACACTTTCCGTTTCGTCAGGATTTCTAGGATCATAACAGATATGCGGATGAGCATTGCCGTCTCCAACGTGACCAAATGTGGGGATAAGCACCCCGTATTTCTTGGCGATATCCTGAATCTTATCCATCATCTCCGGTAGCTTGTTACGCGGGACAGTACAGTCCTCCGGAAGAACCACTGGTTTATATGCTGCCAAGGCCGCAAAGCCTGACTTTCTTCCCGCCCATATCGCTTCTGCTTCTTCGGGAGTATTTGCCAATCTAATCTCTCTGGCACCACAGGAACAACAGATTTCTTTCACTTTAATGATTTGGCTATCTACCTCCGATTTACTACCGTCAACCTCTATCAGCACGATAGCCTCGGCATCTGTGGGGTAACCAACATCCATATATTTCTGGATCAATTGAGCGCTGGTTTTATCCAACAATTCCAGCATTGAAGGAATGACCTTGTTGTTGAGAATCCGGGTAACTGCTACGGAGGCGTCTTTGAGATTGTTGAAGACGCACATCATAGTCCTTTTGGCCTCCGGCATAGGCAGCAACCTGAGGGTGACCTCGGTAAAAACGCCCAGGGTACCCTCGGAGCCGATCAAAAGCTGGGTGAGATTATATCCGCTGACGTCTTTCATAGTCTTTCCGCCGGTCTTTATTAGTTCGCCGGTCGGTAGGACCGTCTCCAAACCTAGAACATAATTCCTGGTAACTCCATATTTTACGGCCTGCGGCCCCCCAGCATCTGTAGCTATGGTACCACCAATGGTACACATGTCCATGCCCTGTGGGTCTGGTGGATAAAAAAGTCCCACCTTGGCTACCTCCGCTTTAAGATCAGAAAGAATAACTCCAGGTTCGCAGACAGCGATAAGGTTTTCTGTATCGATTTCGCGGATTTTATTCATAGATACAAGGTCGATAACGATCCCGCCATTTATCGGAACTGTAGCACCACAGTTGTTAGTAGCTGCACCTCGGGGAACCACGGGAATCCTCTCGCGATTGGCAATTTTCATCACATTTATAACATCTTCTTTGGTTTCCGCTCTTACAACTATATCAGGCTTATGATTATAGATTGAAACATCATACGAGTAACAAACAAGATCTTCTAAAGCAGTGGTAACTTTGTTTCTCCCAATGGAATTGGCTAATTCTCTAGCTACCTGTTCGGTCTTCAATAAAATCCTCTCCCATTCTTTTATTAATTAAGTATTTTGACATAACAGGTTCGAAGTCTAGGAAGGCATATTTCCTTTTCATAGATTATTAAATACAGGTACGCCGCCCTCCCAAGTATGCTTCTCGTACTTCAGTATTATTGAGCAAATCACTTGCCTTGCCTTCCAGTACGATCCGTCCGTTCTCTATAACATAACCTCGGCTTGCTACAGAAAGTGCAATAACAGCATTTTGTTCCACTACAAGCACCGTAGTACCCATTGTCTCGTTGATCTGCTTAATGACGGAAAACACTTGCTGAACAACAATCGGACCTAACCCTAAAGACGGTTCGTCCATTAGCAATATCTTCGGGTGTGCCATCAAACTGCGCGCGATAGCAAGCATTTGCTGTTGACCGCCGGACAAAGTCCAACCTAGTGCATTTTGTAACTTTTCGAGGTCTGGAAATATCTCGAACATTTTTTTAATGTCGGAAGTTAATTCCACCTTATTTACTCTGCGACGGTTCGAGGCGCCAAGGATTAGGTTTTCTCGTACAGTTAGACCGGGGAAAATCCGCCGTCCTTCCGGTACATGAGCAACTCCTAAGCGTGCTATAGCCTCTGGGGAGAGATGATGTATGGGCTTGTCTTCTAAACAGACTTTACCCTGTAGAGGGTGTATGAGACCGGAGATTAGGCGTAATGTCGTCGTCTTACCCGCACCGTTCGCTCCCAGAAGACACACGATTTCCCCTTGATTAACCTGCAAAGAAACTCCGCGGAGGACTACAACGGAATCATAAGCGGCGTGGACGTTATCAAGTTTAAGCACCTAACGCCACCTCCTTTTTTCCTATGTATGCCTCTACAACCACAGGATCCTGAAGTACATGTTCCATCGTACCTTCAGATATTTTCTTACCAAAGTTGAGAACAGTAGCCTGATTGGATATTTGAGCCACCAGGGACATATCGTGTTCAATCAAAACCATGGTTAGACCCATGGCATTAAGTTTCTTGAGCAACTCAACTAGATCTTGTTTCTCAGTCTGGTTTAAACCTGCTGCCGGTTCGTCCAACAGTAATAGCTTAGGTCTGCCTGCCAAGGCGCGGGCTAATTCAACTAATTTCTGGTGTCCATAGGGCAGGTTTTTACACTGTTCGTGAACCTTCTCCCTAAGCCCAACAAATTCGATAGCCGCTATGGCTCGTTCGTGTACTTCCTCAATACTGCCCCCAGACCGTTGCGAAGCGACTAAAACGTTTTCATACACGGTAAGAGTATTAAACAAGCGCAGGTTTTGGAATGTCCGGGATAGTCCCATTTGAGCTACAGCGCACGGCCGCATACCAGTGACCTCTTTACCAAGGAACTTCACGTTGCCAAAAGTGGGTGAATAGACCCCTGACACAACATTAATTAAGGTTGATTTACCTGAACCGTTTGGTCCGATGAGAGCATGGACTTCCCCTCGTTTAACAATGAAATCCACTCCGTCCAGAGCTTTCAGCCCGCCAAAATATTTACCCAAGTTTTCTACTTGTAAAACTATATCTGTTTCAGGTATATCCAGACTTAACGGTTGTTTAGACACTGGAATCGGTCTTGGCTTCGCTAATTTCCGATATAATAAATTAACGAACCCCCATAAACCTTCAGGTATAAACACAATCACGAAGATAATAATACATCCATAAACAACCAAGTAGATGTTCTTCAATTGTCGTAGCCATTCCGGTAAAAAGTACAACAACCAAGCACCTAGCATCGAACCTATAGCCGATTCAGTGCCACCCGTTAAACACATAGCAAGAAATTGAACAGATTGATCAAATGTAAATGCATCCGGGCTAATGTATAAAGAACCAGAAGCATAAATCGCCCCTCCCAGGCCGCCAAACACAGCACTCAAAATGAAAGCAACAACTTTGATCTTTAATGTATCTACTCCCAAGACTTGCGCAGCCAGTTCATTCTCCCGTACGGCTCGCATGGCTCGACCAAGAGGCCTGTCTTTTAAGTTCCAGACGAAAGTTACGGCCACTAGCAAAACCGCTAAACAAAACCACTCAAAATTACGGGATGTCGACAGAGATACAATAAATTCCGGACGATGTATACCACTAATGCCATCCGGGCCACCGGTTACGGCCTTCCAGTTTGTTGCAATCAAAGTAAATATGATCTGCACACAGATTGTGACAACAGCCAGATAATGCCCGCTAACCTTTAATGTAGTTATGCCTAGAATTAACCCAATTAGTGCAACAAAAGCCATGCTCAATATTAGGGCTATCCACCAATTGAGTCCCCATCTAGTAGTACCAAGGGCGATTCCATAGGCACCAATTCCATAAAAAACAGCATGGCCTAAGGAGACCAGACCAGTATAACCTAACAAAACTGTCAGCCCTAGAGTGGAGATACCTACCGCCGAAGCAAGTATTATTAGGTTAACGGTGTAACGGCTTGTGAAAATCAACGGTAATAATATGACTATAATAACCCCTACAGCAAAGGCTAAATAGCTAACAGATGGGTTGAACCCTATATTTGTTGTGCTTGAGCTATTTTTTTTAAGTATAGACATCAAAGGACCTCCTTACGCTTTCTCCGCAACCTTTTCACCAAAAATACCTTGCGGGCGGATAAGTAAGAACAAAAGCAATAGTAATAAAGAAAATGCGTCTTTGTATACAGTAGAAATAAAAGCGGCTCCAAAAGACTCAATTACACCCAAGGCTAACCCACCCAGAATAGCACCGCGTACGTCCCCGAATCCTCCGCAAATCGTAGCCGCAAAGGCCTTCAAGCCAAGCATCACGCCCATCTTATGAGTAACAAAAAAGATCGGAGCTACTAGCATTCCGCTCAGACCACCTATTACGGTACTGTATATATATGTGAGAGCAATCATAATTGAAACAGGAATGCCTAACATTCTTGCCATGTCTTTATCCTGGGATGTCGCTTGCATTTTTTTACCGAGCACCGTGTACTCGAAAAAAAGATACTGCAAAAGCACTAATGCCAGGGTAACCACCAAAATTACGATGTATTGGTAATCAAAAAATACGCCACCCAAGGTAATGCCGCCGTTTCCGCTCGCGTAAATAACAGGACGAACTTTTTGAGGCATAGGGCCAAAGATAGCTAAAGCACCATTTTGGAACATAATGCTAGCACCAATTGTTGCGATAACTACCGGTAAAAAAGAACGATTCCGCAACGGGTAATAAACTCCGAGTTCAAACAGTAATCCTAACACTGCCATAACCACAAGGGCTAGAAGAAATGCGACAAAAAAGTTAATCTTTTCCCCATTGGACAAAGCAAATAAGACATAGGCCCCGAGCATCGTAAAGTCACCTTGAGCAAAATTGACGACATTAGTTGCGCGATATATTAACACTATTCCTAATGCTACCAGTGTATAAACGCCACCAATGGCAAGTCCGGCGAACAAGATTTGCCCTATAAGGGATAACGTAGACATGTCCTACCTCCTCGTATAATAGTTTTTTGTAATCCTTAATTATCAATTTCTTAACCCAAAACAAAACCAAATAAGGGAAAAAGCTCTTTGAAAAACTGGTAATCAGTATTTACTTTTGTTTGGGGCCCAGGTGTAATGTTGTTGTGATAAACCGCACAAAAATACGTTCGTATCTTCATTAACTCGGCCCAAGATTGTTCATCTTGGGCCGATGTAAGTCTTAATCTTAAATCTTAACGTTGGGCTTTAATTGTTTTAACTAATTTGATAACATCATTGACGTTTTGGACAACGTTATACTGGTCAAGACCATCCCCGTTTTGATCAAAGTTATATATACCTTCAGCCCCTTGGAAGCCTCTAATATTCAGTAAAGCCTGGCGAATGCTCTCCGGTTTCAGATCGGGAGCCTTTTTCATAGCTTCGGCAAATACATATACGGCGTCATATGTCCAGGATGAATAAAAGTCAGGGTCCTTCCCGAATTTTGCCTTGTATGCATCTGCAAATTTTTTGGCTTTGTCATTCGCATCAGGGTGGTAATCTGCTACAGCATATGTCCCGTACAGAGCTTCCCCTGCTAATTGACGAGCGGGAGTTGCCGTGACGGACGCAGATCCAATCCAGTTGATCTTTAATCCTTGTTGCTTAATTTGTTTGGCTAATATACCAACATCAGGTGAGAAGGTCATATAGGTAATCATGCCAGTAGCACCTGACTTTTTGAGTGCATTAATGACAGCAGTGAAGTCTTTTTCATCGTTGTTATAGCCCAGATCGAGAACTGGAGTGACACCTAATTTTTTCAACGCGGCTACTGCCAAATCTCTGCCTCCGTTGCCAAAAGCGTCAGTGGAATGAACTATCGCCACTTTTTTTTGTTTGAGGTCATTGACCATAAAACTTGCCATAGCTTGAGCACTCATTCCATCGTGTGGGCGGAAGCGGAACAACCATTGGCAACCGCTGTGGGTCAACCCGTAATTGGTACCTCCGGTTGCCACCGGAATTTTAGCATCGTTAATCGTCGGAAGCATCGCCGCTATTTGAGTTGATGGGCTGGGGCCAATAATTACTGCAATGTCCTTATCCTCTAAAAGCTTATGAAAAGCCTGGACAACACCCACATTGCTGCTTTGTCCATCTTCTTGGACCAAAATTAGCTTACGGCCATTGATACCTCCGGCAGCATTAATCTCTTCAACTGCCAATATAGCTCCGTTTTTCTCTTCTCCACCTGCCTCTACCGCCGATCCCGTCATATGAACGATATGCCCAATCTTAATTGGAGCAGTAGCTTTATCCCCACTAGATTTACTGGTCTTACCACAACCGGTAATAAATAGTGTGAGAACCATCACAGCAGCAACCAACAAAGCTAAACGTTTATTCATTAATTAGCAACCTCCCTTTTATTCTTTAATTAGACCTTCATGCCGCTCGTATGGCACCATCAGGAGAATGAAAATAGTGTTTATCCTTGCAGACGCAGCAACCTTACAGAGGCTGTTACCTCGCCCCCGACGAGAAGCAGCTAACGGCAGCCGAATCAAAACAAGAAGTTGAGCAGGCAACTATGCGCTACGGAGGGCATTATAGGAGTTGATCGGCTGCCGTCTGCGACGAGTCTTAGAGCGAGTTCAACCGGAGTTCCGGAGCGAGCGCAAGGATAAGCCGGAACACATTTTCATGGTAGTTTAATGAATAATATAGGTCACATTGATATTGATAATGACAACAGTTCGAATAGGTGCCCCCCTTTCTTAAAAATCAATTTAATACTGATGTCATTCTGACTAGTTATTTTATGCTCCGATACCCCCCCTTTTTTTTGGCCCAAGTATGACCACCACACAGATTTTGAATCATTTACTCTTAAAATTATAAAACTTAAGATACTTAGACCATTATTTAATTTAAAAAATTGTCAAATATACTCTACTCAGAACCAACTTCTAAAGTATTTGGAATATATGTAATACGGGCTTGAACTGGATCTTCTAGCCACAAACATCGCTGGGCTGTTCAATGGCAGCGTTATTAAGCAAGTGGATGCCGCTAAAGTTTTTCTCTTTCAAAATCTCTTTTTGTCAAGATATACAACTGGTATACCAGATAACCGACATTTTCTCTTTATATTTTTTGACCACTTATTCAACTCGCCTTCATGCTTTGCATTGAGGCACCGTTAATTATTTGGAAACCAGTTTGTATTTAATTAAGAACTTCCTTTACGGTTAGCGAACTGACAGATATCCCTTTCATTTTGAGCATTTTAAGCTATTTACAGCCCCACGATGGATGTTCTAGACTAACGGCCAGAATTTGGAGATGTAGTATGCGTGTGGATGTGATGGATGGGTGGCAAATCTTTTAATCTTTCAATGCCATGCGTTTGAATCTGCGTTTTCATTCTTAGAAGGTGGTAGGTCCATTCCCATGCGTTTACATGTAGCTGATTACCATGCTTCCGCTAACTCCAGAACACTCAAACGATGTTGAGCGAGCTTCATGACAGGTCCTTTGGTTGTTACTTTGCTCTTCTTCTGTTAGACAAGAAGTTTTTAGCTATACAGACTACTTAATAATGTACTAAAATATGTTTGCCGTATTCCAAGTGATTAGCCATTTCTTTAGCTGCATCTTCTTCTTTCCGTTTGATTATCAATTCGAATATACAAACGTGATGTTCATACATCTTGCTTATTGCGTCTGCGTTTTTGTACAAGACCCTAAGGGCATTAATTCGAAGCTTATCATAATTTTGATTAATAATCCCAACTATCTCATCATTTCCATATATTTGTGCAAGCAATAAATGATATTCTGTGTCTTTATTAATAAAAGTGTCTTCATCCCGTAATTCCATCCACTTTTTTTGTTCTTCAAGGTTTTGACGAACTAAAGAAATTTCAGCCTCTTTTAGCCCTCTTATACTTAGTTTACGAACAACGTATGACTCCAACGCAACACGTAAGTCATAGATGTCCACTACTTTCTTTATTGACATTTCCTCAACAATAATTCCTTGATTAGGAGACACCTTTATAAAACCTTCGACTTGAAGCCTTTCTAACGCCGAACGAATTGGGGTGCGGCTCATACCAAGTTTTTCTTCTAAAAAACGTTCAGAAAGGAACTCGCCCGACTTGAGTTCTCCGTTTATTATTTGCCGTCGTAACTGCTTGTAAGCTTGTTCTTTTAACGTCATAACATACTCCTTCCTTTATTATGATGATAACATAAAAATTATTAAAATACAACTGGTATCCCAATAAATTTAGATTTCGGGCTCACTATAATCGAGGAAGAGGGGGCGGTATGCCCCCTCTTCCTCTCCAACTACTGGTCGTATCGTTCGGTATTTGGCTGTTCGTTCAAACCATACTCGATGAATGCTTTGGTAACACTCGGCCAAACTCCTCAGGCAATAAATGTGGGTTTTTGCTGTCTTTGCCTTTGTCTTTTGCACAAACTCATCGGATTCAAACTTCGATAGGAAGGTCTTTGCGTAACCCGGTGTACTTTTTTTATTAAAAGCTCCTTGCCCTGAACCTGTTTTATTTGAATTCTTCAAACATTTTTTCAAATTCTTCTTTCGGTTCCTGTATATGATACACATACTCATCAGTGGGAAAGGCTCCACTTTTAACATCACGGATATATTCTCTGAACGCATTAATCGTTATCTCTGCCAGATTTGCATACTTCTTGACAAACTTCGGTGTAAAGGCCTGAAATAAACCTAACATGTCACCGCAGATGAGCAACTGTCCATCGCAGGGACCCCCTCCAATACTGTATACAGGTATCTCCAGCTTTTTAGCAATAAAGCCGGTAACTTCAGGAGGCACCGCTTCAATCAAAAGCATTTGAGCGCCTGCTTCCTGAACGGCCAGAGCATCTTTGATCAGATTACGGGCGCTGTTTACATCCCTACCTTGAGCCTTGAATCCACCCAACTGACCGGTACTCTGGGGGGTAAGACCGATATGCCCCATAACCATGATCCCCGCGTCCGTGATGGCTTTTATGCGGCTCGCTACTCTCATCCCACCTTCCAGTTTAATGCAATCCACTTCTGCTTCTTTAATAAACCTTCCGGCATTGGCGACCGCGTCTTCGTCCGACTTCTGGTAAGACATAAACGGCATATCCCCGATTACAAAAGTATTGGGTGCTCCCCGCCGCACGGCCTGGCAATGAGAGATGCAGTCGTCCATCGTAACCGGGTTGGTCCCGGAGTATCCGAGAACCACCATTCCCAATGAATCTCCCACCAGGATCATGTCCATACCGGCCTGCTCTGCAAAAGAAGCCATAGGATAATCGTAAGCCGTGACCCAGGCCACCTGCTCACCCGCTTTTTTCATCCTCATAAAATCAACAATCGTTTTTTTCTTCGCCATGATATCTCCTCCAGTTGTTCCATATATTTTTCGTCTTTATTCAGTTAATCGCACAACCGTTACCGGACCGGTTAGAATCCCAAATCTTCTCCCACCATGACGACGGTAATATCGCTTGACATCGGTCTTCTCACCATGACCGAGTAAACCCGGCAGATCCTGCTGTTGCTCGCACAGTCCATGCAGGTCCCGGTTTTGACGCAGGGATTGTCCAGGTTCAACCGCTTGCAATTCATCGGTGCCGCCAGAGTTTTGATCCGGTTCATTGCCGCATGGATGTCACTGCAGATTTTGTTCTTTCCGACGAGCGTGATCACTTTTTTGGGCCCGAATGTCAGAGCGGCAACCCTGTTCCCTACTCCATCTACGTTGACCAGCCATCCTTCGAGCGTGATCGCATTAACGCTACAAAGAAAGAGATCGCTGATGATTTCCTCTCGCTGAATCTTGAGCTTTTCTGCCGGAGTCAGTCCCGGACGGTTGTGGTTCAGCACAATTCCACCCTTCGCTTCAACCTTTTGAGCCAGTTGAAGCGTCTCCAGAGTCACAGAACCACCGAAGCCAACCCTGCTTCCCCTCTGTACATGCTGCAATACATAGTCAACAGCCTCATTACATGAGGGGCAATAAACGGCGTCAAAACCGTTCTTTTTGAGAGCCTCAACCAGTCTTTGTCCAAGTACCTCGTCATGCCACTCCACTACAGTCATTCTCATCCTCCTTTCCTGAAGATCTTTCATCCCGCTATCTTAGTTGCAACAAGTGAGCTTCTTTAAAACATCCTCGTCTATACTGAAGCCGTGCTTATCCTCCGGGTATACTCCTTTATCGATCTCGGCACACCATGTATTGAAAACCTCGGTCATCTGCCTGCCCATCTGGGCATATTGTTTAACGAACTTGGGCACAAACTTATCGAAAATACCCAGCAGATCGTAGGCGTTCAGATTCTGCCCTGTGGTATAAGGCCCGGCACCACAACTGATGGTGGCCATCTTCACTTTTTCATCGATCAGTTTCGCCAACAGGGACGGTATGCATTCCAGGACGATGGCAAAGGCTCCCGCTTCATCCAGAGCTATTGCTTCGTTCAGCAGTCGCTGCGCTGCCTCCGCATTTTTGCCCTGAACCTTAAAACCGCCCATCATCGCCGCGGTCTGCGGAGTAAGACCGATATGTGCGATTACCGGAATCCCCGCATCCACCACTGCCCGCACTGTATCTACCACTTTCATACCGCCCTCAATCTTGACGCAGTCTGCTCCGGCTTTAAGGATCAACCCGGCATTCCTGATGGCTTCTTCCCTGCTCACCTGGTATGACAGGAACGGCATGTCCCCTACGACAAACGTGTTTGGTGCTCCCCTCCGCACCGCCTTCACATGGTAGAGCATATCTTCCAGGTTGACCGGAATGGTTCCATCATGTCCCTGGATAATCATCCCCAGGGAATCTCCTACCAAGATCGCCTGAGCCTCTGAGCGATCAACCGCCTGCGCCATCGGGTAATCATAGACGGTAATCATCTTAAATTTCTTTCCCGTCCGTTTCATCTCCAACAAATCAGGGATCGTCATCTTAACTTTTTCCATGCTTTTTCCTCCTTAAAATACTTTATGGTGAATTATCAAACTATCTACCCCGCTACCACCTTTTGAAGACGGCTCCGGTCATTGCCGATTCAACAAGTTTCGAGTACCTGTCAAGATAGCTCCCCGGTTTTATATAATCCTTTACCGGTTTGACCCACTTTTGCTTTCGTCTTGCCAATTCTTCATCGCTAACGTGCAGGGTTACCTTGCCTGCCGGGATATCGATCTCGATGCTATCCCCTTCTTCCACCAGGGCAAGCGGCCCACCCTCGGCAGCCTCAGGTGAAACGTGTCCGATTGCCGCTCCCGAGGTTGCGCCGGAAAACCTGCCATCGGTCACCAAAGCGACATTCTTGTCGAGTCCCATTCCTACGATGGCTGCCGTTGGTGTAAGCATCTCTCTCATGCCAGGGCCCCCTTTGGGCCCCTCGTACCTGATTACAACAACATCGCCGGGCTTAATTTTTCCTCCATAAATTGCTGCTACAGCCGGCTCCTCCTGATCGAATACCCGCGCCGGGCCCTTGTGCCTCAGGATGGACTGATTAACTGCGGCACTCTTGCATACAGCTCCCTCCGGAGCTAAATTTCCGTATAGTATCTGAATGCCTCCCCGGGCAGAGTAAGGATTGTCCATTGGCCTAATAACATCTGCTTTCCAGACCCTGGCTCCCTTAACATTCTCGCCCACCGTCTTCCCCGTTACTGTTATACATCCGGTGTGCAGGAGCCCATGCTCCGCCAGTTGCTTCATCAGTGCTGCAATCCCACCTGCATTATGAACATCTTCGGGATAATGCCCGCCTTCGGCAGGTTTCATCTTGATCAGGTGCGGAACCTTTTTCGCCATCTCGGCAAAAATATTCACATCGAAGTCTATTCCGGCTTCATGGGCCAGGGCAGTCAAATGGAGCACGGTATTCGTAGATCCACCGATCGCCAAGTCAACACAGATGGCATTTTCGATTGCTTCTTTGGTCACAATATCCAACGGCTTGATATTCTTTTGATATAGATCCATAATCTTCATACCGGTCTGTTTGGCCAGCGCCAATCTCGCACCCGACCCCGCAGGTGTTGTGCTACCGGGGAGAGCCATTCCCAACGCTTCGGTCAGGAAATTCATCGAATTCGCCGTACCCAGCAGGTTGCATGCTCCACAACCCGGCAATGCCACCCTTTCCCATCTGGCCAGCTCTTCTTCGGTCATCAACCTTCTGGCCACATCCCCTTGAGCGGCCATCAGATCTGAATAACCGATCTTCTTCCCATCGACGCGGCCTGTTGCCATTGGCCCGCCGCTTACCAGTATTGCAGGCAAATTAAGCCTGACCGCCGCCATCAAGGCACCGGGCGTAACCTTATCGCAATTTGTTACAATTACCATTGCGTCAAACTGGTGAGCGTTCATCATGCACTCGATCGAATCGGCGATTAGTTCCCTGCTGGCCAACGGGTAGTGCATCCCGAAGTTCCCCTGGGCGATTCCGTCACATATGGCAATTGTCGAAAATTCGATCGGAGTGCCACCGGCCATCAGGATTCCGTCTTTAACGGCACGAGCAATATTATCCAGGTGAATGTGCCCGGGCATGGTTTCGTTCTGAGTGTTCACCACAGCCACAAGGGGACGGTCCAGTTCCTCCGGCAGGTGCCCCATCGAGTAATACAGCGCCCTGTGCGTTGCTCTCTCCAACCCTTTGGTCGTTGCATAGCTTCGCATCTTTTTATCCACTCCTTGGCGCTTCTTACCTATCAATGGTTTTAGTTCTTCATTACCTTAGACAGACAGCCGGCAGTTATCCGGACCTAATGCTATTTTCGGTCATTCCCATCCCCCTTCCATCAAATTTTGCGATAAGACATCTATATCAACTTAATCTTATAAGGATTAAGCTTTCACAAAGGCGTTTTCTTGACTCAGGTCTGAACAAGATTACCGGCCTCGTCAAATCGCATAGCTGCAGGTTCGCCGACAATCTCGATCCCCCTGGCTCTCGCTTCATCAATCAGTGCTTCAGAAATCTGGATCTCAGCAAGGTGCAAAGTATTTTTGATCCTGATGACCCGCTCTCGGCCCGGCTTCGTTCTCAAACAGGTCCGTAATCCGACTGCGATGGCTTCCCTATCGTTTTCAACGACCATTGGCACCTTGACCAGGCCCAAAACGATCTTTGAGGTGTAAGCATTCATGTACATCTGGTGGTAATCCAATATCTCATAAAGGTGCCTTGGTATCACATCCGCCATTCCGATACCGATGGCGTTACCATGGGTTTCTGGTGTCAGCCCGAGCACCACTAAACGCTGATAGGAAGGCCCTCCGCTCAACCAATCAACACAGTATCTCCCGGTGATATTTGGGTCCATCCCATCGCCGCTGATATTTTTGCCGATCTGATCCACGATCAAAACATCAAACTCGTCGATGAGAATTCGAGGCATCATTGCCCGGGCTTCTCTTAGCAACTCGGCTTCTCGCCGTTCGATTTCCGCTACAGGTATGGCCTCAATATGAGCAACATGCTCATGTGCATCTTCCACTGTGGCAACACCGAAAATCACCGGAACTTTGGAACAAATCACCCGAAAAGCATCGACAAGAATGGTTCCAAAGCGGTCTGGTCCCATCCAGTGAAGCATACTTGCGCCCTTTTGTTTCCCGGCACCAATTGTCAGCATCTTAATTAAACCGCTCTCATGTTCGGCTCTGAAGGCAGTGTGTGGTTTTATCCTGTTCACCGGAATAACAGCATCAGCTTTACAGGCGTTACGGTCAAAATAAATCGGTTCTCCTGTCGGATGATGGCCGATTATTACCGGATCCATATCGGATAAAATAGGAACTCCCATGCTTTCTTCCGTGATGCCGAGACTTGCCAAGACGTTTATTTGCCCTTCAGCGGTAGCCCCTCCGTGACTCCCCATTGCGGGAACAATGAAAGGGGAAGCACCACGCTTCTTAATTTCTACCACGACCTTTTTTATAATTTCGCTGTACCTAGCAACGCCTCGGCTTCCGGCCAATACAGCAATTCTCTGGCCTGGTTTGATCGTTGAGACGATCTCAGGCCGGGCAAACTGCTTTTCGATCTCCTCAGCGAGATCGACCACTTCATGCACTTCAAATTTCTGTCTCGCTCTCACCATTTTCGGAAACGGTTCTTCAAAAAGATCGGGAAACATCATGGCGATCACCTTTAGCTTGGATTCCCATCCCCCATATCTTATCAAGCAATTAACATGCCAATTATCGATGAGTTTTTGAACTTGATTTGAGCTTTAAAAGAAGGGATTTTTCGTATAAAGTCAAATTTATTTAGTGATGCATCTTGTTGCACTGTTGCAATCGCAACGTTCAAAAAGCAAACTGCTGCAATAGAGGAAAGGCCCGATGAATAAGATCCTGGTTGTCTCCCCATTCGAGGAATTTACAAACCTGGTTCTCCAGGTAAAAAAAGAATCTGACTTCGATTTTGACATACTCTACGACAACATCGGAATGACCGAACTAGAATTTTTCGAATATTCCACTGAACAGGCCAAGCGATTTGCCCAAGAGTCGAGATATGAGGCAATCGTCACCCGGGGTGGTACTTATCTGGAAATCAAGAAAAATGTTGATATTCCGGTGGTAGAAGTCAAGATAACAATGCTTGATGTGTTGCGTACTGTACACAGCTTGAAGAAGAATAAGATAACCCGTATTGGATTAATGGGATATTTGAATATCATCCAAGATGATAAAGAGTTGGGGGAACTACTAGGTGTAAAAGTCTATCCGGTACATCACGGTACCGATGAGGAGCTAGAGCAGTTAATCCATAAAGTCCTTAATGATGATATAGAAATAATTGCTGGAGATGGCCTTTCCGTAAATTTCGCGGCTAGGTATGGCCTGCAAGGTGTTAAATTGATGCCACAAAAGGAGGCGGTCATCGAGGCCCTCCACACCGCCAAGACAATCCTCTATGCACGCAAGCAGGAAAGACTCAGACACAGCCAGTTCGCCGCCATTCTCAATTCTTCCTCAGAGGGGATCATGGCAATCGATGAGCAAAACCGGATTACCATGTTTAATCCTAAGATAGAAGAACTGTTTGGCCTCAACCGGAAAGAAGTTATAGGGAAACAGGTAACCGATGTCTTCGCATCCCAGCCAGGCCTGGTAAAACTGCTGCAGGCCAAGGAGGAGAACTCGGGCGATGTCATCGAGTTAAACGGAAATCATTTTGCTTTGAAACTAACACCCATAGTGATCAACGATCAGTTTCTGGGTATGGTAGCCAATTTCCAGGATGTCACCCGCCTGCAGATGCTGGAACAGTCGGTACGCCGGAAAATGGCGGCTACCGGCTTGAAAGCCAAAAACACCATAGACAACCTGATCGGTGAGTCGAAAGCAATGCAAGAGGTCAAACAGAAAATCAGGTGTTATGCCCGGTATGATTCGACCGTTCTGATCTATGGCGAGACGGGTACCGGCAAGGAAATTATCGCCCAAAGCATCCATAACCTCAGCGAACGACGTTACGGCCCCTTTGTCGCAGTCAATTGCGCGGCATTGCCCGAAAATCTTCTTGAAAGCGAATTATTTGGATATGCCCCCGGTGCATTCACCGGTGCACTAAAAGATGGCAAGGCGGGTCTCTTCGAATTGGCTCATAACGGTACGATTTTTCTTGACGAAATCGGTGAAATGCCGATTTCGCTGCAGGCCAGGCTTCTGCGGGTGATCCAGGAAAAAGAAGTAATGAGGCTGGGAGGGAACAAGGTAATTCCAATCAACATAAAAATAATTGCGGCAACCAACCGCAACTTGAAACAGGCGGTTATAGAAAATACATTTCGTGAGGATCTATATTACCGGCTCAACATTCTGACCATCACCGTTCCACCGCTTAAAGACAGAATCGATGACATACCGGTTCTGTGTGAACACATCTTAAAAAAGTTTTGTCAACGCTACAAAAAAATTGTCCCGACTCTTCCGGGTACTCTCCAGGAATTATTTCAACAATACACATGGCCGGGCAATATCCGTGAACTCGAAAATATTTTGGAAAGAATTGTCGTTATGTCAATCAATGGCGTTATCCCTGAGTTTGTTATTAATGAGATAATAGGTGAATTGTCTGAAAAGAATCTCGACAGTCAATTTGCAATTATCAAAGAGGATACACATTCCTGTTTCAAACCGGTTCCGGAGATGGAAGAACAGGAGTTGATTCTTGCGACCTTGAAAGAAACAAGCGGCAATAAAACCCTGGCCGCCAAACGCCTGGGGATGAACAGAACCACGCTTTGGAGAAAGCTTAAAAAGTTTAATACCGCCAGAACTTGAGCACTCAGTGTTCCCTTGCGGGATGCCGCCAGGGCATCAAGAACCTTTAGTGAACTACTCCTCCCTTACAGGAGGAACTTCTCGTTTCATCCAGGCACTATTCTCGTGCCGGATTCGTATTCCGACCCCATGACTGCAGGTAGACACTTTTCTATATTGTATTGTACCAGGGAAAGGAGAATGGAACAAATGAGGCGTACGAGTTCGCTGCTTTTACTTTGGAAAATAATATTTGGAAATAAGAAGGAAATAAAGTACATTTGTTGAATAATTTTTGGACACGGATAAAGCTGCCCACCGTCTCAATGGGTAACAGAACCTGCATGCAGTATCGGCTTCATGGCAGTACTTGCCAGGCAACAGAAAAGTCATTGAATTGCCGGGAATGAAAGGATAGTGTTGATGGAAAACGAGGAATTCCAGGAAGTAGTTTTGCAGCAGATCAAGAAGATTTCTGATACGCTGGTTTCACTTTCTGAAGGGCAGAAACGGCTTGATTCTCGCCTGGATGGTCTGGATTCACGGCTGGAAAACGTTGAAAAAGGCCAGGCAGAGCTCACCGAACGGCTGGTAAACGTTGAAAAAGGTCAGGCCGAGCTGGCCGTACGGCTGACAAATGTGGAAAAAGGTCAGTCGGAGCTCGCCTCGCGCCTGCAAAACGTGGAGAAAGGTCAGGCCGAACTCGCCTCGCGCCTGGAAAACGTGGAAAAAGGTCAGTCGGAGCTCGCCTCGCGCCTGCAAAACGTGGAGAAAGGTCAGTCGGAGCTCGCCTCGCGCCTGCAAAAC
>DULK01000077.1 GCA_012840385.1 Syntrophomonadaceae bacterium
CCCTGCCGGGCAGCACCGCACGCACCGGAGCACCCTCGCTAACCCTGAGCTCGATTCCCTGATAGAAGCGCGGCCAGCCGTATTGGTCCCGCTGCCAGCCGAACCCCCGTGCCAGCCGGCCGGTAACAGGGAGATCGGGCAGCTTCTGGGAGGCGCTTTTTTCATCCTCCAGGGGGCCCATCACCTTCACGTCCAGGCCGGGCCTGCCCCCCAGGTAATCGGCCACCCTTGCCGCCACCGTCGCAAAATCGTAATGCTTCGTTAAAAGGTAATCGATACCTTCCCGGGTAAGCCTTTCGGGAAGCCCCCCCGCCTGCGACAGCCCCCACACTAGGCCCAGCACCACCAGCGCCATTAATGCCCGGTACCCCAGGCTCCTGGCCCACCGCAGCAAATAGATGCCGCCGTGTGTCGTAGCACCCCATCTCATCCGCGGCCACTCCCATCATTATCCCTTTACAGGTTATATATGGCCACTACTGGTGAAATATTACTAGAACAGCATCTTTTCCCTTCTGAGGTGGATGTTCAGGATGAGCCCGACGCAGATCATGTTGGTCAGCATGAAGCTGCCGCCGTAGCTCAAGAAAGGCAGTGGGATGCCGGTGATCGGCATCAGGCCGATGGTCATCCCGATGTTTTGGAGGATGTGAAACAGCCACATGGAGAGGATGCCGCCGATGATCAGCCTCCCGAATAGATCCTTTGCCTCAAAGGTTGCCCGGATGGTCCGGGAGACAATGGTATAGTACAGAAAAAGGACGAACCCCGCGCCCAGGAAGCCCAGTTCCTCGCCCACCACGGAGAAAATGAAGTCGGTGTGGTGTTCGGGGAGGAAGTTCAGCTGCACCTGGGAACCGTGGTAGAGTCCCTTCCCCCAGAATCCCCCGGAACCGATGGCCACAAGCGACTGCAGGATATTGTAGCCCGCCCCCTGGGGGTCCCAGTAGGGGTTGATGAAGACGATCAGCCTCTTGATCTGGTATTCCTCGAGGGGAAGAGGGAGGTGGAGGGGCGAAAAATGCAGTGCAAGGGCGGCCACGACCAGCGCCAGGCCGCCTCCCAGGATCTCCAGCAGCAGGGCAGGCCGCGCCCCAGCCAGGTAGAGCATTCCGAAGCAGATGGCTATGAAGACCAGGGCCGTCCCCAGGTCCCCCTGCGCCACCACCAGCCCGAGGGGGATGGAGAAATAGAGAAAACAGGGGATGAGATCCCGCAGTCGCTGCAGTTCGCCCTGCCGCTTGACGAGAAAGGCGGCAAAACAGATAATGACCATAATCTTGCCCAGCTCCGAGGGCTGAAAGAGAAAAGGGCCCAGGGCGATCCACTGCTGCTTCCCGTGAGAGGCATGGCCGATAACCATCACGATCGCCAGCAGTACGAGCAGGATGCCGTAAATCGGGTGCTGGTAGCGGAGCAGCTTTGTATAGTCAAAGGATACAACCGCCAGCGCGGCAGCAAGGCCCAGCACGATCCAGAGCAGCTGCTTTTTCACGTAAAACAGCGGATCCGATCCGATGTTGGCCGTGGCGCTGCTCAGCACCAGGAGGCTCAGGCCGAGCATCAAGATAACGCTGGATAAGAAGTTGTAGTCGAGCTTTTTTAACAAACGCCGGTCAAAAATGAACAGCTGCCGCCTCTCCCTTCTCCCGTTCGTTTTTTATTATAAGGCATCACTGCGCCCCAGTCCATGCCCGCAAACAAGAGAAAGGAAGGCAAGAGTTATTTACATCTCTCTGCCGGTGTCACCGGAGGCGGCATGGTAGTGCCGGTGCTTTTAGTGGTGCGGGGGCAGCCGCTTCAACCTGAGGACGGGAATGTTCGCCACCAGGGCAACGCTCCCCTGCCCCCGGTGCAGCCCTATTTCCATGGCACTCTGATCGATCTCGCAGTAGTCGGTAATTACCTTTAAAAGATCCGCCCGCAGCGATTCCAGGATCTCCGGAGATATATCGAGCCGGTCATGCATCAGGACGAGCCGGAGCCTTTCCTTGGCAACGGTTTTGCTCGGCTTTTCCGTTTCCTTCCCGAAGAAGCGTTGTAGTATGTCCAGCATCGTATCCCTCCGATCAGCCGGTGCGAAGCCCAAACAACCGCCTGACGCGCTCGATGAAGCCGCCCCCGGCGTCAAGGTTCATGAACGGCACTTCCTCGCCTACGATGCGGCGGGAAATGTTCCGGTAAGCCTCCCCTGCCCTGGAATTGGCGTTGAGCACCGCAGGTTCTCCCCGGTTCGTGGAGGTGATGATCGTCTCATCATCCGGGACAATACCCAGAAGCTCGATCGCCAGGTGCTCGATCACGTCCTCAACGTTCAACATGTCCCCCGTTTTCACCATCTGCGGCCGGATGCGGTTGACGATCAAAAGGGGGTTCCGTAACTCGGAGGCCTCCAGCAGGCCGATGATGCGGTCGGCGTCTCGCACCGCAGCCACCTCCGGTGTCGTCACCACAACGGCTTTATCCGCTCCCGCGATGGCATTGCGGAATCCCTGTTCGATCCCCGCAGGACAGTCCACCAGCACAAAATCGCTCTCCTGCTTTAACTCCGCACACAGTTCCTTCATCTGTTCCGGATTCACGGCAGTCTTGTCCTTTGTCTGGGCGGCGGGCAGGAGAAACAGGCTTTCAAAGCGGCGATCCCGGATTAACGCCTGTTTCAAACGGCAGCGGCCGTGGGCCACATCCACCAGGTCGTAAACGATACGGTTTTCCAGTCCCATGACCACATCCAGGTTCCTGAGGCCGATATCCGCATCCACCAATACCACCCGGTACCCCATCATGGCCAGTGCCGTACCGAGGTTAGCGGTCGTTGTTGTCTTTCCTACACCACCCTTGCCGGAAGTAATTACCATAACTTCACCCATTTAAGCTCCCCCTTTGCCAAGTCCGCTTAGATACCGGTCGCTACCCGGCTGGTACTGTTCGATAATCACTATTCCATCCTGCACGCGGGCGATCTCGGGCTGGTGCTGAGGCATTGAAAAGTCCCCGTCAGGAGCCCTTGTGATGTAGCCGGCAATGCGCAGCTGGGAAGGCTCAAGGCGCAGGGCGGCAACCACCGCTTTTTCCTCCCCCAGGGCCCCGGCGTGAGCGATCCCCCGAAAGGTGCCCATCACGATGATATTTCCTCCGGCAATGATCTCTCCCCCCGGATTAACATCCCCCAGCACCACAACGTTGCCCGGATAAAAAACCCGCTGTCCCGACCGGATCGTCCGCTGGATGAGAATGGTCTGTTCATCGGAAATGATATCGGCCCGCGGCCTGACAGGCGCGCTGTACCGGATCACGGGAATGTCATCCTTCTCATGACCGTCGCCCTTTTCCTGCTCCTCCATTTCCACCGCTTCCCCGGTCTGCTCGTCGGCCGGAGCAGGCGGCCCGC
>DULK01000078.1 GCA_012840385.1 Syntrophomonadaceae bacterium
CCCCCCCCCCCCCCCAAGGGTACTTTTTACATTAATGTTATATATAACCATTTTTCCAGCCTCCTTATATTTTAGTTAATTTTCTGTTCTATTGCTATTTTTGACATGAAATTCTTAATTCCTTCTAATTATCCATATTTTTGATCAATTTTTATGATATCCGGTAAATCGGCAAAAGCCGAAAACTTTTGGGGTGCGAGGTCATGGGCTAAATAAATCTGTTTCCTGGCCTTCTGGCTGGAGACGACGCTGGAGTTCAAGCGCAAAAGAGCCGGACTGACAGCTTCCCTCGAGAAATTCGGGAAGTGCTGAACGCAATGAGCTTCGCTGAAGCAGAAATGACGGAAGGAAGCCGTTCATCAAGACAAACGGCACGGAACCCGGCAATAAGCTGCTAAAATCTTGCGAATAAGCCCCCCCAAAAACGTAACATTGCCAGAGGAGTTTGTCCTTTAATTTTTGGAAAGGGTTGTTTGTAGCACAAAAACGCGCAAAATTCTTTTGAAGAATCACCATCTTAAGGTAGACATAGACAGTTCAACTGCGGTTTTTACTCATATCACAGAGGCGATTTTTTATGGGTTGGGGATGAGGAGTTTTCGGCAAGGGCAAGCACGGTGTTTTGACACTGTCGTTCCGATCTATCTTTTCCACAGCCGCTTTGTATGTTTTGGGAGCAGGCGCTTGTGTCATGTCAGGCAGTTGGGTAAAAGAATAAAACCCCTATTCTTTTTCAATACTATAGCTAAAAGCTCAAGGAGGGGTTTGCTCAATGTACAATTTACATCCGGCTTTTTCTATTTCACCAACTCCGAGCCGCCTTGGAGACAAGGTAAAGATCACTTACCACGGACTTTTGGCAGGAGCGGGCGCCGATCAGGTATGGCTTCATACCGGTTACGGCCAGGGGCCGTGGCATAGCATCTACGATTACCCGATGAAAAAAGTCGGAAACGAGTGGGAACGAACCGTAGAAATCACCCGTGAAGGTCAGTTCAACTTCTGCTTTAAAGACAGCGCCAATAACTGGGATAATAATAATGGCCTCAACTGGAGCTACCGCATCAGCCGCTAAATAATGTTATAAGCATTACTCTCACATAAGAGGCATTACAGGCATTTACAATAAAGGGGATTCTCCGAAGGAGTCCCCTTAATACTTCAATACTTAATGTAGCGACTTCTTATATTCATCAGGACTTGTTAGACCGAGGATGTGTCTTAATTCTTCTTGCTGCTCTTCATCTATAAGTTCCTCCACTGCAAGGGTGTAGCCTGCAACCTTCTCGGAAATAAACATCTTTGCTCCTGTTCGCAGTGCAATAGCAATGGCATCACTCGGACGGGAATCAACAATGACTTCACCGGTTGTGGTTTGCAAATATATTTCCGCATAGTAAGTACTTTCTCGGACATCATTGATGATCACCCGTCGAACTGATACACCAAGGTGTTCACAAACTGATTTCATAAGATCATGGGTCATCGGGCGAGGCGCAGGAGTACCGTGTAAGGCCATTGCAATTGCCTGGGCCTCAAAGGGCCCTACCCAGATAGGAAGGACACGCTTTTTGGTTTCATCCAATAACAGGACCACAGGACTTAATGTAAGATCGAAGGCAATCTCCTTCACCTGAACTGGAATCACTTTGCTACCTCCTTCCAAAATTAGATTAACCTCCGGTATCAAGCGGGCGGTCGAAAAGCCGGTACTGGACAGCTTCTGCAAGATGTATAGATTTGATCTGCTCTGATGCATCCAGGTCGGCAATCGTCCTCGCCACTTTCAGGATGCGGTCAAAGGATCTCATGCTGAGATTTAATTTATGAAAAACATTATATAACAGATCCTGAGATTCCTTGTTCAATTTACAATATTTTTTTATCTGCTTGTTATTCATATCCGAGTTTTGAGTAATCCCCTCATCTTGAAAGCGTTCCCGCTGTTTCTCCCTGGCTTTTATCACTCTTTTTCTTATTTCTGAAGAGGGCTCTCCTTGTTTGCTTTGTACAATATCCTTTAATTCCATCCGGGGTACTTCAACATGCAGGTCAATGCGGTCGAGAATAGGGCCAGAGATGCGGTTGCGGTAACGCTGGGCCTGGTGAGGCGTACAGATACATTCTCTTTTGGGATCACCTAAATAACCGCACGGGCAAGGGTTCATCGCGCCAACAAAGGTGAAGTTGGCGGGATAGGTAAAGGAACCGGCAGCCCGGGATACAGTGACAATTTTCTCTTCCAGAGGCTGGCGCAGTGCTTCAAGCACATCCCGGCTGAATTCCGGTAATTCGTCCATAAAAAGAATACCGTGGGATGCAAAGCTGACCTCACCGGGATGGGGGATTCTCCCTCCTCCAATAATACTCACTGCAGAGGCGGTATGATGGGGCGCACGAAAAGGCCTTGTCATTATTAAGGGGCTGTCTTTTGGCAGCAAACCCGCAACGCTGTAGATTTTCGTTACCTCCAGAGCCTCTTCCCAGGTCAAGGGGGGCATGATGGAGGGAAGCCGCCTTGCCAGCAGGGTTTTTCCGGTTCCGGGAGGGCCGATTAACAGCACATTGTGACCTCCCGCCGCTGCAATTTCGAGGGCGCGTTTCACCTTTTCTTGCCCCTTCACATCCGCGAAATCGGGATATCCATTGGATGCTGTGTTAGCTAATGTTTTCATCTTTTCTACAGCAAAATCCGAAATTCCTTCATGGAGGGACCCTTCACCTCTTAAAAAGCTAATGATTTCACCTAAGCTACTTCCCCCGAGAACCGAAATATCCTCTACCAGTGAAGCCTCTTCCAGGTTGCTGAGAGGTACGATAAAGGTTGAACCGGTATTTTCCTTTACTATGTTGCCTGCCATCAGAAGAATGCCCGGTACAGGACAAACAGTCCCATCAAGGGATAACTCGCCCACAAAAATATATCGGGAGGCTTTTTCCTGCGGAACCTGTTCTGTAGCAGCGAGTATCCCTACCGCTATCGGAAGGTCAAAAATAGAACCCTCTTTTCTAAGATCGGCCGGTGCCAAATTAACCGTGATTCTTTTGAGAGGGAATTCAAAACCGGCGTTTCTAATTGCGCCCCGTACCCTCTCGGTTGACTCCCGAACGGCAGGGTCCGGGAGACCTACGATTGTAAAAGAGGGAAGTCCGGGTGATACATCCACTTCGACCCTCACTAAATGGGTGTCCATTCCCAAACAGCAACAACTGTTGATAATCCCCAACAAAGCCTTGTTCCCTCTCCAACTGGCTTCTTATTACTTAAATATCTATTCTTTATTAAAAACGCTGTTTCCTGCTTTTTAGTACATGCGGATGTCTTCGATGATTGATTAACTGAATTATCCTGTTGACCCGTGGCAGACTAAGGCTAACAGAGAAGGAAGGGGGATGTTAATGCGGCCCCTTTGGCGGGGGACAATGGGTTTTATTCTTTTACCTAACTGCCTTACACAGGCGCCTGGTCACATTAGCTCCTAAAACGTACAAAGCAGCTGTTGAAAGATAGTTCGGAGCGACAGCATCGAAAACCATGTTTGCCCTTGCCGAAAATTCCTCATCCCCCAGCCACAAGATAATCGCCACTGTGATATGAGGAAAAACCGGAATAACAACGCCTGCATCGCCGATTTTCAGTTCAGTAGCGCCGAGAGACTTAGCCACATCGAGCAGTTTGCCCGGCTGCCCCCCGAATATTTCGGCAAGTGGTTCTACTGCCTCGACCTTAAAAGGGGCGTCATGCAGCATTCCGTTAGGCAGATCCGAAAAGGAAACCCACTTTCCTCTCAGCGGCTGCCCGGTTGCCTGGCTGAGGTATTGCAACACGAGCGCTTTCTCTTCTATTGTGAGGGGTGTAGATTGCTCCCCTTCAAAGAATTCTCCATCAGGAAAAGATATCCTGTAGATTTCATTCAAGTAACTGATGCTGATCAGCTTCTCCTCCGGATCGTACCTGCCCCCGCTCAATTCGGCCATTTGCTCGGGAAAACGACAGGCAAATTCCTTCTTGGCCTCAAGCAGAACATCAAAATCCAAAACCCCCTTACCTCCTTGCCTCTATTACTCATCAGCATATGTCATGCTGAGGAGTTCCGCCAAATGCAGGACCTGCACTTTGGAGTTATTTAGGCCAAGGTTGTGACCTATCTGCATGATGCATGAAGGACAGCCGGTTACCACGATGTCCGCACCAGTCTGTAAAATATTCTGCACTTTCCGGTGTCCGATCTTTGACGCCAGTCTATAGTGGTCAAGATTAAAGGACCCCGCAGAGCCGCAGCAACGGTCCGGTTCCTTCATTTCTATGAATCTAAGCCCCGCTACAGAACCGATTAACCGGCGAGGTGCCTCAACTACCCCCTGTCCTCTTCTAAGGTGGCAGGGATCATGATAGGTGACGGTCACGGGTATATCTCTGTCACCGACCCGAAAGGATACGGCCTTATCCAGGAATTCGCTGAAGTCGAGTACCTTGGCAGCAAAATTCTTGGACTCCGGGGTTCCGAGAAAGTCGGCGTATTTCCTTAACATTTGGCCGCATGAAGCGCAATCGGTTATTACTGCGTCAACCCCTGCATTATTGAAGGATTCAACGTTTTTTTGCGCAAGTTCGGCGGCAGTCTTTTCGTCCCCGCTGGCCAGAGCCGGTATTCCGCAGCACCACTGTTCCGGAATTACTATGTCCAGTTGTTGTTCTTGCAGCACCTTTAACACCGCATGGCCGGTGTTGGGAAATACGTAATTGGTAAGGCATCCTGTGTAATAGGCAACTCTCAGCCTCGGCTCCCGGCACGAGACGCGGCGGGGAACCTGATTGCGAAAAGGCACCCCTGCCATTCGAGGAAGCAGGCGTTCTTTTTGAGCCAGATCATGTCCCAGCATCTCCAGAATACGGCTCTTGCGGATTAACCACTGCAGCCCGGATCTCTGGTAGAGATACCCCATTTTCGCAGCGAAACTGAGCCTTCCGTTGTTTTTTAAGAAATGCTGGAACACATTTTTCTTGACAAAAGGCATCCCCTTTTTCCGGACAATTTCCGAACGGGCCTGCATCACCAGTTCATCAACGGGGATCTTGTTCGGGCACTGGTAGGTACAGGCCTTACAGAGCAGGCATAAGCTCATGATCTCCTTCATCTTTGGTGAGAGGTCAAGCTTCCGTTCGAGGTAGTTCTTTAAAAGAAATATCTTTCCTCTGGCGACAAAAGGCTCGGCCCTGGTTTCTCCGTAGAGGGGACAGACGGCCTGGCAGCTCCCGCATTTGCTGCAGCGGTCCAGATATTCAAAGGCAGCGGCTATATTATCCATTGCTTTCACTCCCAAAGATTTTGCCCGGATTGAGGATGTTATTGGGGTCCAAAGCCTTCTTGATGGCCAGCATTACATCATATCCTGCCTCCCCTGTCTCCAGTTTGAGATAGGGGGCCTTCATGATGCCTATGCCGTGTTCGCCGGAAAGAGTTCCCCCGAGTTCCACTGCGGCTTGAAAAAGTTCTCCAATCGCCTTTTCCACCCGCTCCATTTCTTCAGGGTCTCTTTTATCACAGAGTATGTTGGGGTGCAGGTTCCCATCACCCGCATGGCCGAATATCACTAAATTCAACCGGTAACGGGAGGCTATTTCCTTCAACTTTCTAACCATGTTGGGAATTTGACTTCTCGGCACGGAAACATCCTCACTGATTTTAGTGGGTTTAATCTGTACCACCGCTGCAGAGACTGCCCTGCGTGCCGCCCAAATCTCATCTCTGGTCTTCTCATCCTCCGCCACTTTAACCTCTCGTGCTCCATTAGCCCGGCAGAGCTCTGCTATTTGTGCCGCCTGTTTTTCAACAAGATCTTTCTGCCCGTCGACCTCAATGATCAGGATTGCTTCTGCGTCGAGGGGAAGCCCCATCTTGCAGTGTTTCTCCACACAGTGAATGGTCCTGTCGTCCATCAACTCCAGGGTTACAGGAATGATTCCCTTTTTGATGATCATGGTAACATTGTTGGCAGCGTCATCAAGCCGCTCATAGACTGCCATCAATGTTTTTTTGGCCTCGGGTTTCGGTATCAGGCGCAGGAAGATTTTCGTGATCACACCAAGGGTTCCCTCTGAACCCGTATATAACCGGGTCAGGTCATAGCCGGTGACGCTTTTAACCGTCTTCCCACCGGTTCTTACAATTTCCCCTTGGGGAGTTACCACCTCCAACCCGAGTACGTAGTCCCTCGTTACTCCATACTTAAAGGCACGGGGCCCTCCGGCGCACTCCGCCACATTGCCTCCCAGGGTGGATGTTTTCAAACTTGCAGGATCGGGGGGATAAAAAAGGCCTCTTTTTTCAACCTCCTCCTGCAGATGTTGGGTAATAACACCGGGCTCAACAACGGCCACCAGGTTCTCCTCGTCGATCTCCAAAATCCGATCCATCCTTGTTAAATCCAATACGATGCCGCCTTTGACCGGAAGCGAACCACCGCTCAAACCGGTCCCCGCCCCTCTGGGGAAAACGGGTATCAGGTGTTTGTTCGCCAGTTTTAAAATCTGCTGGATTTCTCCAACCTCATCGGGGCGAACAACGAGTTCCGGCAGGAACGCTTCGGGGGTGCTGTCATAGCCGTAGCACAGCCTTTCTTCGAGGGTCGTGAAGACGTTCTCTTCCCCCACAATCCGCTTCATTTCTGCAACGATAGATGCATCGAGCATAATAGAAACCTCCTTGGCTAAAGTGCTCCCTCAAATCTCCAGTTCACCATTAGTAAAAGACAAAGCCCGTCCTTCTCCGTATACTGTCAGATATGGAATTTGTCTCGCTTCCGCCAAAAGGGCCGAGGAAAAGTCAATCTCTTTAAGTTCCAGGGTATTTTTGATCACAACTATCCTTACATCTTCCGGGTTCCATACTCCCAGGCTGTCGAGCGCCTTTTTAATGGTAATTTCATCGGTAGGAAAATGCATGGGTATCATGGCCCGCTGGGTAAAGGTGGTGGTCAGGACATTCAGATATGTGGCTTCCCAGTCAACCTTTGCCAGCAGTCTGTCTGTAGTAAAATCTGCCAGTCCTATGCCGGCGGCGTTCCCCTCCGAACCCTCCGCCAGGTCGAGCACGGCAATCCGCCTGATCCTTGGGTGTTCAGGCTCTTTCTCCCCCTGTATGCGCAGCCGGCCGATGATGTTGGTATCCATGCCGGTCCCGCTGAAGCATTTCCCCATTTCCCTGACAACCAGCAGGTCTATGTCCTGAAAAGGAAGCCGGGGCATCAGCGAACGGGCTTTCTCAAGAAGCTCCTTTTCCTTTTCGTAAAACTCCTGGGGTTCCAATCCCTCGATCAGAGCGGTCTTATCGTATGCATTCTCTACAATGGCAATGCCAAACAGAACAGGCAGTTTTCTAATGATATGGCTGGCTACCAGCGGAATATTTTTGCGCAGGCCGGAAGGCCCGAATTTATGCAGAGTGTCAGCACCCTGAGGATTCCCCAGGCCGACGGCGAGCATCTTCATGAGCCCGCTTTCAATGGGCCCATGGAAGGAAGTGTGCGGTTTGACCCGGTTGATTAAGATAATGCCGTCACAGTCCAGAGCAAGGCGATTGCAATAAACCGGGACTTCAGGGGCAACATGGCCGATAATGACCGCATCCCCGCTGGCCTTAATGGGAACCCCCACAGTCTCCTCGGTAATCCCCAGACCGGCAAGAACCTTGCGCTGTCCTTCAGCCGTTCCTCCACCGTGGGAGCCCATTGCGGGTATGACGAAAGGACGATATCCTTTATCTTTTAACATGCTGATAACAGTCCTCAGCACCGGAACAATATCGGAAATGCCCCGGCTTCCTACCGCAACCGCAATGCTGGCACCGCTCTCAATCCGGTTCCAGAAAGCAGCCTTGCTGAAAACCTCCCAGACCCGCGCCGGAACATCCTGCACAACAGGCCCGCTGAATTCTAATAACCCCCGGTACATTAAAGGCAATTCCATCAAAATCACTACCTTACCACAATATAAAACCGTACCCTTGTCTTAAAACACCAGGCACGCTTGCTCTTTTTTCATATTAGCATAAGCAAAGTAATTAAAAAAAGAAATATTCTCCCGGCATGTATACCTTATTCACATAGGGTGGTTCAAAAAACCCCTTTTAAATGCTCAATGTCAAAATCACCTGTTTTCGAATACAGTACAGCGATCACGTCAAAACGGACCGGCTTCTCTTCCAACCCTCTGGAAAGCAAAAAGTTTTGAGCAAGCCGCCTGATCTTTGTCTGTTTTGAACAGCCGACTGCCTCCTGTGGTAACCCGAAAAGGCAACTGCTCCTTGTTTTCACCTCTATAAAAACAACAGTTTTGCCATCCTCCACGATCAGGTCTATTTCCCCGAAGCGACAGCGGTAATTTTTCTCAAGCAGGCGATATCCTTGTTTCAACAGGTAAGACAGTGCCACCTCTTCCCCAGCGGCACCAAGGCGTCTGCGATAGAAACTCATAAGGCTTTATCCTCTCTCTGAGAGCCGGCGCCTCCCCTTGACATCCAATTCAGACTTATTACTCTTGTGATGAAGACTGTGGGATTCTCCATGAGGTCCATTTCATCCCCCGAAGGCACATAGCTTTCTCCATGCCTGACTAACTTTCTTACCTTAGGCCTGATAGGAAGCATTTTATTTACAGACGTTACGACAGCCAGGCTGCCATCGTTCAGCTCGACAATACATCCGACAGGGTAGATTTCCACGTTATCGAGGAGCAGGTTCACCAGTTTAGGGTTAAATCCCTGACCACTCATGGCTATCAATATTTCCACCGCCTCGTAGGGCTTCAGTTTGGAACGGTAACTCCGGTCTGAGGTGAGAGAATCATATACATCCGCTATAGCCACCAGTTGAGCAAACTTATGGATGGCATCCCCTCTCAGGCCCCGGGGATACCCATCTCCCTGATACCGCTCATGATGCTCATAAGGTATTAAGGCAGCATTTATACCGATTTCAGGTTCTTGACAGAGGAGGTGAAAGCCATGGGCAGGATGTTTGCGGACAATTTCTATCTCCTCTTCATTAAGTGGTCCCGGTTTATTCAAAACATCACCTGGAATAATCACTTTTCCCAGATCATGTAGAAGTGCCCCAGTCCCCAGCTCCAAAAGTTCCGCTTCAGTGTACCCGCTGGCAATACCCAGACTCAAAGCCAAGACACAGACATTGACAGAGTGAGTGAAAGTGTAATTATCTAGAGCCCGGATATCCGCCAATTTCAAAAAAGTATAATTTCTTTTTGAAAGCTCCTCCAGGATTGTTTCTACCGTGCTTTTTACACGGGCGATGTGAATACGGCCGCCTTTCCTAACCTCTTCCCATATATCCTTAATGGTCTGTTCGGCTTTAAGTCTGATCTCTTCGGATATAATATCCACTTCTTGGGAACCACCCGCTAAGGCCTGCATGTCCCACTCACTTTCAACTTCTATCTCCAGTATACCGCGTTTTTTGAGGGCATTAATTGTTGCAGGAGTAAGAACAGTGCCTGCTCTTAAGAGCACCTTTCTGCTTTTATAAACATTCTCGGCGAGTTTCATCCCCGGTTTTGCATAAACAATAGAAATTCGCACAGGTTCATTGCCCCCTTCCCTTAACTGAAGGATTGAGGCTTTTTATCCAGTTGGTAAATGAAAACAAGCACCTCTGCCACCGCACGATACAATTCAGGAGGTATTTCAGCATTCAACGGCAGGCGCATAAGCAGGTCCACCAGATCATGATCCTCATAAAGCGGTATCCCGTGCCTGGCAGCTTCTTCAATGATACGCCGGGCAAGTTCGCCCCGTCCGGCAGCAACCACGCGAGGAGCACGATCTTCATTTTTCCGGTATCTCAAGGCAACCGCTTGTTTTTCTTTACCTGACATTTAGTACCATGCATCCTCTCCTAAACGGTCAGATCCAGTGTTTTATGGATTTTGTCGCCCAAGCACCCCTTTTGTAAATCACGGAAGAAAGACTTGACTATACCCACTTTGCACCCCGACCAGATTAAACTGTATCTCAGGTCTTTTAATACCTCGGCCAATTGAGGCCAGGATTTGTCAATCAGCAGCTTGGCAGTCTGTTCCTCAACAAGCATCCCTACTTTCAGCAGGCTGTCCTGTAAGGTCAACTCCACCTGGATCCATCCCAGGTAACAGGTGGCAAGGTTCAGAAGAAAACGCGTACAGGTGGCTCCCCTCGATATCTCAGGATAAATTAATATTTCTCCATCTGGGTGATCTTCGCCCTTGAAAAGCGCAAAGAGCGGAATGTAATAAAACGGCTTCTGCTCTTCTATATTCCACTGCCCACAGGTGAAAAGCTGTCCCCCTACCAGGAGCTTTCTCTCATCCCCTTCTCCGCTACTTAAACGCTGCAGTTCCTCTATCGGGGTGGAGCTGGATTTATCGACCAAACGACGAAGCATTCCCTGAAGCATATCGAAGGCCTCTTTTAACCGAAAACCAAGGATAGCAGGCCTGTTATCCTCTCCATTCAGCCCTGTTAGCTTTTCGCGACCATCAGCCATGCTTCCGCCATTAGCCTTTTTTAATGAGTCGGTAGCAACTGTAATTTTTTCAACGAAAGGGGTCAGTAATTGCAGCAAAAGTTCGAAAGAAATACCGAGTTTAAGGGAGGTTATAGCAACCATTAAATTAGTAGGGTTAAACCCACCTGACTTTTCCATTAGGCGCTGAATTTTATGAAGGTTTTCCTCCGTGATAGGAAGCCCTGCTTTACTTAAAGCATTTATAATAGCATTGTTTTCCGGAACCTCAGGGAGACCAAATCTCGCCAGAACAGACTGTGGGGTTGACTCCGTAACCTCCCGGATCAAATGCCAGGTTACCGTTTCACCATCCTTTTGCGCCCTTCTCACTAAAAACACCTGTCCGGGCACAAGAGGAACCCGTGATGTAACTTCCAGGCAGTCCCCGTTTACCGAGACAACCACCGTTTCTCCCTTGACTTCAACTACTTTAATAATGAAAGTATCCTGGCGCATACCCCGGTCCCAGTTATTCAATTTTGAAGTGTTAACCTGCTCAAAAAGAGCATTCAACCTGATGTTCACTATCCATCTCCTTTACGCCCCGAAAAGTACGGCGATGCAAAAAACAGGGCCCGTACCTGGCAATAGCTTCTAGGTGGGCAGGGGTTGGGTATCCCTTATTCTGTTCAAAACCGTATTTCGGGAAGAGCAGCCCATAGTATGACATTATAGCATCCCTGGTTGTTTTTGCCAGTATTGAAGCAGCAGCTATAACGGCACTCCGTGTATCCCCTTTAACAATGGTAGTTTGGGGAACCGGGACGTCTCTAACAGGCCAACACCCGTCTATCAGGATGTGATCGGGTTTTACCTTAAGTTGTTCCAAGGCCTTTTTCATGGCCAGAATCGATGCTTCGTGAATGTTGTATTTTTCAATCCAACCGACCGGCACTATTCCTACAGCCCAACCTGCCGCTTTCCGCTTGATTTCCCGGGATAAAGCAGCGCGAAGCGCAGGATTTACAAGCTTGCTGTCGTTTAAACCAGGAAGCAAGAGTTCCTCCTTTATAACAACTGCAGCTGCCACTACAGGTCCTGCAAGCGGCCCACGCCCGGCTTCATCAACACCGGCAATCAACACGGCACCGTTTTTCCATAGTTTTTGCTCGAATAGATGTATTCTCTTCAAGCGATCATATTCTTCTTCATCTAAAATGCGAGTTTTTCCCCTACTCAACTTGCCATCAATCCCTCTTCTTCTTTTATTACATTTTCTATACCACAAATCCTGCCAGGATAACAAAAAAGCCCTAAATTAATAGGGGCTTTTGCTATTTTTTAAATACTCTTATTCTTGAGCTTGATCCCGGCCTGGGTTGAAATAACCGGCTCCGGTGACATATTTACGTATGTCTTGATATGTCGAGCCCGAGCGATACGACCTTCAATTCGTGTTATCCTCACTATGATCAGGTCAAGACATTGAAGATTGAGACGCATAAAGGTCTACGCAGGCAATTCAAAGGTAACCCGGCCGAGCTTACCGTTTTTAAATAACTTTATCAGGTAACCGGCAGTACGGTGGAGATCGGGCATGCCTTCAGGTAAAATGAAATTTTTATGCCGAGCAAGAATTTCTAGAGTTAAAGGCCCTTCCCGGCTTGTCCCAAGATATTTTGCGATGTTTTCCGGATAGTTTTCCTCCAGGAAGTTAATTATTTGCTCACCGACTCTTTCCGGTTCGTACTCGATATAATCCACTGCGCCTATTGAAATCAGTTTGAATACATCTCCTTCTTTAATCTGCGGCGGCAATACTCCAGGGGTATCAAGAACAGAAATCCTCCCCTTCAAGTGCACCCATTGGGGGCCTTTTGTTATACCCGGGCGGTCACCCGTGGCTGCCGTTCGCCTGCCCACAAGTCTATTTAAGAAACTTGACTTCCCGGTATTCGGTATACCAACCACCGCCGTCCGCAATTCCCTGGCAAGACGTCCTTTTTCCTCCAGGCGTTTTTTTAGCTCACTCTCGTATCCAGCCAGATGTCCCCATAGCTCCCTGAAACCGCTCCCCTGCCGCGAGTCCACAGCAACGGCAGTGATACCTGTGGCTGCAAAATAGTCAAGCCACCTTCCGGTAGCCTGGGGGTCGGCGAGGTCGGCTTTATTTAGGATTAATATTTGCTGCTTATGTTTAACCAGTTGCCGGACCAGCGGACTGCGGGAGCTTACAGGACAGCGTGCATCCACCACTTCAAAAACCAGGTCAACGACCCTTAGCCTTCTAATAAGTAGATTTTTTTTCTTCCCTTGAACAGCAGGCGTTGTTTCCGGTGATGTCATTTCAAAATTCCCATACGCCCAGGCGGCCAGTAGATAAAAATAGCTTTTCCAATTATGTATTTTTTAGCCAGAGGGCCCCAGATGCGGCTATCCTCGCTGTTGTTCCGGTTGTCACCCATTACAAACACATAACCCTTCGGCACTTTATAAGGACCATAATTCGCCATCATTTCGTGGGGGATATAGGGTTCTTCCAGCCGTTTTCCGTTGATATAAACATAACCTTGCCGGATTTCGATGGTTTCTCCCTCAAGGGCAATTATCCTTTTAATAAAATCTCGTGACGTGTCCAACGGAAATTTAAAAACGACAATGTCCCCTCGTTCAGGAGGATGAAACCGGTACACAGCTTTGTTTACGATAATCCTATCATGAGGATAGAGAGTCGGTTGCATCGAAGGTGAGGGGATGTAAAAGGGTTCGAACAACCATATCCTGATAACTGCGGCCAGAATAACTGCAAGGACAACCGACTCCAAAATCTCGCGCCAAAAGGATGATTTATCTTGCTCCTGGGCCAAATATCTCCCCTACTTCCGTTCTCTAATCCGTGCTGCCTTCCCAACCCTGTCCCGAAGGTAATAAAGCCTTGCCCGTCTCACTCTTCCTTTTCGCACAACCTCGATTTTATCCAGGCGGGGTGAATGGACCGGAAATGTTCTTTCGACACCTACACCGTAAGACACCCGGCGTACCGTAAAGGTTTCGTTTAGTCCACTCCCCCTCCTCCGAATCACTATCCCTTCAAACACCTGTGTTCTCTCCCGGTTACCTTCAATAACCTTAACGTGAACCCTCACCGTATCACCTGGACGAAAGGGGGGAATCTCTTTTTTTAGATAATCTTGTTCAACTGTTCTTAACAAGTCCACGATGAATATGCCTCCTCAACTGTCAATTTATCTCATTACTAGATCAACACTGCCGTTAATTATAGCACAGCAACTGGTAAATCACAATGAACTCATAGGAGCGGTTCTGACGGCAGGATCATTCTGTAAGAAACAGCTCAGTTATTGTTTTCCGGTCATCCTCGCTCCAGCTTCCCTCCTGGAGCAGATCCGGACGCCGGAAAAAGGTTTTTGCAACCGCCTGGGCCCGGCGCCAGCGGGCGACCGCCTGGTGATCTCCGCTTAACAGAATATCCGGAACATCCATTCCCCGAAAAGAGCGAGGACGGGTATACTGGGGGTATTCCAGCAACCCGAGACTAAAGGACTCTTCAACCAGGGAGGTTTCAGCTCCAACCACTCCTGGAATCAAACGCGCCACACAATCCACGATGGTTAATGCTGCGATCTCACCTCCGGTTAAAATGAAATCACCTATAGAAATTTCTTCACAGGCGAGAGCCTTCACCCTTTCGTCGATCCCCTCATAATGCCCGCAGATTATGATTATCTCCTCTTTCCCCGCCAGTTCCTGGGCCTTTTGCTGGTTAAAAACTGCTCCCTGTGGAGATAGCAAAATGGTATGCACCTTACGGTTACCGGCGATTTCTTCTATACATGTAAAAAACGGCTCCGGCTTCATCACCATACCCGCCCCACCACCATAGGGGTAGTCATCCACCTTGCGGTGTTTGTCCCGGGAGTAATTCCTGAGATCCACAATGTTAACCTCCAGTAACCCCTGCTCCTGAGCGCGTTTAAGAATACTGGCTTGCAGGGGTCCGGAGAACATCTCAGGGAATATCGTAATAATTGTGATAACCATACTCTCACTCCTCAAGGAGACCGGGTAGCAGGTTGACAACGATGCATCTCTCTTTTAAATCAACCTTTTTAATTACCTCTTTGGTAGCCGGTAACAGGATCTCCTTCCCCTTTTCCGGATCTTTTACTAAATAAACATCGTTGCTTCCGGTATTTAATATTTCATCCACCTTTCCAATCAGTTTTCCGTCAAGGGTATAGACCGGGAGCCCGACAATCTGAAAATAATAGTAAGAACCCTCCGGCAGCGCCCTGACCTCCTCCGGCGGAACTTGAAGCAAAGCACCCCGGAACTTGCCTGCCTCTTCCGGGGTATTGATACCAGCCAGCTTGATAATGATCCTGTTATCCTTGATGTATGCTCTTTCTACCAGTTTTTCGAGAAAAAGAGTGTTTTGACGGATAAACAGGCGCTTCGTTGTCAGGAAGCGATCAGGGAAATCTGTATAGGGGATTACCCTAACCTCACCACGCAAACCGTAAGGTTTGCTGATCTGCCCGACGGTGATGTAACTCTCCACTGATACCATTCCCGTTGTTTCGCCCGTTTATTTAGGAAAGGATCTCTACAAGAACCTTGGTGCCGGTTTTGGCCGCCTTCGCCTTGGCCAGGGTACGAATCGCCCTTGCAATTTTCCCCTGTTTTCCTATTACTTTTCCCATGTCTTCAGGAGCGACCTTTAACTCGACAACAACCCCTTTTTCGTCCTGAAACTCCGCCACCTCTACGTCTTCCGGTTTATCAACCAGAGACTTTGCAATCAGTTCGATCAGTTCTTTCATGAAATACCTCCCCTGTTTGGGGTAACTATTCTTCTACAGCAGCGTTTTTAGCGGTACGCTTTTCCCAAATCCCGGTTTTTTTGAGAAGTGCCCTGACGGTGTCAGAAGGCTGCGCCCCGCGGGAGAGCCAGGTTAGGGCCTTTTCCTCATCGATCTTGATGACCTCGGGGTTGGCGGTAGGCTGGTAATATCCCAGCTCTTCGATAAAACGCCCATCCCGGGGAGAACGTGAATCCGCCACCACCACCCGGTATGCGGGCTTTTTCTTTGCTCCGATCCTTTTCAATCTAATCCTTGTTGCCAATACTCTACATCCTCCTATCCTTTAAAAAGGGAATTTAAATGATTTTAGTTTACGGGTGCTTTTCCCCGAACTTAACTCGCTGAACTGTTTCATAATTTTACGTGTCTGTTCAAACTGTTTAAGCATCCGGTTGACGTCCTGGACGCTCGTCCCGCTCCCCCTCGCTATTCGCCTGCGCCTGCTTCCGTTGATAATTGAGGGGTTTCTCCTTTCCTCAGGGGTCATGGAATTGATGATTGCTTCGAGATAAACAAATTCTTTCTCATCAAACTCTTCCTGAAGTTTTTTCAGCTGTTTCGCCCCGCCCAAACCGGGAATCATACTCAATACCTGTTCTAAAGGACCCATGGAACGAACCTGTTTGATCTGTTCGACGAAATCCTCAAGAGTAAATTCCTGTTTCCGCAATTTCCTTTCGAGTTCCCGGGCCTTCTCCTGATCGAAAGCCGCCTGAGCCTTCTCAATCAAACTCAGGACGTCACCCATACCGAGAATGCGCGATGCCATCCGGTCGGGATGAAATGGCTCCAGGGCATCCAGCTTTTCGCCTGTACCGATAAATTTAATAGGGCAACCCGTAACTGCTTTCACCGAGAGGGCAGCACCGCCCCGCGTATCGCCGTCAAGCTTTGTCAGGATTATGCCGCTCAGTTCCAGTTCCTCATGAAAGCTTTTGGCAACGTTTACTGCGTCCTGACCGGTCATTGCATCAACCACAAGAAGGATCTCCTGCGGTTTGAGCACATTCTTCAGGCGCTTTAGCTCCTCCATCAGTTCCTCATCAATATGGAGCCTCCCGGCGGTGTCGATGATAATTAAATCACAGCCCTGAGCTTTGGCATACCCCAGAGACTCCTCGGCTATTCTCACCGGATCTGCCTGCTCGCCGAGGCTGAAGAAGGGTATATTGATCTGTTTGGCGAGAACCTCCAGCTGTTTGATGGCCGCCGGCCGGTAAACATCGGCTCCCACCAGGAGCGGACGCCTGCCCTGTTTTCTAAACAAGAGTGCCAGCTTTCCGGCAGTGGTGGTTTTTCCGCTTCCCTGCAGTCCCACCAGCAAAAAAATGCTGGGCCCGGCAGGGTTGAAATTGATTTTACTCACATCCCCTCCCATCAGGGAGGTGAGCTCATCGTTAACGATTTTTATGACCTGCTGAGCCGGAGTGAGGCTTTCCAGAACCTCTACCCCCAGACACCGCTCCTTTATCCGTTGCGTGAACTGCTTTACAACCGCCAGATTCACATCCGCTTCAAGCAGTGCCAGGCGCACTTCTCTAAGGGCTTCGTTGATATCACTCTCTGTCAGCTTGCCTTTTCCCCGCAGTTTCTTGAAGGTGTTTTGTAGCCTTTCTGCCAACCCCTCAAAAAGCAAGTATCATCACCACTCTTCAGTTCAGTCGCCTTCCGCGCTCTTCTTCGAGTCCCCCTCAAGCAGACCCAACTTCCTTTCGTACTTCTCCAGTGCCTGTTCAGAGCGTTTCAGGATGTCATAAACCGCCTGGCGGGTGATCTTCAATTCTTCGGCGATTTCACCAAGGGATAAATCTTCTTCATAATAGAGCCGCACGACTTCCTGCTGCTTCGGAGTTAACAGCTTCCCGTAAAAGTCATACAGAAGTACCATGCGGCCTGCTTTATGCAACAGCACTCTGCGCCACCCGATCTGTCAAGGACTAAACCTTAACATATTTTAAACCAGGCCCCGCTCGATGTCAAATACAATCCGGATCTAGTTGAACCCGGAAGTCAGTCTTCTGGCGCACCTCTCCACTTCGTCCAAGACTCTTTCTTCGTCAATGGTCAGGATTTTTCGGTTCTCCATGATGATCTCACCGTCAATAATAACGAGATCCACATCCCCCGCTCCGGCGGCGTAGACGGCATGCGCCACCAGGTTATGCCTGGGGTGATAATGGGGCTGTTTCAAGTCCACCAGGATCAGGTCGGCCTTATAACCCGGTTTAAGAACTCCAATTTCATCCCCCAGGCCCAAGGCCCGCGCCCCATCACCTGTTGCCATCCTGAGCACCTCCAGTGCCGGCATCACCAGCGGGTCTTCATTAAAGACTTTGTGCAGCAATGCAGCCGTACGCATTTCCCCGAACATGTCCAGATTATTGTTGCTTGCAGCACCGTCCGTGCCGATTCCAACAGTGATCCCTGCCCCCCTAAGCTTGACCACCGGAGCAACCCCGCTGGCGAGTTTCATATTGCTCTCGGGGTTGTGGGCGACGGCGACTCCCCTCCTTGCAAGAAGGGAAATGTCGTCACCGGTAAGGTGAACGCAATGAGCGGCCAGTACGGGAAATTCAAAAACACCCAACTCTTCCAAATATGTCACCGGGGTTTTAGAATACCGTTCATTGATAATTCTGATCTCATCCCGGGTTTCCGCAACATGGATGTGGATTCCCGTTTCGTACTCCTTCGCCAGGGACAGTACCTTTTTAATATAGCCTGGAGGGCAGGTATACGGGGCATGCGGCCCCAGCCAGATCCGGATCCTGCCTTTGGCTCCCCCCTGCCACTTTTCAATGAGTTTGCGGCTCTCTTTAAGGCCGACTCTGGCGGTTCCTCCGACTCCTACCAGCCCACGGGACAGGCATGCCCTGATTCCGATCTTTTCAACAGCCTGGGCCACCTCGTCCATAAAAAAATACATGTCGTTAAATGTGGTGGTGCCGGACCTGATCATCTCCATCATTGCCAGCAGGGATCCCCAGTATACATCTTCTCCCGTCAAACGGTTTTCTACGGGCCAGATCTTCTTTTCCAGCCAGTGCATCAGGGGGAGATCATCGGCATAGCTCCTGAGAAGGGTCATGGCGGCATGGGTATGGCAGTTGATCAGACCAGGGAGGCAGAGATAGTTACCTCCGTCGATAACCCTCTCCGGCTGCCAGCCAGGTGGAAGCGCTCCTTCACTTCCCACCTTCACCAAACGGCTTCCTTCAATAGCGACATCCCCCAGAATAATAGGGGATTCACTATCATCGCAGAAAATATGGCAATTCTTAATTAATATGTTCACCTGTTAACTTTCCCTCCCCGTTATCTGTCCGTAACTTTTCAGAAAACTGCAGCGCAGTGCCTTGACTTCCTCTTCACTAAAAGTATAGGGATTACCGGTCAACTTCGCCAGGAGGTAAACCTGCGCGGCCTTTTCGACCACCTGGCATACCACCAGTGCTTCCTTGAGGTTGCGGCCAACTCCCACCATGCCGTGGTTGGCCAAAAGAACCGCCTGTCGGTCTCGGAGGGCGGAAACGGCAAAATCGGCAAGCTCCGGAGTTCCCGGCGGGGCGTATTCCGCTACCTGGACTGACCCCCCGATCAATTGTGCCACTTCATCGAGAACGGGCGGGATTTCTTTCCTGTTAACGGCGAAAACGGAAGCAAAGGGGCTGTGTGTGTGAATAATGCCGTTAACGTCCTGTCGGCGCCGGTAGATCGCCGTATGAAGCATGACCTCGGATGATGGACGGAGTCTTCCCTCCAGGCGTTGACCATTCTCATCCACCAGGACGAGATCCTCCGGCTGCAAATCAGGATAAGGTACCCCGCTTGGGGTAATCATGATGCCTCCCGTATCCTGACTGCGAACGCTGACGTTGCCCGTTGTCCCTACAACGAGCCCTTCTTGAAGCAGTGCGTGGCCAATCTTGAGAATTTCTTCGGCATCGCTGGACGGAATCAACACCCTGCTGCCCTCCCGCCGTCAAGATATTTTTTCAACCAAGTTGTTGTAAGGAGGTTTCAAGATCCCCCGCTCGGTGATGAAGGCCGAAACAAATTCATGGGGGGTTACGTCAAAAGATGGGTTCAGGACAGGAGAATCAGCAAGGGTGAGCAGGGTTCCCCCGATGCTTCTGACCTCTTCGGGGGCCCGCATTTCTACCGGAATCTCTTCCCCTGTTGCCAGGTTTTTATCAAAAGTGCTGGTGGGAGCTGCTACGTAAAACGGACGCTTGTGGTATGCGGCAAGCACCGCTAAACTGTAGGTGCCGATCTTATTTGCAAAATCACCATTGGCAACGATCCGGTCGGCACCCACAATCACCAGGTCGATCTGCCGCCTGCCGAAAAGGTATCCGGCCATATTATCGGTAATGAGGGTGTAGGGAACACCCGCCTGGTGCAATTCCCATGCCGTGAGCCGCGCTCCCTGGAGGACAGGCCTTGTTTCTGAAACGTAAACATGGACGTTTTTCCCCTGGCGATTTGCCATCAGGATGATCCCCAGAGCAGTGCCCCAGCCTGCGGTGGCCAACGCCCCTGTGTTGCAATAGGTTAAGATTCGAGCTCCATCCGGGATGAGCCCGGCGCCAAAGGAGCTGATTCTTTCATCACGGTGGCGTTCTTCGTCAAAGATCTGCTGCGCCTCCGCCAGAAGGGTTTCCCGGATCTGATTTAGCGGCAAACCCTTTATCTTTTGATATTTCATCCCCATCCTCTCGAGGGCCCATCCCAGGTTGACCGCGGTGGGACGTGTGGCCCTCAACTCTGCCGCCGCCCTGGAGAGGTAATCGTCCATGCTTTGTCCTTCCTTATCTGAAAAATTAAAAGCGGCCAGTGCATATCCGAATGCTGCAGCAATTCCGATGGCCGGAGCACCGCGAACCCGTAATTTCCGGATAGCTTCAGCCACTTCCCTGTAATGTCTGCACAGAATATAACTGACCTGGTGGGGAAGTTTGGTCTGGTCCAGGATCATCAGGCCTTCATTTTTCCAGACAAGGACTTCCATACTGCTCTTACTCCTTTTTATCAGTTTTGCGTCCAAGGCTTCCCAGTTCATCTGCGGCTGAAGCACAGGAACAGTTGCGCTCTTCGCGCAGCTGTTCAACCGCGCTGAATATCAAACGCCGCAGGACCTCCTGGGCCCTCTCCATCGCCTCAAGGACTTCGCGGTGCGAGAGAGGATGAGGGGAGATCCCCGCGCCGTAATTTGTTATGAGAGCGAGGGCTGCATAACAAAGGCCTGCTTCCCGGGCCAGTACCACTTCCGGCACGGAGGTCATCCCCACAACATCTCCCCCGAGCTTGCGCAGCATCCTCACCTCGGCAGGGGTCTCGTAGCGGGGGCCCTCCGTACACGCATAGGTTCCGCACCGGTGTACCGGGATCCGGCTGCGTGACGCTATTTGGAAAATTTCCGAGCGAAGTTCAGGACAATAGGGATGGGTCATATCTACGTGCAAGACGCCGGCCTCCCCTCCCTCAAAAAATGTCTGCGGCCTGCTTTTCGTAAAATCGATAAACTGATCCACCAGCACAATATCCCCGGGACGCATATCTTCATTCAGAGAGCCGACCGCGGCGGTGGCAATAACCTTGGTTACACCGGAAGAGTGGAGCGCCCAGATATTGGCCCTGTAATTGACCAGATGGGGTGGCACCGTATGTTTTACCCCGTGCCGGGCGAGAAACACCACCTGCCGGTCCTTATACCAGCCGGTCTTTAAATTCACATCACCATATGGGGTGCGAAGGACCTCATCCTTTTCATTGTCTAAAAGACCGGGTTGATAAAACCCAGTCCCACCGATGATCCCAATCTTCATTCCCATCTATCCTCCCCGAATAAGGCCGCAACGAACTCGCTTCCATTGAAATCTTTCAAATCTTCGCTTTTCTCCCCAATTCCTACCAGCTTGACAGGTATCCCGAGTTCCTCCTTGATGGCCAGGACAATTCCGCCTTTCGCCGTTCCGTCCAGTTTGGTCAGAGCGATCCCCGTGACATCTGTGGCATCTTTGAACAGCTCCGCCTGACGGAGGGCATTCTGTCCCGTAGTGGCATCGACCACCAGGAGCACCTCATGGGGGGCGCCGGGCAGTTCCCGTCCCACCACCCTTTTGATCTTGCGCAACTCCTCCATAAGATTTACCTTCGTATGAAGCCGCCCTGCCGTATCGATGATCACCACATCGGTACCCCTGCGGCGCGCCGCCTGAAGGGCGTCAAAAACTATTGCTGCAGGATCGGAACCCGGCTGGTGTTTCACTATATCCGACCCCGTGCGTGCGCTCCAGATCTCCAGTTGCTCGATGGCACCTGCCCTAAAGGTGTCGGCAGCAGCCAGCAGGACTTTTTTCCCCTCCTGGCGAAAGCGGTGTGCCAGTTTCCCGATGGTCGTGGTTTTTCCGACGCCGTTGACGCCGACCACCAGGATCACGGTGGGTGGGGTATCGCTCCACCTGACAGGCACCGGATCCCCCAGAAGTTCCACCATCTTTTCCCGCAACAGGGTCTTTACTTCACCGGGTTCGCTTATTTTTTTCTGCCTGACCGATTTGCGGATCTCCTCCAGAAGGCGCTGGGTTGCGGCTATCCCTACATCTGCCTGGATTAAAACTTCTTCAAGTTCCTCAAAGAGCTCCTCGTCAATCTTGCTGTGAACGGCAACCAGTTGAGATACTTTTTCAATAAAACCCTGCCTCGTTTTCACAAGGCTTTCTTTTAACTTAGAAAAAAAGGAAACCATGAAAGTCCCTCTTTTTTATAGATTTATATGTATTTTATCATAAAGCGGAGAAATTACTCAAAAAGGGTTAGGAGGCGGTATTTCTCGCTTCATCTAAGAATTCCCAATCGCTCAGCCTGACCGAAACAACCTTAGATACCCCGGGTTCTTCCATGGTTACTCCATAGAGGGTGTCGGCAACCTGCATTGTTTGGTAGCGGTGTGAAATCAGGATCAGTTGGTGATCCTCTCCCATCCTCTTAAGAAAATCGGCAAAGCGGCAGAGGTTCGCTTCATCAAGGAAGGCCTCGATTTCGTCAAGCAGATAAAAGGGGCTCGAGTGGGTTTTTAGCAAGGCGAAGAGAAAAGAAATTCCCGCCAGCGCCCTTTCTCCACCCGATAAAAGCGTAAGGTGGCGGGGTTTTTTACCCCGAGGTTTTACCGTTATGTCCAGCCCGGTCGTCAACAGGTTCTTTTCATCCGTTAAAAGGAGATCGGCCTTTCCCCCTTCGCATAAAGACGAATAAATTTCCTCGAAATTTTTTCTGACTTCCAGGTAGGTTTTATGAAAGCGGCTGGCCACAACACCGTCCATCTCTTTGATCATGTTATCAAGCCTTTTCCTGCCCTCTTCAAGATCCGTTTTTTGCTGCATTAGAAAGCCGTATCTTTCCTCCAGTTCTTGTAATTCTGCTGGAGCCGTGAGATTTACTTCTCCAATGGCTTCCAGTTTTTCTTTGTATTCGGCGATACGGTTTTTTATTTCGGCTTCTTCCTGGCGGCTTAGCTCTCCGACCAGTGCATCGGGACTCAAGGCAAAACCCAATTCCTCTGCCCTTGCTTCAATTTGTTCCATCTGTTCTCCGAGGTGCTCCAGCTGGCCTTCAATGTTGCGCACCTCGTGCTGACGGCGCCAGGTTATCTGTTTTAACTTAAAGTAGCGCTTTTCCTTGGCATGATAAAAAGCCTCTTTAGAGGCTACCTGCCGCCGTTTCCTTTCGAGTTCGTGCTCATAAAAAGATTCCCGGCCGGTAAGTTCGGTTAATCTTCTTTTCTGGATTTCATCCTGTGCCTGAAGACCGGCGATCTCTGAGCAGATCTTTTCCAGTTCCTCCGCTGCGCTGCTCTGGTTCTCCTGGCGTTGCTTTATTGTATTTCGCAGGTCCTGCCTCTTCTGTTCCAGGTGCTCCAGTTGCTGATCTAACTTGACGAGCCCAATCTTGAGATCCGCCAGATGCTTTTGAATTTCCTGTAGCCTGGACTCACACCGGTTTCGCTCTTCTTCAAGCTCTGTCTTTTTCGATAAGAGGCTTTGTTCAATCTGCAGGACACCGGCAAGCTCCTCCTGCAGGCCGGAGAGTTGTTTATCTAAATCTTCCGAATGATAACCATCCTCTTTTCCCTTGAGCAGAAAACCTTCGATGAAATCGCTAAACTGATTCAATTCCTGCTTCAACGCAGCGATTTCCTGCCGGAGCATGTTTTTCTTCAATTCCCCCTGATGACAGCAGGCATCAAGTTCCCTGAGGCTACCTTCAACTGTACCTGTTTCAGTTATCAATTGCTCTTCCCGTTTTCTCAGTTCAGAAAGGCACTTCTCCTGGTCTGAAATACCTGAAAGCAATACGGCCATCTCTTTTTTCCGTTGATGCGGGTAGCTAGCCGGCGCCGCCTTTCCTCCTGTAATCAGCCCGCCGGGCTGGATCATATCCCCGTCCAGGGTAACCACACGAACCTTGTAGTGATTGCTTTCTGCGAAAATCCTGGCAGATTTCAGGTCTTCGGAAAAAAAAGTACGTCCAAGCAAAAATTCCGCTATGTTTCTGTACCTGGAATCACAGTTTACAAGCTCCGAGGCGCGCCCTATAATTCCCGCTCCTTGAAGGACAGAGGAGGGTGATTGGTGCTTAGCCCAGCAATCGACTGCTGTGAGAGGGAGAAAACTCGCCCTCCCCAGCCCCCGTTCCTTTAAATAAGCAATGGCGCTCTGCGCAGCATCTGGAGATGTGCATACCAGGTAATGGCTTGCCCGGCCTAAAGCCGTTTGTAGAGCTGTTTCGTATTCAGGGTCAATGGATAAGAGATCTTCGACCAAACCTATTATTCCCTTACAGGAAGAGTGTCCGTTTGCCATCGCCCGCAGTATTGCTTTGACCCCTTTTTGATAACCGTCTTTATTCTTCTCGGCTTCCTTCAGAATATTGATGCGTGTCCGGTCCCTCTCGATCTGTTGCAGAGCCTGCCGGATAGACTCCGCTATTTCATCTCTTTCTCTTTGCAATTCCTTAAGACGCGAGCGCAACTGCTCCCTTTCTCTTAATAATTCCTGTAAGGCAATAACCTGCTTCTCTAAAAGCCTTTCTTTTTCATTAATTTGCTCGGCAAGTTGAGCAATCCGTCTGTTTCCGTCTTCGGCTCTTTTTTTTAGGTTTTCCAACTGGCGGGCTATAATATCCTTTTTGTTTTCCACCTCGTGGATTTTGCTAAGTAAAGCTGTTTTCTTATGAAGCGTGTCAAATATTTCGGCATTATTTACCTCAATAGCCTGGTCAAGCGCGCTCTTTCTGCTTTCCCACTCTTCCCTTTGCTTTTCTACAATGCCATGATCCTTTTCAATGCAGCCCTTTGACTGCAAACAGCTCTTGTATGCATCTTCTACTAACCGCAATTCCTCCGCGACCCGTCCGTCCCTCTCAGAAAAGCTGTTGAGACGGGCCTCAAGCTCTTTTTTACGGAACAGGAGGGAAGCAAGCTTCTCCTCGAAACGCACCTTTAAAATACTGATCTCCTGTTTTTCTTTCTTGATCTGCAACAATTCCCGTTCGAGCTCGCCGATCCTTTTTTTCCTTGTCTGAATCCCTATTGCTAACTCATTCAGTTCATCTTCCATACTGGCGATTTGCTGCTGCTCCTGCTTTATGGCGAATAATAATTTTTGTTGCGCGGCAGTCGACAGACTCTTTTTTTTCCTGATTTTGCAAAGCTGGCCCTCCAGCAGTCGCCGTTCCAGGTCCCTTAAATTATTCTTATAAAGGTTATATTGCTTCGCCATGCGAGCCTGTTCAGCCAGAGGTGCGCGCTGACGTTCAAGCTCATTTAATATATCCTGAATGCGAACAAGCGCCTGTTCTGTTTCACCAAGTTTTACAAGGGCGTCAGACTTGCGCTGCCTGTACCTGCCCACCCCTGCTGCTTCTTCTAAATAAACCCGCCTTTCCTCCGGCTTTACCGACAAAAATTCATCGAGTTTTCCCTGGGCGACAATAGAAAAAGCCGCACGCCCAATACCACAGGAGGCCAGCAACTCCTGAATATCGCGCAGGCGGCACGGTGTTTTATTGATCAAATATTCGCTCTCCCCGGACCTGTAAACACGACGCGTAATACTGACTTCCTCAAAGGCAAGAGGTATGCGTTTTGCACTGTTGTCAAAGACAAGAGATACTTCTGCCATGCCAAGCGGACGGCGCCTAGAAGTGCCAGAGAAAATAACGTCGTCCATTTTGTAACCCCGCAAGGCTCTTGGGCTTTGCTCCCCTAACACCCATTGTACAGCCTCGGTCAGGTTACTTTTTCCACATCCATTTGGACCAACAATAACCGTGATGCCGGGCCCGAATTCGATCTCAATCTCTTCGGCAAATGATTTAAACCCCTGTATTTCTAAGCGCTTTAGATGCATTTATTTCCCCGAATGCTTGTTTTTTATCTGGGCTCAACAATAAATTTAATCGCGGTTCTTTCTTCTCCGTCGATTGAAATTTCGACGAAAGCCGGTACCGCAACCAGATCGATCCCATTCGGGGCAATAAACCCCCTCGTAATCGCTATCGCTTTAACGGCTTGATTCACTGCACCGGCACCGACAGCTTGAATTTCCGCTGTCCCTTTTTCTCTCAAAACAGCAGTAAGTGCACCAGCAACGGACTTTGGATTTGATTGGGCAGATACCTTGAGCACTTCCACAATATTTCCCCCTTCAAATCTACGATAAGAAGAATTTGACATTTGCGTAAATATATATTCGTTTGAAAAGGGAAAATTCCTGCCTGATTGGTAACCGTTTCTATATTTTCATGCAGGAGAAATATTTTTTATCTTGCCCAGGTGCTTTAAAGCTGCACATGCAGCTTGCTGCTCCGCTTCCTTTTTTGATCTCCCGGTTCCTTTTCCCAACAGTTGACTGCGCCAGATAACCCCTGAAACAAACTGTTTCGCATGATCGGGCCCGGACTCTTCCAGTAGAACATAATGCAACTTTTCGTTCCCCTGCTGCTGGATAATCTCCTGCAGGCATGTCTTGTAATCGATATAACAACCTCGCGCGGTTCTTTCTATTTCATCTTTTAAGAATTCGCCCAAGAATTGCCTTGTCCGTTCCCATCCCTGATCCAGAAAAATTGCCGCCGTCAAGGCCTCAAAGGCATCCGCTAAGGTGGAAGCACGCCTCCTCCCCCCAGACAATTCCTCTCCTCTCCCGAGACGCAGAAAACTGCCCAAGTTCAAAGAATTGGCCAGGCGGGCAAGAGTCGCTTCACAAACCACAGCAGCCCTCATCCTGGTAAGCTGCCCTTCCGGGTGCTCCGGGTATTGATGATAAAGGTAATCTGCCACTACCGAACCCAATATGGCGTCACCCAGGAACTCCAGGCGCTGGTTGTGCATTTTCTCGTTGGGATGCTCTGCCAGGTAAGATGGATGAGTTAGCGCAGCTACCAGGAGTTCCGGCTTGTTAAAAAAAACATTGATCGATTTTTGAAATTCGAACAGTTTATCAAAATAGCGCTTGTTGCCTTCTTCCCGTCTCTCCATTTGCAACCTCTGAACAATTACCGACATATTTTTTAAAAACCAGCACCGCGTTGTGGCCCCCAAAACCGAATGAGTTGCACAGGGCCACATTGACAGGCACTTCTCTCGCCCGATTGGGAACATAATCGAGATCGCACTCCGGGTCCGGAACCCGGTAGTTGATTGTAGGCGGAACCCAGCCGGTTGAAATGGTCATTACCGTAGAGATCGCCCCCACGGCTCCTGAAGCCCCCATCAGGTGCCCGATCATCGATTTTATAGAACTGACAGGCACCCGGTAGGCGTGGTCCCCCAGGGCCTTTTTGATGGCCATCGTTTCTATCCTATCATTCAACTCTGTTGAAGTCCCGTGTGCGTTGATATAATCCACGCTTTGAGGGGAGATCCCGGCATCCTGCAAGGCGAGCGTGATTGCCCTGGCAGCTCCTGCGCCCTCCGGATCGGGCGCTGTTATGTGATAACCGTCGGCAGTGGTTCCATAGCCGGCAACCTCGCAGTAAATCGAAGCCCCCCGCCTGATCGCATGGGAAAGTGTTTCCAGAATCAGGATTCCTGCTCCCTCGCCTATCACAAAACCATCCCTGTTTTTGTCAAATGGACGGCTTGCAAAGGTCGGTTCATCATTAGAGGTGGACATCGCCCGCATGGAACAAAATCCGGCGAAGGCTATTTCCGTTATAGGCGCCTCAGTGCCACCGGTGAACACCACTTCCACTTCTCCTCTTTGAAGCATCCGAAAGGCTTCTCCGATGGCATTTGTCCCCGATGCGCAAGCGGTAACCACTGTAAAATTGGGGCCCTTTAGTCCCAGGGTAATCGCCATCTGCCCCGCAACCATGTTGTTGATCATCATCGGGATTAAAAACGGGCTGACCCGGCCGGGGCCCCTGGCAACAAGGACACGCACCTGCTGCTCCAGGGTTTCAATACCGCCAATTCCAGAACCGATAACCACACCAACCCTTTCGGGATCCACTTCTTCGAGTTTCAGGCCGGCGTCCTCGACGGCCATTTTGGCAGCTGCCAGCCCGAATTGAGCAAACCGGTCCATTCTTTTGGCTTCTTTTTTGTCAAAGAAACTCTCGGGATCAAAGTCCTTTACCTCTGCGGCTATTTTACTGGGATATGGGGTAGAATCGAAACGGGTCACCCGGCCAATCCCTGATTTTCCTTCGATCATAGATGCCCAAAATGATTGCTTCCCTATCCCGACAGGTGAAATTACCCCCAGCCCTGTTACTACAACCCTGTTTTTTATCTCCTCTACCATGGAATTATCCTTTCCCCGGCATTTATCAAATGAACTCAGAAAGTCCCGTAGCTTCCCACGGGACCCCGGATTATTGATTCTCTTTAATGTATTCAATGACTGCACTTACTTTCTGGAGCTTTTCCGCGTCTTCGTCGGGAATCTCCATATCAAATTCCTCTTCGAGCGCCATAATCAGCTCGACGATATCAAGGGAATCGGCATTTAGATCCTCAAAAGACGTGTCTGGAGTCACTTCATCGGCATCCACTCCGAGTTGCTCCACAATAATTGATCTCACTTTTTCGAAAATCTCCTGTTCGTTTAATTCAGCCACCCGCATTCACCTCCTCTCTCGCTGTAATCACAACACCATTCCCCCATCCACGTGTATGGTCTGTCCAGTAATATAATCTGCACTGTGCGACGCTAAAAATACAACCACTCCGGCCACATCCTCGGGCCTTCCAGGACGCCCCAGCGGAATACTCTTCAAGAACTGTTCTTTTGCCCGGTCTGATACCTTCCCGGTCATCTCTGTTTCGATATAGCCTGGCGCAATCGCATTTACCGTTATACCCCGGCTGGCAACCTCCCTGGCCAGTGACTTTGTAAAACCGATTACTCCTGCCTTTGCAGCAGCGTAATTGGCCTGGCCTGCGTTCCCGGTGATCCCGACCACCGAAGCAATGTTGATGATCCGTCCCCACCTGTTTTTCAGCATGGGTTTTAAAGCTGCACGGGAACAGTAAAAAACCCCTGTCAGATTGGTGTTCAGGACACTGTGCCAATCCTCGTCCCTCATCCGCAGCAGTAACTGGTCACGGGTAATACCTGCGTTGTTGACGAGAATATCCAGCGATCCAAAGTGCTCCAGAACTTGAGCAATCATTGCTTCGACATCGACCTTATTGGATACATCCGCTCCAACCATGATGCACTCGCTGCCCGAGCTTTTTATTTCGTCTACTACCTGCCGGGCCCTATCGATCTGATCAGGGTAATAATTTACTGCAATTCTGGCACCCGCCCTTGCCAGAGCCAGGGCAATGGCACGGCCAATTCCCTGGGAAGCGCCGGTTACCAGTGCTACCTGATTTTCTAAAAACATTTTAAACAGTCCTCCCATCTTGCGCAAGCATCTTTTCCAGAGAAGCCTGATCCCCTACCTGTGATACCTTACAGTTAGGTATAATTCGTTTAACAAGGCCGGAAAGAACCTGGCCTGGGCCAACTTCAGTAAAATGGATAAAGCCATCCGAAGAAAGCTTATTCATTGCCTGCTCCCAGCAGACCGGAGAACTAACCTGTTCTATCAGATAGTCTTGAATTCTTTCTGGATCGGAAACGTAGTCTCCGGTCACGTTCATCACCAGGGGGATATCCGGCTCCTTGAAGTTAAAATTCTTTATATATTCCTTTAACGCTTCACCCACTTTCTGCATTAAAGAAGAATGAAAGGGACCGCTTACAGGCAAGGGAATCACCCTCCTGGCGCCGGCCTGACGGGCAAGACCGGCTGCTTCAGCAAGCCCTTCCCTGGTACCGGAGATGACGACCTGGCCCGGTGCGTTATAATTGGCCGGCTGCACTATCCCTTTCGCGCTTGCAACCCTGCAAACCTCCTCTACCTTTTCCCGATCAAGTCCCAGCACAGCCACCATCCCCCCCTGACCGGGAGGCATGGCATCATCCATCAGTTCGGCCCGTCTCTGCACGATCTTCAAGGCATCCGTAAAACTCAAGACACCCGCCGCCACCAGTGCCGAGTATTCCCCAAGGCTGTGTCCGGCAACGGCGTGACAGGCGATCCCCTTTTCCTTTAAAACTTCCAGGACTGCGATGCTTGTGGTCAAAACGGCAGGTTGGGTGTACTTGGTACGGGAGAGTTGCCCGGACGGACCCTCAAAACAAAGCTGAGAAAGGGGGAACCCCAGTACTCGATCGGCCTCATCAAAGACGTTTCTTGCACTTGGATAGTTTCGGGCAAGATCCGCACCCATTCCCACATACTGAGAGCCCTGCCCGGGGAAAAGAAAGACCCTTTTATCCATTTACCACAGCCCCCAGCCTCTTCAAAACCTCCTCGGCTTCACCGGCTATGGAGCGGACGATCTCGACCGCCGGTTCAATCTTTTTCACCAGGGCCGCACTCTGCCCTGCCATGACAGAACCATAAATGACATCTCCATCAACAACCGCCGCTCGCAGTTTGTTTACCCCCAGTTGGTTCAACTCTTCTTCGGTCGCACCCTGCCGGATCAGTTCCTCGTACCGACGGGTCAGCTTGTTCCTCAATACCCTAACGTAATGCCCTGGATAACCGGTGACCGTTGTGTCCCGGTCTCCGGCGGCAATAATAGCATTTTTGTAACGGGTATGGGCAGTACACTCCGTAGCGCAGATAAAACGGGTCCCGATCTGCACACCGACCGCGCCCAGGGCCAGTGCTGCAGCGAGCCCCCTGCCGTCTGCAATGCCGCCTGCCGCAATAACGGGGATGCTGACGGCATCGACAATCTGGGGAACAAGGGCCATTGTGGTAATTTCTCCGATATGCCCGCCAGACTCCATACCTTCCGCTATCAAGGCATCCACCCCTGCCCGCTCAAGGCGCTTTGCCAGGGCTACCGAAGCAACTACCGGAATCACCTTGATGCCTGCTTCTTTTAACTGCGGCAGATACTTACCGGGATTTCCCGCACCGGTAGTGATTACCGGAACTCGCTCGGCAACAACAAGCTCCATCAAACCGTCAACATGGGGAGAAAAAAGGCCGATATTTACTCCGAAAGGACGCTTCGTAAGGGATCGCACCTTTCTAATTTCAGCCTGAACAGTTTCGGGAGAGGCGCCGCCGGCTGCAATAATTCCCAAAGCTCCCGCTTCCGATACGGCAGCGGCCAGCTCGGCGGTGGCCACCCACGCCATTCCACCCTGCAAAATCGGGTAATCGATCGACAGCAGATCACACAACACGGTTTTGATCATGGAACTTTCACCTACCAGCGCAAAGTGCAGGCGCCCCAGGTATAGCCCGCTCCGAAGGCGGTCAAAACCACAATTGACCCTTCCTTGAGCACGCCCTGTTCTTCCGCTTCGGTTAAGGCGACAGGAATTGAGGCGCCGGAAATGTTTCCATATTTCTCAATGTTGACAAACACTTTTTCGGGTGGCAGGCCCAGCCTCTTGCGGGCGGCCTCGATTATCCGCAGGTTGGCCTGGTGCGGTATGAGCAGATCTACATCTTCCGGTTTTAAACCCGCCCGGGCCAGGCTGTCAATGGCCGCATCCGGCATGGATCGCACTGCAAACTTATAAACCTCGGGGCCGTTCATATGAATTGTGTGAAGACGCCTTTCAACACTTTCATGAGATGCAGGGCAGCGCGACCCTCCTGCGGGAATCTTTAAAAACTCCCCGCCAGACCCGTCTATGCCCAGGGAGAAAGAAAGAAATCCCTGATCATTGGGGCACGGCTGCAGCACGGCGGCTCCTGCCCCATCACCAAAAAGCACACAGGTCTTGCGGTCCTCCCAGTTGATGATCTTGCTTAAGGTATCTGCGCCGATGACAAGGACACAATCGTACATGCCTGTTGCAATGAACTGGCTGCCGACTGCGCAGGCATAGACAAAATTGGGACATGCCGCCTCCAGGTCAAACCCGGCAGCGTTCTTTGCCCCCAAACCGGCCTGTACCAGACAGGCGGTGGACGGAAAAAACATATCCGGGGTGACGGTCGCCACAATGATAAGATCAATCTGCTCCGGTTCAACTCCTGCACGCGCCAGCGCTTTGCGTGCCGCCTGTAGGGAAAGACTCGAGGTCGTTTCGTCCGGGCCCGCAATGTATCTCTCCTTCATTCCGGTGCGGGTAACGATCCATTCGTCGCTCGTATCCACCATTTTTTCCAGATCGGCATTGGTGAGCTTACGCTCCGGAAGGTGTTTCCCCAAGCCGGTAATGCGTACTCCCCTTATTTTCCCCTTATGCATGATGATCGCCTATAGATCCTTTCTTAAGAGATTCCATAAACCCCGACTGCGCGGTTTCCTGCGCAAAACGTATGGCGTTCCGAATTGCCTTGGCTTTGGAACTTCCATGACAGATAATACTTATTCCCATTATCCCCAAAAGCGGCGCCCCGCCGTATTCCGTATAATCCAGTTTTCTAAAGAGATCCCTAAAGCCCGGTTTAACCAAAACACCCCCCAACAGACGCAGCGGGTTTCTCTTCAGTTCCTCTTTCACCATCTTCATCATCGTTGTTACCAGGCCCTCTGTGAGTTTAAGAACAACGTTACCCACAAAGCCGTCGCAGATGATCACATCCACATCGGCCGTTAAAAACTCGCGGCCTTCAATATTACCCGAAAAATTAATCTCTTTATCCTGGGCCAGTTCTCTATATGCCTCTTGTACCACTTCGGTTCCCTTGTTCGGTTCGCTTCCCACATTCAACAAGGCTACCCGCGGCCTTTCAACCCCAAGCACATTACGGGAGTAGAGACTTCCGAGATGTGCGAACTGAATCAGGTTCCGGGATTTGACGTCCACATTCGCACCGGAGTCCAGCAGCACCTTCGGGCCCTTGGGTGAGGGAAACACTGTGGCAATACCCGGCCGGTCAATTCCCGAGACCCGTCCTAAGATGAAAATGGATGCTGCCATTTGGGCACCGGTATTCCCCGCCGAAACAACGGCGCTTGCCACACCATCCTTCACGAGCTTAGTAGCGATGACGATAGAGGAGTCCTTCTTGTGCCTGACCGCGGAAGCGGGATGTTCGTTCATGTCAATGACTCCAGGAGCATGAAATACGGCAATTTTCTCCGGCGGGTAACTGTATTTTCTCAGCTCTGCTTCAACCTTTTCCTTCTGGCCGACTAACACTATCTCAATGCCGTCCTTGACGGCAGCTTCCACAGCCCCGTTCACGATTTCAGCCGGGGCGTAATCACCTCCCATCGCATCAACGGCAATCCTCAAAGGTCGTTCAACTCCTTTGCAATTACTGTAAATTTTCCTTTAAAAACGTCCGTATTACCGACTCGTGAGTTTGTTTCTATGAAATAACTGCTACCTTTTCGGTTAGTAACATGGGCATATGCGATCACTTTATCTCTTAACAAGACTGGTTTTAGAAAACGAACTTCTGCCCTACCGGTCAAGACAACCTCGGCATTGATCAAAGCAACCGCAAGGGAATTTGCCTGAGCAAAGAGATAGTGCCCCCGGAGGATTTTTGTTTTTCCGAAAACCATGTCAGGCCTTACTTCAAGAACAGAAACACCCCTGTTACCGATTTCAATATCCACCAGATCGCCGATCAGTTCGCCCGTTCCGAGAGAACGTATCTTGCCGTAAAACTGTTCGGCGACCTCTTTTGTACGGACCCTTAATTCGGGAATACCCAGCTCCAGCCGATCCAGCCTGATGGTGGGAACACTGACTCCCAACATCTCTGCAAGTTCTTCATCTGTTAAAAACGGGTTTTCGTCCAGAGAGGCAATCAGCTTCTGCTGCCTTTCGTATTTGGTTTGATTTCTTTTTAAAGCCCCCATCTGATAACCCCATCTTCATTATAAGCTCGTATTATTACCAGGTATTAATTAAGATAAGTATAATATGCCAAAATAAAAAAGACAAGAATGTTTTAAAAACATCTTGTCTTTTTCAAATAATTTCAAGTTTTTTATTTTTCACTTCTCAATAACTTTTTGATCCCTGTAATAGCCGCACTCCGGACATACGCGATGCGCCATTTTGGGTTCATGACATCGGGGGCAGAAAACAATGGTCGGCCCGCTGACCTTGATCATCGCCCTGCGCCGGTTCTTTCTCGCTTTAGAAGTTCTTCGCTTCGGTACACCCATCTTTTAAACCTCCACTTAATTCTTGTTTGTTTCCTTGAAAAAATCCTTTAGCACCGCAAGCCGCGGGTCCAAAGCCTGGGGAAGACAGGAACAATGCTGGTAATTTAGATCACACCCGCAAACAGGGCACAGTCCCTTGCAATCAGGCCTGCACAGGGGCTTCATCGGAAGAGTCAGAATAAGCCCTTCCCGGATAACATCGCTCAGGTCAATTTCATCCCCCTGGTAAGTGCGCACAATTCCCCCGCTGCTTTGGACACCCTGTTCACCCTGACGATAGTAGGTCTCCTCGAAAAGAAACTGCACTTCGAGAGAAAAAGGCGCCAGGCAAAGACTACAGGTGCAATCTGCCATCGCTTTGACTTTACCCTTTATATAGATACCATTGCCCGTGTTGGTTGCATTTCCTGAGACATCTATATCTCGAAAATTTACCTCTATACCCTGCAGTTCAATGCTCAGAGAGGGAATATTACCGGAAAATTGCTCTGTCCGGCCCTTCGTCTTTCGAAGCTCGCTGACGTAGATTTTCATAAAAAAACCACTCCTCACAACCACCCCAAATTATAACGGTGGTTAAACACAATGTCAATTAAAAGGGAAGGTGCTTTTACACCTTCCCCCAAACAATTTATCGGTATTCTTTTCAATTAGGCTGTCCGGGTATCTTTGCCCTTGCTATTGCCAGTTCAGGCCTTTTCTGCATCTGCTTTGCAAGCTCCTCTTCCCGCAGCTTGTTTCGGTAAGCGGGGTCCTGGAACGAATACTTGAAGTTGGTGTGCACATCGTAACGGTTTTCGAGAAGGGCAACAACATCTTCTACGAAGACAAGCTCTTCGTCGGTCGGGATGACAAAAATCTTCACTTTGGAATCAGCCGCTGAAATATCGGACTCCTGATTTCTGGTCCGGGCGGCGTTGTTCTTTTCCGGATCGAACTTGATCCCCATGAATTCCAGGCCTTCCATTGCACGCGCCCTAATGTCCGCCGCCATTTCCCCAACACCGGCTGTCCAGACGATAGCATCAACTCCGCCCAGGGCTGCCGCATATGCACCGATGTATTTCTTGATGCGGTAGCATTCCATCTCGAAGGCCAGCTTCGCCCGTTCGTCACCCTTAGCCATTGCCTCAAGCACATCCCGGCGGTCGGTGTATTGGCCGGTGATACCCAGAAGACCGCTCTTCTTGTTGAGGATGTTGTCCATCTCCTTGGGGCCAATACCGAGCTTTTGCATCATGTAGAAGTCAAGGGCTGCATCATGATCGCCGGCCCGGGTCCCCATTACGAGGCCCTCAAGGGGTGTAAAGCCCATGCTGGTATCGAACGAAACCCCTTTCTTTACAGCGTTGGCACTTACACCGTTGCCTATGTGGAGACTGATCAGGTTTACGTCAAAGGGGTCCTTCCCCAGCAGAACCGCGGCACGCTTGGCTACATATAAGAGGGAGGTGCCGTGAAATCCATAACGGCGAACCTTATATTTCTCGTACCATTCATAGGGAACCGCATACATGAACTGCGGAGGCTGCATGGTCTGGTGCCAGGCGGTGTCCATTACGGCCATGTGCGGCACGTTGGGCAGAACCGCTCTTGCAGCTTCAATGCCTAAAATGTTCGCAGGGTTATGCAGAGGTGCCAGATCCTGAATTTCTTTAAAGGACTTGATCACTTCATCATCGATAATAACCGATTTTGCAAACTTTTCGCCCCCATGAACAACCCGGTGGCCCACTGCATTTATCTCTTTAACATCCTTTAAAACCCCATATTCGGGACTTACGAGGAGTTCCAGAATAAGGCTGACCGCTTCCTTGTGAGTTGGGCAATCTTTTTTGATCGTAACCTTATCGCGCCCCGTAACCTCATGCTCACAGAAGGAATCGCCGATGGTAACACGTTCCACAATACCCTTGCACATGATCTCCTTGTTTTCCCAATCATAGACCATGTACTTGGCAGAGGAACTTCCGCAGTTCAGAACCAATATTTTCATTAATCTTTCCCGCCCTTCTTAAATTAATCTCTTGACTCTCCATATGGCACCATCGCCTTGACGGCTACGATAGCAGCCACATTGACGATATCTTCAGCCTTGCAGCCGCGAGACAGGTCGTTGATCGGTTTCGCCAGTCCCTGGAGCAGCGGCCCGTAGGCCTCGGCATTGGCCAGGCGTTCGGTTAATTTATATGCAATATTCCCTGCATTTAGATCCGGGAAAATAAGAATATTTGCCCGTCCTGCTACAGGACTGCCCGGAGCCTTTTTCTTGCCAATCTCAGGAACAAGAGCGGCATCTCCCTGCAACTCACCGTCGATCAGGAGATCGGGGCGCTTCTGGTTGGCGATCTTTGTTGCTTCAATGACCTTGTCGACAATCGGATGTGAGGCGCTCCCTTTCGTAGAGTAAGATAACATTGCTGCACGCGGCTCTTCTATCCCGAAGATATTCTTAGCTGTTATGCACGTGGTGATGGCGATATCAGCCAGTTCCTCAGCGGTGGGATTGGGATGGCCTCCGGAGTCAGCATAAAGGAAAAAGCCGTTTTCTCCGTACGGACAGTTAGGAACGATCATAGCAAAATAAGCGGACGCAATGGAGATCCCTTTGGCAGTCTTAATAATCTGGAAGGCAGGTCTTTCGACGTCGGCAGAAGTGTTCACGGCCCCCGCTACCATACCGTCGGCATCGTCAAGCTTAACCATGGTAACCCCAAAATAAAGGTAATTCTTTAAAAGATTTCTGGCATCATCGACAGTAGGGATTTTACCTTTTCTGATCTCGAAGAGCTTTTGGGTATACTCGTCTATTTTTTCATATTTATCAGGATCGACTACTGGTATATTGTCGATGTTTGCTCCAACTTCCTTTGCCCTCTTTCTGACCTCGTCTTCCTTACCGATCAGAGTGACTTTGCCCAGCCCGGCTTCTTCGATCATTTCCGCGGCGTGCAGTGTCCGCTCATCCTCAGTTTCCGGCAGAACGATTCTTTTTTGCCCCTGACGTGCCTTTTCCCAGATGCGCTCCATGATGGCATTTTTCGGAGCTACTCTAGCCATTACTTTTCCCTCCCCAAAAAGTAATATTTTAAGTTTATTATATATCGATGCTATTCTCTTGAAAAGCACCGACATTTTTATCCATGTTAACCCGGAAACAGCTTAGGAAAGAGAATTTCGAGTCTATTTTCTACATCATGTATGTATAATCCTTCCTGGACATAATTTTTTATTAAAGACAAGGAGGTTTTGGTTTCCCGGTGCCACTTCGCCACCTGTTAATAATTAAGATCAAACAAGCCGGGTCCTTTCGGGAAGCTGCCGTTCCCTTTTTTTGGCTAATACTATGCCTGGCTTTTGGAACAGGTATGGTCTGTTTTCCTGCCATTGTCTTTACAGCAGCAAAACGTGGTTTGCAAACCTGGTGGGAAATCGTGCTTCCCAGCCTGCTCCCCTTTTTCATCATATCAGAACTCCTGATGAATCTTGGTTTCGTATCTTTACTGGGGAGAATCCTGGAACCGGTCATGAAACCGCTCTTCAATCTGCCGGGATGCAGCGGGTTTATACTGGGAGTGAGCTATTTATCGGGGTTCCCGTTGTGCGCCATATTAACTGCCCGCTTGCGGAAAGCGGATCTCTGCACCAAGGACGAGGGAGAGCGCCTCGTCGCTTTCACAAGCAACGCCAGCCCCCTCTTTATGCTGGGGGCGGTGAGCGTTGGAATGTTTGGCAACCCTGCGCTGGGCCCATTTATTGCCCTCATCCATTACGCTTCAAATCTGTTATGCGGATTTTTCTTAAAACTTTTTGCCAAGGCAAAGCCTTACAAGAAAGAAATCAAAACTAATAGAAGCAGCCTGAACTGTTCTATCAGGGATTTTTTCAAGGGTTGCTCCCACCTGAAAGGTTCAAGTTTTGGTTCTTTGCTGGGGGAGACGGTAAGGAATGCGAGCACAACACTTCTGACCATCGGGGGTTTCATAACTCTGTTTTCAGTGCTCATAGAAATCATGCAGGCAACCGGCATCTTTCCGCTCATTCTCAAGCTTTTGGTCCCGTTTGCCAGAATGTCGAATATCGATGCTTCTTTAGTACGTTCCCTACTTTATGGTTTTTTTGAAATGACGGTAGGCATTAATGAAGTAAGTAAAAGTTCGGCAAGCTTGCTGCAACAACTGATCGTTATTGAGGCAATCCTTGCCTGGAACGGTTTATCAATTCATGCTCAGATTGCTGGGATGATGCTGGGAACGGATCTATCAATCTTTCCCTACCTTACAACCCGAATACTACAGGTTCCCCTTGCGGTATTGCTAACTTACCTTTTCTTCCCACTTTTATCCCGACAGCATATAGCTACCGCGACGTATCCTCCGGCATCAGACCGAGTATGGTACAACCTGACGCTAACCATATGTGCTGTCTTACTTGTTTTGTTTTTGTCATCAGTAGTCTATCACTTTGGCAAATGTATCTTTGAGTATTGCCGGCAAAAGAAATATATTATCCACTAGCCGATTTTCATATGGTTAAGTTCCTCTCTCGCCTTTCGGATGACTGAAAGGTTTTGGTCGATACTGTTTTCAAGCTGTTTCAAAATTTCATCTGCATATTCTGTTGCCCCGCTCTTTATTTCTTTGGCCAGGCGTTTTGCCTGAGTAATAATTTCTTCTGAAGCGGTCTGGGCCTGGCGGACCAATTCACTTTCACTGACCAGGTGGTTTGCCTGCTCGCGTGCCTCACCGATAATACGCTCAGCCTCCTCCCGGGCCTCTTGTATGACCCGCTCCCTTTCTTTGCTCAGCCATTTTGCTTGATGGATTTCATCCGGGAGGATCGTTCTAATCCGGTCCAAAAAATCAAGTATAACCTCTTCGCTCAACATCACCTTACCCGTAATCGGGACTTTCTTGCTATTTTTAACCAGTTCCTCAAGTTCATCAAGAATTTTAAAGATATCCATCTCCCTGCCTCCCCCATCAACCCTTCATCTATTATTCAAAAATTTTTCCTTTAACCGCAGAGCGACATAATCAGAAACCAATCCTTTAACATCACCGCCAAAACTGGCAATTTCCTTGACAATACTGGAGCTTAAAAAGGAATACTCGGGCTTGGCCACCAAAAAAACGGTTTCCGCATAAGGGTTCAGTTTGCGGTTCATCAGGGCCATCTGAAACTCGTATTCAAAATCAGAGATCGCCCTTAATCCTCGAACAATTGCGTGTGCCCCCTGTTCCCTCACAAAGTCGCTTAACAACCCCTTAAAGGAACAGACAACTACGTTCGATAAATAAGCGCACTCCCGGGCTATCATTTCCGTCCTTTCGCTCATAGAGAAAAGGGGCTGCTTACCCGGGTTAATGCTGACGGCAACCAAAACCCTGTCAAAGATTAGGGAAGCCCTTTCAATAATATCCAGATGTCCGAACGTAATCGGGTCAAAGCTGCCAGGATAGACCGCAATCTTCAAAGACGCACCTCCTTCTTTCGGATCCTTTATTCCTTTTCTCCTTGGTAAAACCTCAAGATGCTGTCACCATATCTGCCTTCTCGCACCGGAACTCTCTGCACTAGATTTTCTTCTCCAAAGGCGCTGCGTGTTATGATTAATCCATCCGGCAGCAAAAGCTCAAACTCGGATATTTTTTCTAAAACCGTTCCCAAAAAACCCTTTCTGAAAGGGGGATCCACAAAAATAAGATTAAAACGGCAACCTTTATTTGCCAGCAAGGAAATTGCTTTAAATACATCACAGGTATACACTTCCGCCTGATCAAGAAAACCGGTCAGAGCAAGATTTTCTTTGATCAAGGCGGCGTTTTGGGGATCCTTTTCTACGAAAACAACTTTTTTAGCACCGCGACTCAAGGCCTCTATTCCGATGCCTCCGCTACCTGCAAACAGATCTAAAAAAACACTGTCCGGAACTTTTCTAACCAAAATATTGAAAAGAGCCTCTTTTACATAATCAGTAGCAGGTCGAAGATTCTTCGCCTTTCTTGTCTTAAGCCGTCTACCTTTTGCAATTCCGCCAATAACCCTGATACCGCTCATTATTTCTGATTTTCCCGCCAGAATTAAGATTCTGAAAAGATTATAACATAAAAAACAGGAAAACTCTTCCCAGATGACTTTCTCGATTCAAGACGAATAATTCTATGGTATTAATTACCATTAAATTAGATGTATAAAAAAGCTTGAAATGTACAAAATAGGTAATGGCTAAAGGGTCTTCATGGGGAGGGGGACCCGTAACAGTTACCTCAAACAATTATGAAGCAAGGGTAACAGAAAACCCTCCCCCATGAGCTCTTCCTCCAGTTTCTCCTCTCCCACGCCATTGAGTATGTCCTAAGTGATCTACTCAATGGCGACGAAAAGGAAAGGGGCTGTCCCAAAGAAAAGAGGATAGCCCCTTATTTTGTTTTATACAGTTCCTTGATTTTCTTAAAATCCTGCCATACCGCCTTCTTTTTATTCGGATCTCGCAGCAAGGCTGCGGGATGATATGTAGGAATGATTTTTATTCCACCCTTTTCAAAAACCTGTCCACGAACGGCCGTTACCCTTGCTTCCCGGTGAACAAGAAATTGGGTGGCCAGGGTTCCCAGGCAAACAATCAGGCGGGGCTGAATCAATTCAATCTGCCGTACCAGATAAGGAAAACAGGATTCCGCCTCCTCTTTTTTGGGAACTCGATTCCCCGGCGGACGGCATTTGGCTATGTTTGTTATATAAACATCCTCCCGGACAATTCCGGCAGCGCCAAATATTCTATCCAAAAGTTTACCCGCGGCACCAACAAAAGGCCGGCCCAGGCGGTCTTCCTCGGCCCCGGGCGCCTCTCCCACAAACATCAAATCCGAATTCTCGTTTCCCTCTCCAAAAACCACCCCTTTTACATTTTCGCGTAACCCGCAGGACCGGCACTGGAGACAGAGCTCTTTCAATTCCTGAAGATTATTGCAATGATCCAACTCCGGTAGCCAATCCATGAAATCACCTCAGGATAAAGGCTTGAGTTGTATAAAATACTGAAAAATGTTAATCCTAACAAGAGAGCTTAATATCCAAAATCCAGGAGAGAAGGATCTTGGCACTGTATGAATTTTTGCACAGTAACTCAATCAAGATTGATCTCGCCCTCGAAGCCAGAGATCTCATTCGAGGCGCCACAGGCCGGGAAATACCGGGCGTTATTGAAGAGAAACAAACGTTCCGGCATGGTACGGTTACCATTATCAAAATTATGGACCCAAAAGCAGAGGCAATAATGGGAAAACCGCAGGGGACTTATATAACAATCGAATCCCCGGATCTCAGATTCAAATCACCAGAAGTCCAGGAAAGCGTCGGTGATGTACTTGCTCAGCATCTCAAAAATCTCCTGAAGATCTCGGAGCAGGCCACAGTATTGATTATCGGCCTGGGCAACTGGCAGGCAACGCCGGATGCCCTGGGACCAACGGTTGTTAAATACTCTCTTATCACCCGACACCTTCATCTGCACATGCCTCAAATGGTGGAAAATTACCGCTCTGTCTGTGCATTTGCGCCGGGCGTTTTGGGAATTACAGGGATTGAAAGCGCCGAAATAATTCAGGGAATCGTGGAAAAGGTGCGGCCAAGCGTGATCATAGCCATCGATGCATTAGCGGCTACAAATATCTCACGACTCGGCACAACCATCCAGATTGGGAACACGGGTATTGCACCAGGCTCTGGTGTTAATAATAAACGAATAGGAATAAATTTTCAAACTATGGGAGTACCCGTTATAGCCATTGGAGTTCCAACCGTAGTTAATGCAGCGGTAATCGCCCAAATGGCCGTGGAAAATCACAACAAGATAACAGGCAACAGAACCCCTGTAAACTCTATACAGATAGGTCAGCTCATTCAAGAACTCTTTAAGCCTTTTGAGGGCTCACTCATTGTTACACCAAGAGAAATAGATGACTTAATACTCAATGCGGGACGCGCCATAAACCGGGGGATTACTCTTGCGCTCCATCCCAGGGTAGCAAGGGAAGATCTGGAAGCAGTGCTTTGTTAAAATAAAGAGCGGACGACAGACGTCCGCTTCAGATAGTGAGATTCGGTTTCATTCCTATCGAAGTGTAGTTGTGGTTGGGGATGCCTGCGGGCTCTGGCTTACTAAATTCTGCTGATAAGCCTGAATCATGCGCCGTACCATGGCACCCCCAACTGCTCCACAATCACGGGACGATATATATCCCCAGTAGTCACCCTGAATCTGGTTCTGAATGCCGACCTCGTTGGCCATTTCATACTTAAACTGGTACATCGCCCTACTCGCTTCCGGCACAAGCAGCTTGTTGCTTTTTTGTCCCTGACCCATTTTTATCCCTCCTTCTTTTAAGTGATAGAACTAACGGAACTTAAGGAACGTTTGGTGTGGATTGGGTTGCTGCAAGCAAGTTGCCGGGGCTACCCTGCTGCGCCAGAGTCTGTTCGACACTCTGGATCATCCGGCGAACCATACCCCCTCCTACGGCACCACAGTCCCGGGAAGAAATGTAGCCCCAATAATCACCCTGAATTTGGTTTTCGATACCAACCTCCCGGGCCAGTTCGTACTTGAACTGGTACATCGCCTTGTTTGCCTCGGGAATAAGCAAATTGTTTCTTTTTTGTCCTCGACCCATCCTTATCCCTCCTTTCTTTTGTTCTTAGTATTAACGCCTTAAAGTTTTTTATCCTAGTAAGTCTTTCCCAAGGAACCTTTTGTTATACAACTTTCCTGTCTTTATTTATTATTCTGAGCGAAACACTTTGTAATAATACGCGAAAATTAAACCAAAAAGCCTCGTTTTTCAACAAACGAGGCTTTCGAAGATTATTTGTAAAAAAATTAATATTTGCATACATAGGAAAGTGTTGGAAAGCGATAATTTATTTCCAGGACGACTTCATCTTCCAGGTTGTATTGGTATTTATTAACATATTCTGTTATTTTATTCAAATACATGTAATCCCGAAAAATATCGACGACACGGAAATCGGAAACACCATGCTGTCTGGTACCGACCAGTTCCCCCGGCCCCCTGAGCATCAGATCCTTCTCGGCAACCTGAAAACCGTCAGAGCACTTGACGAGTGTTTTTATACGCTCACGGGCTTCACGGGTCTGGGGGTTCCCGATTAAAACACAATGGCCCTGGTATTTCCCCCTTCCAACCCGACCGCGCAACTGGTGAAGCTGTGCCAAACCAAACCGTTCCGCTCCTTCAATAATAATTAGAGTAGCATTAGGAACATCGACGCCGACCTCGATTACAGATGTAGCTACGAGAATCTGAATTTCACCCCGGCGGAAAGCATCCATCACCCTCTCCTTTTCCTCAATTTTCAACCTTCCGTGCAAAAGGCCGACCCTGTACTCCGGAAATTCCACCGTTAACTCCGAAGACCTTTTAACCGCAGCTTCGACTTCCAGTTTTTCCGATTCCTCTATTAGCGGACAGACCACATATGCCTGTCTACCCCTACCCAGTTCCTCTTTTAAAAAATGATATACTCTTCCTTTTTCCTTGACGGGAAGGAAGTAAGTCTTAACCCCCTGCCTCTGAGACGGCAGTTCATCTATTACAGAAAGTTCCAGGTCACCGTATACCGTCAGGGTCAAACTCCGGGGAATCGGCGTGGCAGTCATAATCAGAACGTCGGCGCTCTCGGCTTTGTTAGTCAAAAGATCGCGTTGGTTAACCCCAAAACGATGCTGCTCGTCGATAACAATCAGCCCCAGGTTCTTAAAAACAACCTCTCTTTCAAGCAAGGCATGGGTACCCACCACGATATCGATTTCTCCGGACCGCAATAGGGCAAGCTGTGTATCCCGCTCTTTTTTTGTTAGCGAACCCGTAAGCAGCCCCACGCGCACCCCGAAGGATTCCGCAGTTTTACGCAGATAAAGGTAATGCTGCTCGGCCAATACTTCTGTAGGGGCCATCAGCACTCCCTGATAGCCGGCTGCTACCACGAAGAAAAGGGCATAAAGCGCCACAACAGTCTTGCCGCATCCAACATCACCCTGCAGCAAACGGTACATACGCCGTTTGCTCGTTAAATCCTTTTCGATTTCGGCGATCACCCGCCTTTGAGCACGAGTTAAGGGAAAAGGCAGGGAATTTAAAAATTTTTGCGGTAGATCGGAGCGAGGGATGTGCTCTACACCCTGGCTTTGTACTCTTTTCCTTACCCTTGATAACCCGCTCAGGAACAGAAAAAGCTCTTCTATCACCAGGCGTTCTCTGGCCTTTTTTAACCGCTCAAAATCATCGGGGAAATGCACTTGAAAGAGTGCTTCCGGAAGAGGCAGAAGGTCAAAAGCAGCCTTCAATTGGGGAGGCAGAATGTCTTTGGCCCATACCGAAAAGTTTTTTACGCACTGGAACATGATCCTCCTTAAATAGCGCTGGCTTAAATCCTCGGTGGCTCCATAAATGGGTACAATGCGCCCTACATGCAGAGGATACCTGGAAGATCCCACCTCGTAATCTATAACCGAAATTTCGTAACCGAACAGATTCCGGTCAACTTTACCCGTTACACTCAAGGGCAAACCCTTGCGCATACTTTTTTTTAAAAAGGGCTGATTAAACCAGATCGCTGTGACAGTCTCCGAATCGCAACCTATCTTGACACGCAGCAGAGAGAGGCCGCGCCTTAAAGAATGCTCCTCAACATCTAAAATTGTACCTTTAACCGTGGCAATCTGGCCTGCTTCCAGGCTGCTTAAAGGCCCCTGGTGAAGGCGCCTGTCCTCATACCGTCTGGGCAGGTAATAAAGCAAATCAAATAAATTCCTTATTCCCAGTTTCCTTAACAGCCTCGCCCGAACCTCGCCAATTTGGGGTAAATCGGAAATCTCAACGGCACCTAATTGTCTCCCGGACAGTTGCCTATTAGCACTAATTTCGTGTTCCTCTCCTACTCAACACTGATTAAATAGTAATATACCGGCTGCCCACCGAAATGAGTCTCTACTTCCATTTCCGGATGGGCCGCCCGAATTTTTTCCAAAATTCTATCCGATTCTTCCGGGGAGACATCGGCGCCAGAATACAGAGTAACCAGTTCGTCCTGGGGGCCGATAATTTGGTCGGTCAACCCGCAGACAACATCCTCTAAAGAAGAACCTACAGCAATAATCTTTCCCTGATAAAGGCCTATAAAGTCCCCTTCTTTTATCTTTCTACCGTCAATAGATGCATCCCGCACCGCGTAGGTGACCTCACCGACCTTTATCTGATTTAATAGCTGGGTCATTCTTTCCCTGTTTTCGGCAACACCCAGGCTCGCGTTAAAGGTTAACATTGCTGCCAGCCCCGCTGGGATACTGGTTGAAGGGACAATTTCTACTTTTTTGCTAACCAGATCTTTGGCCTGTTCCGCTGCCAGGACTAAATTTTTATTGTTAGGAAGGATGATCACCTCTCGGGCATTTACTCTTTCAATGGAATTTACGAACTCCTCAACGGGCGGGTTCATTGTTTGTCCACCTTCTATAATTTCGTGAACTCCGAGGCTTTCAAACAGTCTCTTAATTCCTTCACCGGCGGCTACTGCAACTATTCCGATTTCCGTCTGTTCTGCGGCTTCCGGTTCTTCCCCGCAGCTCGCCTTTTCGGTTGCCCGGTTCTCCTCCCATTGATCACGCATATTGGCAATCTCTATGTTGTGAAGGGTACCGTACTTCTGACAACATTCCAGGACTCTGCCGGGAGAGTTTGAATGCATGTGGAGTTTGATAACATCCCCAACTCCACCGATGACAATACTGTCACCCAAAGGATTGAGTTCATCCCGAATCCGGTTTGCGAAGGATGCATCTGCTTCAAGCAGCAAACTGACGCAGTAAAGGTAAGAGAAGTCTCCATCTTTTTGCAAAGGTGATTGCCCCAGCACAGCAGTGCTCTTCTCTTTTTTCAAAGAGGATTGGGCTCCGATCCCTTCCCTCAGCGCCTGCAAACCGCCTTCGAGGATTACGAGCAAACCCTTTCCCCCGGCGTCCACAACCCCTGCTTTTTTCAAAACAGGCAGCATATCGGGTGTTTTCTGAAGAGTTTTATAACCCTCTTTAATGGCCGTAGCCATTACGATTTCCAGGCTTTTCTCTCTTGCGGCCGCTTCATTGATGCTGCGGGCAAATTCCCTGGCAACTGTCAGCATCGTACCCTCAACCGGCTTAATTACAGCGCGGTAAGCTGTGGCGGCCGCCGTTTGCCAGGCCCGGGCAAATTCCTGTACCGAAATGCTCTCCTTCCCCTTGACTGCTTCAGCGAAGCCGCGGATTAATTGAGATAGAATAACACCGGAATTTCCCCTCGCCCCCAAAAGCGAACCCTTGGCAACTGCCTCGCTGACACTTCCTACACTTAAGGAATTTATTTTATTCAATTCTTTTACTGCCGAAACCATAGTAAGATATAAATTTTTTCCAGTGTCGCCATCAGGAACCGGATAAACATTCAGTCGGTCAATCTCCTGCTGGTGCTCGGTAAGAGCCGCTAAACCACCTTCAAAGATCTGTTTAACCCGTTCCCCGGTTATAACATCCAAATCCAACCCGTTTCCCCCTCACGATTGCTGAAAAACTCTAACACCTACCACGTTAACATTGACTTCTACAGCACGCAGCCCTGTCATCTTTTCAATTTCGTAACGAACGGTCTCCATTACGCTGTGAGCAACTTCAGCTATATTAACCCCGTAACACATGACCACCCAGAGATCGATCTTCACTTCGTCCCCTTCCAGGGAAACTTCCACGCCCTGCCCTAAAGCATCCTTTCCCAGGATTTCTGCGACTCCCTGCCGTATCCCCCGGGGAACCATTCCCACGATACCGTAACAACGGACGGCGGCGGCTCCTGCAATATTTGCAAGTGCCTCACGGGCGATCTCTATGTTACCGTAATCGGTTTTGCGGTTTTCGCTCATCTGTTCAGCCTCCTTATGTGGCCTCACAAAACTGCCACTCAAACCTAAATTCGCCAGGCTTACCGGAATTCCCTCCAAATTATATCCTTTAATCCCCAAAAAGAAAAGTTAGCCGCCAGGAAAGAAAGATTCCTTTACACAACACACATGGGGCCGGAAAATTGGAACACAGACATAAAATAATAACGAGAAATGCCTGTTTTCCTTGTCATGAGATCCTCTTTTTGTTAGAATAGGGCTTGTGAGAAAGGAGGATATCAGATGGCAAGATGTGCTATATGCGGAAAAGGGGTTAGGGTTGGGATGCAAGTAAGCCACTCCCATATTCGCACAAAAAGAACCTGGTCTCCCAACTTACAGCCCGTCCGGACCGTCATTAATGGAAGACCGGTTCGCATGCAGGTCTGCACCCGTTGTCTGAAATCGGGAAAAGTAAAACGAGCCCTTTAATTTAGAATGAAGCTTCCTGAATGATCTCCCGGGTTTCGATGTCGACCAAGTAAGTGCGTCCGGCTTCCAGGATAGCAACTGTTCGCCTTTTTTGAGGGTCTTTAGAGAGTGAAGGGGAACCCGGATTGATGAGAATTATTTCGTTTTTCTTTAAAATTTCCGGGACATGCGAGTGCCCAAAAATGAAAAACTGAACCCCATGACGTTCAGCCTGCGTCTGCATATCATGTGGCGCCAGCCGGTGCCCATGATTCACCAAAAAGCGCAGGCTTTCTATTTGCAGAAAAGCATATGGGGATTGCAACGGCCATGCCACCAGCATCTGATCGATTTCGGCATCACAATTCCCCCTGGAGATAATGATCGGGATCCTGGAAGAATTGATAGCCGCGGCCAGCTTCTGGGGATCATATCCGTCCGGCAGGGGGTTACGCGGACCGTGATACAAAACATCCCCTGCATGGATGATCAAATCCACATCTTTAAAAACAGAAGAAATAACCTTTTCCCAGGCAGAAATCGACCCATGGGTGTCGCTGATAATTCCAATCCGCATCAGGATTCCCCTTTACACCTGTATTTACACCTGTATTCCCGAATTCCCTCTTAATTCTTTAAAAAGGTTGATCATTTCCAGAACAGTGAGGGCAGCATCAGCACCCTTGTTGCCTGCTTTTGTTCCCGCCCGTTCAATGGCCTGTTCCAGGGTATCGGCGGTGATCAAGCCGTAGACCACCGGAACACCTGCCTCGAGACCCACCTGGGCAATCCCTTTCGTAACCTCGCTGGCAATATAATCAAAGTGAGGAGTGGCCCCCCTGATCACCGCACCGAGGCAGATAACACCGTCATAGCCGCGCCCGATCATTTTTTTAGCAGCAAGAGGAATTTCGAAAGCACCCGGTACCCAGGCTATTTCAATCAGATCGTCCTCTACCCCATGCCTGTACAGCATATCAAGAGCTCCACTGAGCAGTTTGCTGGTGATAAACTCGTTAAACCTTGCCACAACGATCCCAATCCGCAGTCCCTGTCCCAATAATTTTCCTTCAAAGGTTCTTACCATGAAACATGCTCCTTTCTATTTTCTCAGGGCAAGTAGATGCCCTAATTTTTCCTTTTTCGTTTTCAGGTACCGCTGATTCTCGGCAACGGGTGGAATCTCAATAGGCACTCTTTCCACAATTTCGAGCCCGTAACCCTCGAGACCTGCTATTTTCCTCGGGTTGTTTGTGAGCAGCCTGATTTTTTTCAACCCCAGGTCCACAAGAATCTGCGCCCCGAAACCGTAATCCCTCAGGTCAGGTGGAAAACCGAGCAGTTCATTGGCCTCCACCGTGTCGCACCCCTTGTCCTGAAGATTGTAAGCGCGAATCTTATTCAACAAACCAATCCCCCGGCCCTCCTGACGCATGTAGAGGATGACACCGGTTCCCTCTTTGGCAATCATCCGCAGGGCCTGGGCCAGCTGTTCGCCACAGTCGCACCTGAGAGAGCCGAACACGTCCCCAGTCAAACACTCGGAATGGACCCTGGTCAGGACGGGGCGATCCGGGGTAATCTCCCCTTTAACCAGGGCAATGTGACAGTTGTGATCAAGGATGGTTTCATAGGCAACGGCGGTAAAATCGCCGTACTTTGTCGGGAGATGGGTGGTTGCAACCCTGCGAATCAACTTTTCCGTGCGGCGGCGGTATTCGATGAGATCTGCAATGGTGATGATTTTCAGGCCATGTTTTCTTGCAAACTCAAAGAGGGCAGGAACCCGCGCCATGGTGCCGTCGTCATTCATTATTTCGCAGATTACTCCTGCAGGATAGAGCCCCGCCAGGCGGGCCAGATCCACCGCAGCCTCGGTATGCCCGGCCCTCCTCAAAACACCCCCCTCTTTGGCCCGGAGCGGGAAAATATGGCCCGGCCGCCGGAGGTCGTGAGGCTTTGTTCTGGGATCTATGATCGTTTTCACCGTAAGGGCCCGTTCAAATGCGGAGATCCCTGTGGTTACCGTGGCCGCGTCCACCGAAACGGTAAAGGCAGTTTCGAGGCTATCCGTGTTCTGAGCCACCATCGGCTGTATTTCCAGTTCGTCCAGGCGTTCTCCTGTAACAGGCATGCAGATCAGGCCTTTGCCGTAGGTGGCCATAAAGTTAATCGCATCGGGAGTAACCTTCTCTGCTGCTATAACCAGATCCCCTTCATTTTCCCTGTCCTCGTCGTCCACCACTATGACCATCCGGCCCGCCTTGATTTCCTCAATAGCCTCTTCGATGGTGTTAAACTTGAAATTACCTGCCATATTTACTCCCTCCTAAGGGTAACAAAGGTTAGAAGAATCCGTGTTCAACCAGAAACTCCGGCGTTATCCTCTTTTTCTCTACTCTTCCCCTTTTTGTGAATAAATGATAGATGTACTTGCCCAGCACGTCGGCTTCAATATTCACTTTATCCCCGGCCCTCCAGGAACCAAGGGTGGTTATCTTTTGGGTATGGGGAATCAGGCTGACCATGAAAGCGTCCGGGCTCAATGCTGCAACGGTCAAGCTAACGCCATCTACAGCTACAGATCCCTGCGGAATAAAATACTTTTCCATTCCCTCCGGGATGCTGATCCAGATTTCTGCCGCAATGCCGCGATCCCTCCGGCTGAGGACGGTGCCGGTGGCATCCACATGTCCGGTAACAAAATGGCCGTCTAACCTGTCTCCAACCTTTAAAGCCCTTTCCAGGTTAACCCGGCTTCCTTCGTGCAACTGGCCGAGATTTGTTTTGGCGAGGGTTTCCGCCATCACGTCGACGGTAAAGTTGTCTCCCGAAAAACCCGTTACCGTCAGGCAGACTCCGTTTACGGCAATGCTGTCCCCCTCCTCTAATTCATCCAAAACCTTGCCTGCCTTTATGGTCAGCAAAGCTGATAGTTGGCTTTTTACTACGCTTCGAACAATCCCTATTTCTTCAACCAGACCCGTAAACAAGGATGTCACTCCTCAGTCGGCTTTGCCGGATAACAGACCAGCATCAGATCCGACCCAATCTTTTCCCAGCTTAATTCCTTAATCTCGATGGCGTCATTTAAGAAATTTATCCCTGTGCCGCCAAAGGGGCCGGGAGCACCCTTCCCCCCAATAATCTTGGGAGCATAAAAGAAGATAAACTTGTCAACGATCCCCGCAGCCAGGGCAGCGGCGTTCAAAGTTGAGCCTCCTTCCAGGAGAACGCTCAAAACACCTCTCTTCCCCAGTTCCTCCAGCAACGAACAAAGGCCGACCCTCCCCTCCTCTTCCGGCAGTTCCCACACCTCCACACCCGCAGACTCCAACTTCTCTTTTTTCTCAGCCTGACATTTCCCTTTGGCAGCCGCCACCACCGTTGGCACCTCCCGGGCCGTCCGAACCAGGCGGGACGTCAATGGTATACGCAGGCCGCTGTCTACCACAAGGCGGAGCGGCTTCCTGTCTTCCCCCGGAAGCCTGACGGTAAGAAGCGGATCATCGGCCAGAACGGTTCCGATCCCCACCATGATGGCGTCGTTTTCCGCCCGCAGCCTGTGAACATATTCCCGTGCCTCCACTCCGGTAATCCACTTGGAATCACCGCTGGAGGTAGCGATCTTTCCATCAAGGCTCATAGCCGCTTTAAGGGTAACAAAGGGGCGCCTTTCCACCATATACTTGAAAAACGCCTCATTAAGACGGCGTGCCCGTGCCTCTAACATGCCCAGGCTTACCTCAATTCCGGCATCCTGCAATGCCTGTATTCCCTTGCCCGCCACCAGGGGATTGGGATCCTTCACGGCTACTACGGCTTTTTTAATACCTGCGCGGATAATTGCATCGGTGCAAGGCGGAGTTTTACCATAATGGCAGCAGGGCTCTAAAGTGACGTAAAGCACGGCGTTCTTAGCTTTTTCGCCGGCCTGGCGGAGAGCATGGATCTCGGCATGAGGAGTTCCCGCTTTTTGGTGATATCCTTCCCCGACTATTTCTCCATCCCGCACCACAACCGCTCCAACCAGCGGATTCGGGGAAGTCCTGCCCCGCGCCATGGCAGCTAATTCCAGCGCTCGCTCCATATAAGCGGTATCCTCTGACATGAGTCTCCCCCCATCCCACAGATGTGAAAAATAATAAAACCCGCTGATGAAGGGCCGGGTTTAAAGAAAGGGTATAAACATAAAAAGCTCCCTTCTCCCTTCCAGACTTTTACTGTCGGCCCCGGATTCTCACCGGGTCAACCCGGCCTTGCTAACCGGGCTCGCGGGCTCGCCTCCTCTGCCGGAGACACACCGCCGGTGCGGAATTTCACCGGCCCCCGAAGGAACCTTCATGCAAATAAATTGTATACCTGCCGGTTAAAACTCGTCAACCTTTCTCCTGTGAATACAGCAAACCTTCTCCGCCGTCTTTCGATACTCCCGAACCATCCCTGCCAAATCGGCCCCCTTGAAAAGAGCGGAACCTATTACAAGAGAATCGGCTCCGGCTGCGACGACGCTTTCAATGGTTGACAGATTGATACCACCGTCAACTTCCAACTCCACCTTAAAACCGGAGTCGTCGATCATCCTTCTCATTTTCTCGATCTTCCGGCATACCTGCTGGATAAACGCCTGTCCTCCCCACCCGGGATTTACAGTCATTAACAGCACCAAATCCACCTGATCCAGAACATACTCCATAACATGCAAAGGTGTGGCAGGGTTTAAAGCAACCCCAGCCCGCAGACCCAGGCCCTTGATGCTTTGAACCACACGATACAGATGAGGACAAACCTCCGCATGAACCGTCAGAATATCTGCCCCCGCATCGGTAAATGGCTCGAGAAAATGCTCAGGCTCCTGCACCATGAGGTGTACATCAAAGGGCAGGCCTGTGACTCTCCGGAGAGATTTTACGACAGGAGGACCAAAAGTCAGGTTCGGTACAAATTTCCCGTCCATCACGTCTAAATGAAGGTAATCGGCTCCACCTGCTTCGAGAAGGTGAACCTGGGGAGCCAGATTGGCAAAGTCGGCACTCAAAATAGACGGCGCAATCCTTATTTTCATTCGTAGATTCGCTCCCTGGCCATAACCTCCGCTAGGAAGGTCACGTAGTTCTGATAACGGCACCGGCTGATGATCCCCTTATCAATGGCGGCCTTGACGGCACAGTCCGGTTCCTGGTAATGTAAGCAGTCCAAAAAACGGCACTGCCCTGCCAGATCGCTTATTTCGGGAAAATAGCGACCCAGTTCCGTCCTTTTCATGTCAGGAAGGTAAAGATTGCTGAAGCCGGGAGTATCGGCGATAAAACCGCCGGCAACAGGAAGCAGTTCCACATGTCGTGTTGTGTGCCTTCCCCTTTTCAGCTTGGAACTGATCTCCCCGGTTTTCAAAGCCATCCCCGGTTCCAGGGCATTGAGGAGAGTAGACTTCCCCGCACCGGAAGGCCCCGCCACCACAGATATCTTTCCCTTTACCTTTTCCCGCAGGCTCTCTATGCCCGTTTTTTTAACGGCAGACGTAAAGATTACCTCATAACCTGCACTCCGGTAGATACCGGCAAGCTCTGAAGGGAACCGTCCGGAGACCAGATCCGCTTTATTAAAACAGATCAGAATACTTATTCTTTCTACTTCGCACAAGATGAGAAGCCGGTCCAGCAACTTTAGGTCCGGTTCTGGGTTGGCCAGAGCAAATACCAGTATCGCCTGATCCACATTGGCCACAGGAGGGCGGCTCAGGGTGTTTTTGCGCGGCAAGACCCTTTCGATGACGCCGGATCCATTTTCCACCAGGGTAAAGAGAACATGGTCTCCTACCAGGAGGGATTGTTCACTCATTTTCAGGCGCCCGCGCCCCCTGCACCGGCAGATCCCTCGATCCGACTGCACGAAATAAAAACCGCCGTACCCCTTTACAATCAGACCCTGATGCATGAATACCTCCCTTGAATTATTCTACCGGAATTGTTCGCTTTAGCTGGTCCTGGAAGTAGATTAATATTTCTCCCGAACCATACACAACAAATTCTTTCTCAATTTTATCCCCGGTCAGGTGTTCCCCTTCGTAGGCAACCCGGCTCCCGCGGGAGTCGTTTATTACCACTTTTACCACACCGGGGCTATTCACCTTGAATTGCAGTGGAACAGTATGCTGCATCGGGCCGGGACCCTGACTAACCCCAACATCAACCGTATCACCGGCCTTAACGGGAGTTCCCTCGCTTATGCTCTGACTGGAGATGGTCCCCTGCGGATACTGGCTGCTCGATTCTTCTCTAATCACCCCTAAACTTAATCCCATCCTCGAGAGTATGGTTCTGGCCTGTTCGACCGTCTGCCCCAACAGGGAAGGCATGACCAGGTTGGCGGGGCCTTTACTGACTATGAGCTTAACCTCGGTTCCCTCCTTAACGTTCCGGTCACCGGGAGGCTCTTGGGAAATAACAGTGTCTGCTTTGACCGTATCGCTGTTGACTTCGGTCACGGTAACCCGGAATCTGCCCTCTCTTTCCTCGAGCATCATTTTCGCTTCACTCAGCGGGAAACCGGTAACATCGGGCAGCCAGACAAGGCGTGCCCCCTTGCTCACCCACAGGTTGACGCCGCTGCCCTTTTTCGCCCTGAAGTTGCCCACCGGGTCCTGCCTGAACACAACACCGGCAGCGATATCGGCATTAAACACCTCAACGATTTTTTGCACCCGAAAACCTGCTTCCTTCAGTTTTGCCTCTGCCTGTGCCAACTGCATATGGGTCACATCGGGAACGACTGCATCTTCGACGAAAAACCACTTAGAAAAAGCCCATAAGCCTGCGGCAACCAGAAGCAGGAAGAAGATACCTAAAGCAACCCATGCGGCGGGATGGAGACGCCGCCTGCTCCTGGAAGCACTTAGTTCATTTTCGGGATCGATGTGGAGGAAACGGGTGCGCTCATTTTCATCGAACCCATTCTGCTCCACAACAGAGCCCCCCGCCAGAGCGTTTTGCATCTCCCGGGCAGAGGCAAAGCGTTGGTCCGGATCTTTGGCCATAGCCTTGAAAATAATCTCCTCCAGACTGCGGGGGACGGTCGGGTTTTCTTTGCGGAGTGAAGGTGGTTGTTCCTGTAAGTGTTTCAAAGCAACCGATATCGGGTTGTCGCCTTGAAAGGGCACATGCCCGGCAACGGTTTCATACAGAACAACCCCGAGGGAATAGAGGTCCGACTTAGGGCCCACCTCCTCACCCCTGGCCTGTTCCGGTGCAAAATAATGAACGGATCCCATCACCGTCCCCGACTGAGTTACCGTGGCAGCCGGCAAAGACAGGACCCGGGCCAAACCGAAATCCGCCACCTTTACCCGCCCACCGGGCATAACCAGTATATTATGGGGCTTGATATCCCTGTGAATAATCCCCTTTTCGTGGGCGTGTGCCAGGGCGGCACACACCTGGATGCCTATGTTGATGGTTTCTCCCGGAGACAGCTTTCCCTCCCGTTTGATAATCTCTTTCAAATTAAAGCCTTCCACGTATTCCATCACCAGGTAGGGAAGACCGCCTTCCTCCCCCACATCATAGATGCTCACTATGTTTGGATGAGACAGGCTGGCGACCGCCTGGGCCTCGAGCTGAAAACGCCGTACAAAATCCTTGTCTTCAGCCAGTTCACCGCGCAGGATCTTGACCGTGACAATCCGGTTCAGGACCCTGTCTTTTGCCTGGTAAACGTTGGCCATCCCCCCTGAACCGAGCTTGGCGATAATTTCATACCTGTTGCCGAGAATTTTTCCAACCATGCGCTATAACCCCCTTCGGGCTAAGGCAGTTCTCATCAATTCCCTGGCGATGGGGGCAGCCGCTCTCCCGCCCTGTCCCCCGTGTTCAATTATAACGCTTACAACCACCTGGGGATCCCGGGCGGGAGCAAAAGCCACAAACCAGGCATGGGTTTTTCCGGTCGGATTCTCCGCCGAACCGGTTTTCCCCGCCACCTCAATCCCGGGAAGGGCTGCCGCGGTCCCTGTCCCGTTTCTCACAACCTCTATCATGGCATCCCGTACCTTGGCAGCTATTTCGGGAGATACAGCCAATCTGAATATTTGAGGCTGCGCCTTCCAGATAACAGATCCTTCATGGCTTCGAATCTCTCGCACAAGGTAGGGTTTCATCATAACGCCGTCATTGCCGATGGCTCCGGCCACCATGGCCATAAACAAGGGACTGACTACGATCTTACCCTGTCCTATGGCAGCCTCCGCAAGTCCTTCGGGTTTAGAGAAACTCTCCCTGGGAAGGGGAATTGTTTGTGTCGGCACTTCCAGTGCATAATCCTGACCCCAGCCAAAAGCAGCAAGGCCATCCGCGAAATCGCCTGCTCCCAGGCGAAGGCCGAGATTGGCAAAATAACTGTTACAGGACACCGCCAGGGCGCGTTTTAAATCCACCAATCCATGAGAGCGCAGGTCCTTTAAAATTCTACCATGAATTTTTATTTCCCCACGACAATCATATACACTGTCCTCAAGACCGGGAAACTTTTTCAACCCTGCGGCAGCAGTGACAATTTTAAGAATCGAACCAGGGGGGTACAACCCAACGGTTGCCCTGTTAACAAGAGGGCGACCGGGCTCCCTTTTTACCGTCTCCCAGTTTTTCTCCAGATATAAAGGATCGGGATCGAAACTCGGCGAACTCACCAGGGCGAGTATCTCTCCGTTCTTAGGATTCAGAACGACCGCCGCCCCGGTATATGGTGAGAGCAGATCCCATGCCTTCAACTGGAGCTGATGATCGACTGTAAGGTAAAGGTCGTTTCCCCTGATTCCCCTGACACCCCAGCGCACTTCGAGGCTTTTCTTGAGAGAGCCTTTCAATCCCAACAGTTGGTCATCGTAGGAGCTCTCCAGCCCTGTCTTTCCCAAACGTTTCGATTCATATCCGGTGATCTGGGCATAGATCCTCCCATAATAGTATTTTCTGGTAAAATGCTCCCCAACGGGAAGACTCTCCGCTATCTTTTCGCCCCCTCTCGCAAAAATTCCTCCTCTCTGGATACGACTCTCAAGGATCCATGGGCGAGGGTTGGCACCTTTCCGGTTAAGGACGGGGGCCCTCCAGACAACAAAATAAATAAGGTAAATTGCATACAGGACGAAGCATCCGATTATAAAAAACCTGAACCCTTTTATGGCCTTCTGCATCTTCTATTCCCCTTCGCCGATTTTGGTCAGTATTCCAAATAAAAAACAGTTAGAAACAAAGGAACTTCCTCCATAGCTCAGGAAGGGCAAGGGAATACCCGTCAGCGGTATCAGGTTGGTCACTCCCCCCAGAATGATCAACGCCTGCAGGGCCAAGAGGGAACTGCATCCAAATGCCAGCAGGCGCCCAAAATCATCGGGGGTAATCAGGGCAATTTGCAGCCCCCTCCAGATCAAGACGGCGTAAATAAAAACAACACCCAGGGCGCCGGCCAGGCCCATTTCCTCCCCCAGAAGAGGAAATATAAAATCAGTGTGCACAGCAGGTATCAATTCAGGAAAACCGCTCCCCAAACCCCAGCCAAACACACCACCGCCTCCCAGGGCAAAGAGGGATTGGATGATCTGGTAGCCCCCGCTATCAGAAAACTTCCAGGGGTTGAGATATACCGCTATCCTTTCCTGGACGTGTGGAAATATGAGAAACATGAGCCAGGCGCCGGCAGCAAAGAGCAAAACCCCGCTCAACAGGTAAGAGAGGCGCCCGGTTGCAGCATAGACCATTGTCAAAAAGATCGCAAAAAACAGAAGGGCCATCCCGAGGTCGCGCTGGAAGACCAAAAGCAGAAGAGACAGCCCGCATGCCGCCAAAAGCGGACCCAGATAAGGCCAGTCGGGAATTAAAAAAGGCCCGAACCGCCTGGTCCCCCGGGTGAGAATCTCCCGGTTTTCATCGAGGTAGCCTGCCAGATAGATAACCATAAATATTTTCACCAATTCGGAAGGCTGAAAGCGGAAAGAGCCCAAAGAGAGCCAGCTCCGGGCCCCGCCCGCTTCGGTTCCCAACAATATGGTCAATAAAAGAAAAAGAACCCCAAGGGCCATAAATAAATATTTGTACTCGGTTAACCTTTCATAATGACGCAAGAAAATACGCGCAATCCAGAAGGCGGCGATACCCGTCAGGACCCAGTAAGACTGCCGAAGCCCAAAAGCAGGATTGATCCTGTACAAAAAGATCAGTCCCAGAGATGACAGGATTCCTATCAGCAAAAAAATAAGCGGATCCCCTCTCCCCTTGATAAAAGAAAACAGAGAACCCATGCTGAGAAAAAATGCTACACTCAGTAATGCGGCAAAGTGGTGCGGGGAAAGAAATCTATTCAGGTAAAGGGCTACACCCCCTGCAGCGAGGATCAGGCCCGGATAAAGAAACAAAGAAGAGATGCCCCGGTCTTCCCGGATCCGCGAGGGGGGATTGAAGCCGAACACCACCCGGCCAATCCTCAGCCTATCCCCGGGTTTGACAGGTGTGGGACCCACAACCCGCTCGCCATTTAAGAAAGTGCCGTTCCTGCTGCCCAAATCCTCCGCCATGTAAATCCCGCTTACCTTAAAGATCCTTGCATGTCGCAAGGAAACATAAGGATCCGGTATGCTGATCGGGCAGCCCGGGTCCCTCCCGATAACCGTTTCGTTTTCTACATCCCACTCTCTTCCCACCTTCACCGAAAAGCAGCCGGAAGCAAGTACCGCAAGGGAGTGTTTGGGGTTTTTTACCTTAATACCGGCGTGTTGTTTCAAGTACAGGAGCAGGGCAATAAAAAAAATGTAAAGCAGCAAGAGAACCACATACCTCAGGGCGAGTATGATCCAGAGCACGGTTCAGCCCCCTTCGATCTGCAGCAAGTTCTCCCCGATCTGAATTTGATCACCGATCTCCACGCTTTTCTGGTCAATCCCGCTGCCGTTAACAAAGGTACCGTTCCTGCTGTTTAAATCGATGAGGTAGAGCTCTCCGTTCCGGTATTCCAGAAGAGCGTGCTCGCGAGATGCATTTATATCCGAAAGAACGACATGATTTGTGCTTTTACGTCCGATCATAAAGGGGCCCTCCCCTTCAAGGGTAAATTTTTTGCCCTGATCGGGGCCTTGTATTACGCTGAGAATGATCTTTCTCCGTTCCGGGAACTCTTTTTCTTCTTTCCTAAAGATCATGGTATGATCAAAACGCTGAACATCACTGCGCTCCGGCTCGGGAACGTTTTCCTCGCTATTCGGCGCAACTGTAGCATTATCCGTTGCAGCATAACTGGAGCGAACCCGAATTTCCCCAATTCCAAGAGTTCGATCTTCTTCGAAAGAAACCCTTGGCCTGCCGATCAAGGTAAATCCCTTTTCGGCCGCTTTATAGCTGATGTGCTCCTCCAGTTCCTGACTGAGCGCAGCTTGCAGGGGTGCGGTTTTCTCAAAATCATCGGCTCCCAGACTGATTGTAAAAATATTTGGGGCATAGATGCGGGATACGCTGACACGTCTTTGCTGGGCCATTTCCCGGATAAGGGCGCGCGCCATTTCAACCGGTTGTACCTGGCGGGATGATTTCAAAAAAATGCCTTCCCAAAAGTTGGACAACAGGCGTTCCAGGTCCTGCAAACCCATTGTCTCACCTACCCTTCTCTGTCTTGCGCAAGCGTGCTATAAAAAAACCATCGGTTCCGTGCCGGTGCGGCAGCAACTGGAGATAACCGGATCTTGCCGTCCGGCAATCCTCTTCATAAACAAGCGGAAAGGGGATCAGGCCTGTTATATCCTCGAGCTGAAATCCCTCCGTTTCCCTTAAAAATCGGGCAATCACATCCTGATTTTCCTCCGGTTCTGTGGAACATGTGCTATACACCAATACACCGCCTGTTTTCAAAGTGATTGCTGCGCCTTTAAGAATCTCCAGTTGTTGTTGGGAGTAAAGTGATAGATCATCAGGCGCCACCCTCCAGCGCAGGTCAGGGCGCCTCCTGATCACACCGAGTCCGGAGCAGGGTGCATCAACTAGGACATAGTCCGCCTTTCCCCGCAACTCCTGAGGGATCAACCGGGCGTCCAGCAGCTGCCTCTCTATAATAGTAATACCCAACCGTTCAGCCGTTTCGGCAATTAACTGCAGTCGATGTTCATGTACGTCAAGGGCTAAGATTTTTCCTCTATTATTCATAATTTGGGCCAGATGCGTCGTCTTACCCCCGGGACCGCTACAGGAGTCGATAACAAAGGAACCCGCTCTTGGGTTCAGGACGAGAGAGGCAAGCATGGAGCTTTCGTCCTGTACAACAAAATAACCATCCCTAAAAAAGGGTAGCTCTGGCAAAGAAGTTATGTGCGACACCCTTACTCCCTCCGGGATATAGGGACTGGGTGCAGCCTCTATATTATTTTTTTTCAGTTCCCGGCAGAGCTTTTCCGGTGTTGTCCTCAAGGTGTTGCATCGCAAAACAAAGGGCGGTCTCTCATTATCGGCCTTGCACAACGATCTTGTTTCCTCTTCCCCAAAGCGCTTCAGCCAGCGCTCCACGAGCCAGTGAGGATGGGAGTATTTGATGCTTATGTGGAGACCGGGGTTTTCTCTTAAAGGTGGATAAACGATCTGATCCCGGTTTCGAACAACACTGCGTAAGATTCCGTTTACAAAGCCGGCCAGCCGCTCCAGCCCCCACGCCTTTGCCAGCTTTACCGACTCGTTGCAGGCCGCGGACGGGGGAATGCGTTCCAGGAAAAGCAACTGGTAAACACCCATTCGCAGTATATTGCGAACAATATAATTCATCCTGTCGACAGGCAGTTTGCTGAATTGGTTGATCACCCAGTCAAGATTATTTCGCCAGCGTAGGGTACCGTAAACCAGTTCTGTTAGCAAAGCAGTATCGGAGGGCTTCATCCTGTGCTTGGAGTGAAGCTTCTGCAGAGCAAGGTTGGCGTAGGCCCCTTCCTTTTCTACCGCTAGCAGCACCCGCAGCGAACCGTCCCTGGCCGAATAAACGCGATGGAATAGATCCTGCTCCTTCAACGGTGATGATCCACCTCAATAAATTGAGTTTTAGCCATTAGACATGGGAACAGATTTTAAAAAGTACAGCACCGCTTCTTCCACCTTCAGAAGATTTACACGGGTATTGAAGCAGGGCCCGTTGGGCCGTTCGTTGAGAATTCCAAGAACAGGCAGCGGGTTGGTGTCTTGAATCCCGCTTGCCAGATCTCTTTCACAGGCAATGGCGATAATAGCACGCGGTTTGTAGATCTGTACAAAGCGGCGCGCCAGGGTTCCACCTGTAGCAAAGGAAAGATTTATTCCATACCTGTCCCGCAGCGATAGCAGTTCACTCACCTGGCACTTTCCGCACCTTTTACAATTATCGGCGTGCAGCGTAATTTTGTGGGGGCATTCGGCGTTCTGGAGGCAGTGGGGAGCTAAAACCAGAATCTGGTCTGCCGCAAAGACCTCCCGCCGTGCCCGTACCAGTTGATTATTTACCTCGATAAAGGAGCCCCGTATTCTCTCCTGGCTGATTCCAAGGATTCTCCCCAGCATCAGGGCAACCGGAAACAAAAGATTGAGGGTTACCCGCATAGAATGCCGCAGGGATGGTATTGTCCTGGCGCTCCAGATGGTAAGAACGATACCCGCAATTCCGGAAGAGATCACTCCTAAAATAACAATTATCAACAGGCATACGATTAAAAGAATGATACGATTGATGGGTTGATCCCAGTTTATCATCAGGTAAGTTATAAAAATAAGCAGGATCAGGATCAACCCTACTGCCGCGCCCAGCAAACCTATAAACAGCCGCTTCTTGACGCGCACGGCAACCGCTTACTCTCCCAGCAGGAAACCCCGAAATATTTTATAGCCGCGAACAAATTCGGCACCGCTCATATGAGAACGGCCGGCCGGCTGCACTTCGGTGATTAAAAGCCGCCCATTACCCGTTTGCACAGTAAAACCCGTCTTCGGATCGGCATCCACAACCTGACCGGGCCTGAAATGCTCACTAACGCCGTCCTCTGGCCTTGCGCGCCATATTTTGAGATTATTTCCTCTAAACAAAGTATACGCCCCAGGCCGGGGATTCATACCCCTGATCAGGTTGTAGATCCTTTTGGCGCTGCGGGTCCAGTCGATTCTTTCTTCCTCCGCTTTAAGCGGAGGAGCGTAAGTCGCCCGGCTATGGTCCTGGGAAAGGCGCGGCGCTTTCCCCTCTTCGATCAGGGTTAAAGTCTTGAACATGAGAGCGGCACCTCTTTTCGCTGCCAGGCTTGCAAATTCACCGTAAGTCTCATCCTGGCCAATTTCAATTTCTTCCTGCAGGATGATATCTCCGGCGTCCATCTCCTCGTTTAAGTACATTGTGGTGATCCCGGTCCTGGTTTCTCCATTGATAATCGCTCTCTGCATGGGAGCAGCCCCGCGATATGCGGGAAGCAGGGATGGATGAAGATTGATACATCCTAACGGTGGTGTTTTCAAGATCTGGGAAGAGAGCAGCCGGCCATAGGCAACGACTACGATGACGGCAGGTTTTATCTGCCCGCTTGTGAGAATTTTCGCAAGTTCCCCGGAAGATCCCGGCTGGTAAACGGGAATTCCCGTTCCCTCCACATATTGCTTAACGGGAGGTGCAGCCAGTTTTCGCCCCCTTCCCCGGGGTCGATCGGGCTGGGTGACCACCCCCAGAAGAGGCCATCTGCTGTTCCGGAGCATCTCCAAAGTTGGTATTGCAAATTCCGACGTTCCCATAAACAGGATGTCCAATTTGTTCTACGCCCCTCAGGATTCTTTGCTGTCGATGAACCTGATCGCCTTGTCGATAAAGAGAATACCGTCAAGGTGATCGATCTCGTGTTGAAGCGCACGCGCCAGTAAGCCGTTGGCTCGAACTTTGACAACTTTTCCAGCACGGTCCAAACCCTTGACTTCTACCTGTTCGGCACGCTTGACCTCTCCGGCTACCCCCGGGATGCTCAGGCAGCCCTCTACCGCAATATCTTCCCCACGACTGCCGATTATCTCAGGATTAACAAGCTCCAGCAGGCCATCTCCGGCATCCACCACGATAACCCGTTTGGAAATACCGATCTGGGGAGCAGCCAAACCCACCCCCTTTGCAGCATACATGGTATCGGCCAGGTTATCCAGCAGCTTGAGGATGTTCTTGTTAATCACAGGAACCGGACGTGCCTTTTCGCGCAGCACCTGATCCCCCAGCTCCACAATTCTGTATACCGCCATAGTTTTTGAGACACCTCGCAGCGCAAAATCTAATGCAATTTATTAAAATCCATAAGGATCAACTTCAATACCAATTATAACATTAGTTTTTTTCCGGTAGCCCTGAATGCATGCACGAAGCTTGCCGTGAATGCCGCTACAATCCCCCTTCAGGATTAGCTGCCACCTGAAGCGGTTTTTCACACGCCGGACAGGAGATTGGGCAGGCCCCAGGACGGTCAGGTTTTCGTTTTGAAATATACTTCGCAGGTCCTCCGCCAGGGCCATCGCCAACGAGGCAACCTCCTGTTCTTTTTCTCCGGTAAGTCGCAAGCGTATTAAATCCCCAAAAGGGGGATACCCGAGAAATTCCCGGGACCGGGCTTCCTCCTTGTAGAACACATTATAGTCATTGCTGCAGGCTGCCACAATACTATAATGGTCAGGGAAATAAGTCTGCACAACAACCTCCCCGGGCAATTGGCCGCGGCCGGCCCGGCCGGCAACCTGGGCAAGCAGTTGATAGGTTCTCTCTGCAGCCCGGTAATCGGGAAGATTCAGGGCCAGATCTGCATTCAATACTCCTACCAGGGTTACCCAGGGGAAATCATGACCCTTTGCCACCATCTGGGTACCAAGCAGGATGTCGGTTTCTCTTCTTGCAAATTCGCCTAATATTCTGGAAAAAGATCCTTTTTTTCGGGTCGTATCAAAATCAAGCCGCTGCAGGCTTGCACCGGGATACAAACTTCTGATTTCCTGTTCGACCCTTTGGATCCCGGTTCCCAGAAAAGATAACCTCTTTGAACACCCACACCAGGGGCAGCGGTCCGGCAGGGAAGTTTTATGGTTGCAATAGTGGCACTGCAGGCTTCGGGTAGCTTGATGATAAACAAGAGATATGGAGCAGTGTTTACACCTTAACACATAGCCGCACTCAGAACAGAAGACGAGTGGTGCATACCCCCGGCGATTGAGAAACAGGATCACCTGTTCTTTTCGTTCCAGGCGGAGCGCAATCTGCTCCCGCAAATACCGGCTTATCAAACCAGAACTCCCTGCCCGGTGTTCAGATCTGAGATCAATAACAGTGATCCGGGGCAACTTACGTCCTGAAGGTCTCTGGTGCATGGTCAACATCCTGTAATTGCCTTTGACGGCATGCGTAAAGCTTTCCAGGGAGGGAGTGGCACTCCCGAGCACAAGGACCGCCCTGTTGTAACGGGCGCGCTGACAGGCAACGTCACGGGCATGGTAGTAAGGCTGTTCCTGCTGTTTGTAAGAGGGATCGTGCTCTTCATCAACGATAATCAGACCTAAGTTCTGAAAGGGGGCAAAAACCGCCGATCGGGGGCCGATGAGTATCTTCACCCTCCCCAACTTGATGTCCTCATAAACTTGGTATTTTTCACAAAGTCCCTGCCTGCTATGCCAGATCGCCACCTGATCCCCGAGGACGCTTCGAAACCATGCATCCGCCTGGGGGGTAAGAGCGATTTCGGGTACCAGGTAGAGCACCTGGCGGTTCATGGACACAGCAGTGGCCGCCGCCCGCAGGTAGACCTCGGTTTTCCCGCTACCGGTAACTCCGTGCAGCAAAAATTGTTTAAAACAACCGGCTTGAAGAGCAACCTCAATCTCACGCAACGCCTTAACCTGTTCCCCTGAAAGTACAAGCCGTTGCGGGCGGGTAAAGGTAAGCGTATCTTGACCGGTCTGTGTTTTTAAATTCCTCAAAGGCTTTGCTGGTGGAGTCATCAGTTTTAATATTTCAGCCAGAGGCTGCACGTAATAATCCGCCATCCAGCGCCCGATCGTCAAGAGTTCAGAAGTCAAACCGGGATCAGAACTAACTGAAAGAATCTCCTTTAAATGAATTCCGCCTGGAGGTTCACTGTACCCGATGATCCACCCATCAACGATGAGGGACCCAAAAGGGACTACCACCCGGCTTCCAATTTCCGGCTTAGGCAAATGGGGAGGAACCCGGTAGTAGAAAAAATGGTCAAGAGAAGGATGATTGATATCAACGGTTACTTCTGCACATGCTTCCCCCACTGAAACTTCCTCCAGTAACTCTCAATACTTCTAATCTTCTCAATTCCCTATTATAACAGGGAAAAAAGGCTGCACAAACGCAGCCTTCTCCAGTGTCAAAAGGTTAGGAATTAAGCAGGAATAAGATTATTACCTTGCCAAAGTTGCCGCTTCTTTTCGGAGGTATTCGGCCCGGTCTACCTTCTCCCAGGGAAGGTCGAGATCCGAACGCCCGAAATGCCCGTAGGCAGCGGTCTGCTTGTAGATAGGTCGGCGCAAATCCAACGCCCTGATAATAGAGGAAGGTTTAAAATCAAATATCTCCTTAATCAACCGGCAGATAGCATCGTCAGGAATAACTCCCGTCCCAAAGGTGTCCACCGAAATGGAAATGGGGTTGGCAACACCGATGGCATAGGCAAACTGCACTTCGCAACGCCGGGCCAAACCCGCAGCTACAATATTTTTGGCAACATACCTGGCAAAATAGGATGCGGAGCGGTCGACTTTGGTGGGATCCTTTCCGGAAAAAGCACCCCCCCCATGCCGCGCCATACCTCCATAGGTATCGACGATGATCTTACGGCCGGTCAATCCCGTATCTCCTTGAGGCCCACCGATGACGAAACGGCCTGTCGGGTTGACATAGAAACGCGTTTTCTGATCGATGTATTCGGGTGGAATGGTGGTTTTAATCACCTGCTCGATAATATCTTGCTTGATCCGCTCCAGCGGCACATCCGGTCGATGCTGGGCCGATACGACAACCGCATCCACCCGCAGTGGCCTGTCATCTTCGTATTCTACGGTTACCTGGGTTTTTCCATCTGGACGAAGATAAGGCAGAATCCGCTCTTTACGCACTTCGGCCAGCCGCCGGGCAAGGTTGTGAGCAAGGTTGATCGGCATGGGCATCAAATCGGGAGTCTCATCGGTGGCGTAACCAAACATCATCCCCTGGTCCCCTGCTCCCAGCTCCTGCGACTGAATTTCACCCGTTTTTACTTCAAAGGCGCTGTCGACACCCAGGGCAATATCAGGAGATTGCTCCTCTATGGAGGTGATGACGGCACAAGTATCACAGTCAAACCCGTATTTTGCCCTGGTATAGCCGATTTCCCTGACGGTTTCTCTGACAATCCGCGGAATGTCGATATAGCATTCGGTGGTGATCTGCCCGGCAACAAGAACGAGGCCGGTCGCTACCAGGGTTTCACAGGCAACACGAGCCAAATTGTCCTTTTCATAAATAGCATCCAGAATAGCATCAGAGATCTGGTCAGCAATCTTATCGGGATGCCCCTCTGTCACCGATTCGGAAGTAAATAAACGCCTCGCCAAAATATCACACCATCCTTTTTTTCGTTGTCAGCAGCTTTATGACTTGATCAATAATCGCACGCGCTAACTCTCTTTTCGTCATCTTGGGAAGTTTTACGGTCGTTCCGTCGGGAAAAAACAGTGTTGCCACATTGGTGTCCACCCCAAAACCGGCACCTTCCTCGGTCAGGTCATTGGCAACAAGAAGATCGAGATTTTTTCGTTTTAATTTAGCCCTGGCGTTCTCCACTATATTTTCTGTCTCCGCTGCAAAGCCAACCAGAACCTGATCCCTTTTATTGTCACCAAGATGCTGAAGAATGTCGGGGGTGCGCTCCAACTCAAGAGTCATAACGGCCTCATCTTTTTTAATTTTTTCAGCGGCTCTTTGCCTCGGCCTGAAATCGGCTACCGCTGCAGCCTTAATGACAACATCTGCAGTGTCGAAATGTTTTATCACAGCGTCGAACATTTCCTGGGCCGTTTCGACCGGTATCAAGTCCACCCCCGCAGGCGGCTCTAGATGGCAGGGACCGCTCACCAGTGTGACACGGGCTCCCCGTTCTCTTGCCTCCTGCGCAATGGCATAACCCATCTTTCCGGAACTGTAGTTGGACAAAAAGCGCACAGGATCGATCGGTTCACGGGTCGGGCCTGCTGTAACGAGGACATGTTTTCCGCTCAACTCATGTTTGGCGGAAAAAATCTCCTCAAGGGCTGAAACAATTTTATCCAACTCTGCAAGCCTTCCCTTTCCGGTCGTGCCGCAGGCCAACCTTCCTTCATCCGGTTCCACGAAAAAGTACCCCTGTTCCTTTAAAAATTGCATCGATTTTTGAAAAATAGGGTTTTCGTACATTCCTACGTTCATGGCCGGTGCGATAATTACAGGAGCCCTCGTTGCAAGGAGTGTCGCCGAAAGAAGGTCGTCTGCCAGACCTGCTGCCAGTTTTGCAATAAAATTTGCTGTGGCAGGTGCTACCAATACCACATCGGCACGTTGAGCAAGACTGATATGCCCGATTTCCCAACTCTGTGGCGAATCAAACATTTCCACATAAACAGGATGCTGCGAAAGAGTCTGCAGCGTAAGCGGAGTCACAAATTTCGTGGCAGCCTGGGTCATGATCACATAAACTTCATATCCCTTTTTAACAAGCATGCTGGTCAATTCAGCTGCTTTATATGCGGCAATGCTACCCGTGATTCCAAGGACAATGCTTTTCTTCATTTTATCTTCAGCTTGGGCCGCTCAATATGGAGTTTCCCCTGGGCAATCTCCTCAAGTGCAATACTCACAGGTTTTAATGAATTTCCTTCCCCTTCGGCCTGGTCAACTTCCGTTAGCCTGCGGGCCCGCTTCGCTGCCGCCACTACCAGCTCATATTTGCTTTCTACTTTTTTTATTAAGACATCAAGGCTTGGCTGTTGCAATTGAATTCCTCCCTTCACCAACTCCTGCGGGCTTTTTCTTTCCTGATTATTTCCATCATTTCTTCCAAAGCCCTTTCCTGCCGATCGTTGACAACCACATAATCATATCCGGAGGCAGCCTGAAGTTCTTGATTCGCAGAACTTAAGCGTTTCCTGATCGCCTCCTGCGAGTCGGTACCTCGTTTGGTAATTCGGGCACCAAGCTCTTCTAAGGACGGTGGCCTAATAAAAATTAAAACTGCATCCGGAAACAACTTCTTTACCTGGTTCGCTCCCTGGATATCCAGTTCCAGCAAAACGTCTTTTCCGTATTGCAGGCTGTCTTTTACGTACGAGATGGGTGTTCCGTAATAATTATCGTAAACCCTGGCCCACTCGAGAAATTCACCTGCTTTGATTTTATCCAAAAATTCATCGGTAGAGACGAAAAAATAATCCACCCCGTTTCTTTCACCTGGACGGGGAGGGCGCGTGGTCACCGATACCGAATAAGCCAGATCAGGAAGTCGTTGCCGCAATAAGGTGCATAAAGTACCTTTCCCCGAACCTGATGGTCCAGATACTACGATCAGAAGTGGTTTTGCGGTCAATTCCGCCCTGTCCTCCTGTTGTCCGATTATTCCTCCAGCTGCTGGGATGGTTCCTTGACAGAGAGACGGTTTGCTACAGTCTCAGGTTGCACAGCGGAAAGGATCACGTGATCACTATCTGTAATGATGACTGCTCTTGTCCGTCTTCCGTAAGTTGCATCGATCAACATTCCCCGGTCCCGTGCTTCCTGAATGATCCGCTTGATTGGTGCCGACTCCGGGCTGACAATCGCCACGATCCGGTTAGCGGAGACAATATTGCCGAAACCGATGTTAATTAATTTTATTTCCATAATAACCTCCCTCTAGTTATCTCCTCACAGCTATTCCACATTTTGTACCTGCTCCCTCATTTTTTCCAGCTCACTCTTGACCTCAATTACTAAAGGCGAAATAACGAGGTCCGCCGCCTTTGATCCGATTGTATTAATTTCCCGGTTCATCTCCTGGATTAAAAATTCTATCCTTCTTCCCACCGGCTCCGTAGAGTGCAGCATCTCTGTCAATTGTTCAAGATGGCTTGACAACCGCACAATTTCTTCCGTGATACTGCTTCTCTCGGCATACAGGACGACCTCGCTCAGAAGCCGCGCTTCATCAATTTCCGCATCCTCCAGCATGGCCTGGAGTCGACTTTTCAAGCGGTTCATCAACTCTTGATTTAAAACAGGTATTCGCCGTTCAATTGTGGACAGGATCTCTGAAATGCGGGTTTTGCGCTCTGTAAAATCCTCGAATATTCTTTTACCTTCCCGCACCCGCATGGAAACAAGCTGCTCCAAAGCTTCGTTTAAGGCCTTTTGCAATACCGCCCACGCTTTTTCAAGATCCTCTTCCTGCTCTTCAACAACTATTACATCCGGAAACTGAGCAAGCTGGATGACATTCAATTGGAAATCAATATTAAGCATTTCCGCCAATTCCCTTAAGCAATTATAATACGCAATAACCAAATCTTTGTCAAGCTTAACGTTACGTTTTTTCTCACCCTCATCCTCAATATTAACATATACTTCCAGATGCCCCCTGACCACTCTTTTCTGGATCTCTTGCTTGATACGCTCCTCTAAGGATATGTACGGCCGCGGTATTCTTACCATTATTTCACAAAAACGGTGGTTCACACTGCGAATCTCAATGCTCACCTTGAGGCCGGCTTCTACAGCTTTACCGCTTCCAAAGCCTGTCATACTCTTCAACACAAAGGCGCCCGGCCACGCCAACGACGTCTAAAGCGTTGGAGGCCAGGCTTTCAACTCCTTCCAAAAGTAATCTGACATATTACCAGAGCCTACCGAAAGCGTTCTTGATCCTGGTAAAGGCCTCTGCGATCCGTTCTTTATCAACCGTCAAGGCGATCCGGAAATACCCCTCGCCATGATCTCCATAGCCAATCCCCGGTGTAATGACAACCCCTGCTTTTTCCAAGACCAGTTCTGCGAACTGCGTTGAGGTGTAACCATGAGGAACCTGGATCCACATATAGATAGTGGCCTTTGGCAATGTACCGTTCCAGCCCATGCTGCGCAGCCCCTCTACGGCAACGTCCCGCCTTTCCTGATAAACAGCCCTCATCCTCTCTATACACTCCTGGGGGCCTTCCAGCGCAGCGATCCCGGCATATTGAATTGCCTGAAAGACACCGGAATCCAGGTTTGATTTAAGCGTTCCCAGCGCTTTGATTATTTCCGGATTCCCGGCTGCCCATCCCAACCGCCAGCCCGTCATGTTATAAGTCTTCGATAAAGAGTGGAATTCAATACCGACATCTCTCGCACCCTGAACCTCCAGGAAGCTTGGAGCAGCATAACCGTCAAAGGTGATTTCGGAATAGGCGGCGTCATGACAGACAATTATATCATAGGCCCGGGCAAAGCTTACCACTTCTTCGTAGAATTTCTTGTCGGCAACGGCCCCTGTCGGGTTGTTCGGATAATTGATAAAGAGCAGCTTGGCCTTTCGGGCAACGTCCGACGGTACCAAACTCAAATCAAGGAGAAAGCCCTTATCCTCGTCGAGCGGGAGGAAATAGTTCTCGGCCCCGGCCAGCGACGCTCCTATGGAATAAACAGGATACCCGGGGTCCGGTACCAGAGCGTAATCCCCTTCCTGGAGATAGCAGAAAGAAATGTGCCCGATACCCTCCTTGGAACCGATCAAAGTAACGATCTCGCTATTTGGGTCGAGGGTTACACCGAATCTTGCTTGATACCATTTTGCCACGGCAGCCCTAAATGAAAGAAGCCCCGTCGAAGTAGGATAACGGTGGTTTTCGGGATTGTACGCCTGTTTTACAAGAACCTCGACAATATGCTCAGGTGTCGGCAGATCCGGGTCACCAATTCCCAGGCTGATTACATCAACCCCCTTAGTTTTGGCTTCCTCGATTTTCTGCTCAATCCGGGCAAACAAATAAGGCGGCAACGTTGCCAGGCGATTTGCAACTTTCATTCAAGACCTCAACTCCTTTGATGATGATTTAAAAAGCTCTCACTCAATCTTCCTTCAAATACTTCTTCCGCCGGACCTGTCATGTAAACATGATTGTTAGCTGCCCACTCCACAAGCAGCCGCCCGCCGGGCAGATTTACCTGTACCCTCCGGTCCAGCCTGCCCGTCAGAACGCCTCCCACCACTGCGGCGCAGGTACCCGTCCCACAGGCCAGGGTCTCTCCGACTCCTCGCTCCCAAACCCGGAGATTAATCTCTTCCGGTGTCTTGACTTCGATAAACTCCACATTGGTCTGGTTTGGAAAGATCTTGTGATGTTCCAGGCGCGGTCCCAGGGTTTTTACAGGAGCATTCGATACATCTGGGACAAAAAGCAGACAATGCGGGTTTCCCATAGAAACGGCAGTAAACTTAAAACTTTCGCCTCCCACGGTAATATCTTCTTCGATTACCCTTGCACCATCATAACCTGCAACGGGAATCGCCTCCCCGGTTAAGATGGGCTCTCCCATATCTACTTTTACTGCGACGACTTCCTCACCGTCCAGGATGATCTCCGGCAGCTTGATGCCGGACCTGGTGTTTATCTCGAAGGACCTGTCTTTAACAAGGCCCCGTTCATAAGCATATCTCGCAACACAGCGGATAGCGTTGCCGCACATTTCGGGTTCCGATCCGTCGGCGTTGAAGATGCGCATATTCAAAAGACCCTGCTCTTGAAATACGAGCACAAGTCCGTCCCCACCTACCCCGAAGTTCCGGTTACAGATCCTGCGAGCAAAACCGGACAGCTGATCCTCAGGTATAAAGCCGGGATCCTCTTCTATCAGAATGAAATCATTCCCCAATCCATGCCACTTGGTAAAATGCATGATTCTTCTCCACTCCCTCTCCACCCATTCCCGTTTCAGCGGAGATAAAAACATCGGTACCCACCTGTTACTAGATTAACCTATAATAACTGAAACAGCAAGAAGGAGAAAAAACATGACAGACCTTCACGTCACTTCCGGTGACACCATCGGAGGATGAAATCTGGTTATCCTTGCGCTTGCTCCCGGACTCCGGTTGAACTCGCCCTAAGACTCGTCGCAGACCTTACCACACCTCCAGAACTCCATGGATGGAACAAGCACTTATTAAGAAATCCTTAACAAATATTTAGGTTAAACAGAAGGATATGCCAATCAATAACGGCTTTTAAAGAAAGAAAGATTATTGTTACAATATTAAGGGATGAGCCCGAGCAACAGTGGTATGTAACAAACAAATAGCCTGGGACTTGGCCCTCTAAAAAGAAAAAAAGAAAGGTGGAATCAGTATGGAGAGGTCCAAACATATCGCAGTAGCGGGCAAAGGGGGAACAGGAAAGACCACCACTGCAGCCCTTCTGATCAGGTATCTGATTGAGAATAAAAAAGGATCGATTCTTGCAGTGGATGCCGATCCCAATTCAAACTTAAATGAAGCTCTGGGGGTCAAAGTAGAAAATACTATCTCCAATATTCTGGTGGATGTTAAAAAGAATAACGTCCCGACAGGTATGACCAAGCAAACTTATTTGGAACTGAAGTTACACCAGTCTCTAACCGAAACAAAATACTACGATCTGCTGGTCATGGGGGGACCACAAGGGCCCGGCTGCTATTGCTTCCCTACAGAACTATTGAAAAAACACATCGATGTTTTGGATAACAATTATGATTATATGGTCATCGACAACGAAGCGGGGATGGAACACATCAGCCGCGAGACCATTGAAAACGTCGATATCCTTCTGTTAATTTCCGACCCTACCGCTAAGGGAGTACGCACGGTCGGCAGAATCTACGAGCTTGCAAAGTCATTGAAAATCAATATCGGTGAGGCATACATCATCATCACCAAAACAGAGGACGCCTCAGACCTGCAGAATGAAATTGATGCCACCGGGCTCAAGCTATTAGGGGTTGTTCCCAACGACCCACTTGTGGCCGAATATGATCTGAAAGGAAAACCTCTGATGGAACTCCCGGAGGATAGCCCGGCAGTACGGGCAACCCGGGAAATCTTTGGGAAGTTAAAGCTTTAATAAATATTCCGAATCAAAGGTAACAATAAAATCTGCAACCTCAATCCAATCGTGGAAGAGGAACACATTATGTCACCGGACGGGATCACTATTCACCTGGCAACCAAGGAATTCCAGGCATTGCTTAACGGGAGGGTGGAGCGCGTCTACCAACCGGAGCAGCACGAAATTCTCCTCATAATTCGCTGCCCCGGTCAAAACTTTCGTTTGCTTTTATCGGCGCAAGCCGACAGCGCCAGAATTCATCTAACCACCCGGGAAAAAGCCAATCCCCCTGCTCCACCCCTGTTCTGCCTCCTCCTGAGAAAATACCTGGAGGGCAGCCGCCTGCTGCGCATCGAACAGGTTGGCCTCGACAGGGTCGTTCACCTGACCTTTTCCAGGCTTGATGAGAGCGGGGAGTTCAAGGAGATTACTTTGATCAGCGAAATCATGGGTAAACACAGCAACCTGATCCTGCTGGATCCCCAATCCGGTGTCATAATCGACGGCATCAGACGCTATTCCCATGCCTTAAGCAGATACCGGGAAGTGTTGCCGGGACGGCCCTACCTTCCCCCTCCCGGTCAACAAAAAGAGCATCCGGCGGATTTGAATTTAGAAAAGTTTATCAGGATCATCCTCCAGGAGCCTCTCGATAAAACCCTGGAAGAAGCCGTGTTCCACAAGATAGCAGGAATCGGACCGGAACTGGTGCGGGAGGCCCTCTACCGGGCGAACCTGGAACCGAAGCTGCGCCTTGAATACTGCGGTGAATACGAACTGCGGAGCCTCTGGGATTCCATGCGGCAGATTCTCTCCCCTCTGCTGGAGGGCGAACCCAGCCCGACAATTGTGTACGACGGAAAACGCCCGGTTTGCTATGCCCCTGTGGTGTTAACCCAGTACCGCGGGCTTAACCTTCAGAAATGCAAAACGGTCAATCAGATGCTGGATGAGTTTTATGCGGCCCGCAGCGCCATCACCAGGTTCCAACAACTTCAGATCCATCTGCTCAGCATACTCAAACGTGAAATGGGGCGCTGCACGAAAAAACTGGTTCTACAGCAGCAGGCCGAAGCAGAAGCAAAACAGGCCGATGCTTACCGGATCCAGGGAGAAATGCTCCTGGCCCATCTCCACCTGGTCAGGCCGGGACAAAGGGAAGTATTTGTTCCAAACCTTTATGAACCGGATACCCCTCTTCTCCAGATCGAACTAGATCCGTCACTTTCACCGGCACAAAATGCCCAAAGATTGTTTAAAAGGTACGACAAGGCACGGGATTCCCTGAAAGTCATAAAAAAACAGATCGAGCTTACCACGGAGGAGCTCAACTACCTGGCAAGCGTTAAAACCGCCCTTGACCAGGCGGAAACCCTCACCGAGTTAAACGAGATCAAATCCGAACTGGAAGAGACGGGATATCTTAAACCCAAAGACACCGGTAAAACAAAGTCACCGGGCAAGAAAAACCCACCACAGGTTTTACGGTTGACCTCCCGTGATGGGCTGGAAATACTGATCGGGAAAAATAACAGGCAGAACGACTATCTGACAATGCGTCTGGCCAAAGACAATGACCTGTGGCTGCACGCCAAAGAGGCTGCGGGAGCTCACGTAATCGTTAAAGCCAAACCGGGCGGTGAAATTCCTTCGACCACCCTGGAAGAGGCGGCTCAACTCGCGGCTTATTTCAGTGAAGCACGCCACTCATCCAAGGTTCCCGTTGACTACACAAGGCGGAAGAACGTCACAAAACCGCCGAAGGCCCGGCCCGGTTTTGTAATCTATAGAGATTACCAGACCATCCTGGTCAACCCGGCCGCGCCGGGAGCACCGTCTGAAACCAGTTAGGCAAATCTGCATGCAGAACATTGCTACTGCTTATTGGGATTGGGAATCATGTGGTTCCCACCGTAACGGCCGTGCAGGAACCCGACTCTATCGGCGGAGATCCCTTCCTTGCGCCTTCCCACCACCCTGCGCACGAAATTTTCCGCCTTGTTCTCCTGCAGCTCCCCTAACTCTCTTGCCGTCTCATGATCAAACGGGTAATTTTCTATGTTTTCCTTTCGGGTCACCCCTATCACCCCTATCTTTTTTATTAATTTCGGTCCCGTTCCTTTTTCTTAATCATGTTACTTTGAGGAACTATAACCTGCCTCTACCTTCCCCTGTCGGCTACCCGGTTTCACCAGAGAAAGGCCTTCCCTGCAAAGGGGGCAGCTTTCAGGTGAGTAGGTGGCGATTTCCAATCGCAACAGGGCATGAAAGGGCACCTCAAAATCCAGTGTTCCCGTATGGCGGTCGACCAGAGCGCCGATCCCCACCACTTCGGCACCATAGCCTTTTACTACTTGTATGACCTCCCGGGTGGAGCTTCCCGTCGTAACGACGTCTTCCACTACCAGCACCCTTTCACCTTGCTCGACGGCAAAACCCCGGCGCAGGGTCATAGCCCCCTGCTCCCTTTCGGTAAAGAGGGCTCTGACCTTAAGCGAGCGAGCCACCTCCTGGGCGACCAGTATGCCACCCAGCGCCGGCCCTATAACAACGTCCACCTGGAGATCTTGAAAATAGACGGCAAGGTCGGCACCCAGATCTGTGGCAAGCTCCGGGTACTGGAGCACTTTCGCACACTGAATGTAGCGGTTGCTGTGAAGCCCGGAGGTCAGCAGAAAATGTCCTTCCAGCAAAGCCCCGCAATCATGAAATATTTTCATTATTTCCCGTTCTTTCATTCCTCAGCATCCTCCATTTCTCTGATGATCTCCCGGGCAGCCTGAAGGGGATCGGTCGCTTTGGTAATCGGCCGCCCCACCACCAGGTAGTCGGCACCCGCCCTCAATGCCGCGGCCGGCGTGCTGATCCTGATCTGATCGTCCGGAACCGCTCCCGCCGGGCGTATGCCCGGTGTCACAATCAAGAAATCTTTGCCGCAGCGGGCGCGGATCGCAGACACCTCCCTCGGTGAAGCGACAACGCCGGAAAGCCCGCATTCCCGGGCAAGCTCCGCCCAGAAGAGCACCTGGTCGAGGGGAGAGCGGTCAATGCCGATTTCCGATCTCAACTGTTCCGTTCCGAGACTGGTGAGGACGGTAACCCCCAGCACCTTTGGAATACCCCCGGATCCCGCCTCTTCCTGCACGGCCTCCACCACCGCCTTGAGCATTTCCCTTCCCCCTGCGATGTGTACGTTGAACATATAAACACCCATCCGGACGGCCGCTCGCGCCGCCTGGGCCGCCGTCCTGGGAATGTCGTGAAACTTGAGGTCGAGGAAAACCCTTCCCCCCATTTCCTGAACCGCTTTCACAAAGCCGGGACCGTAAAGGCAAAAAGGCTCCAACCCCACTTTGAACATTCCCACGTATCCCCGTAACTGTTCCACAAGCTGCCGGGCCTTCCCGGCATCATCCACGTCGAGCGCAACAATCAACCTGTCCTTGAACCCCATAACAATCCGCTCCGTTATTTGTTTTTCCAGGCAGCTCCGATAAGTTTCTGCCAGTCATTAATTCCATTTTCTTCGCAGTAGCTTTCCAGATAAGAAATGATTTTCATCGCCGCCAGGGGATCGCGAAAGTGCGCCGACCCTACCGCAACCGCCGTGGCCCCGGCCAGGATGAATTCGAGGGCGTCTTCCCCCCGGCAGATTCCTCCCATACCGATAACAGGAACATCCACCGCCTGGGACACCTGCCAGACCGCCCGCACCGCAACCGGACGGATGGCAGGGCCGGAAAGCCCTCCCAGCACATTCCCCAATACCGGCCTGCGTGATTTAATATCGATTGCCATCCCGAGCAGAGTGTTTATCAGCGAAAGAGCACTGGCACCGGCATCTGTGACCGCCCGGGCGAGTGCCACAATATCGGTGACATTGGGGGTCAACTTGACGATCACCGGGAGACTTGTTGACTCAACCACCGCCTCAACCACCTCGGCAGCCAGTTCCGGCACGGTTCCCAGGGCCATCCCGCCACTTTTGACATTGGGGCAGGAGATATTTATTTCCAGCCCATCAACACCGGCCCCTGTGAGGCGCTTAGCTATCTCCACGAATTCCTCTTTGGTGAATCCGGCGATATTGGCGATCACGGGAACACCGTATCCTTTCATCACAGGCAGGATCTCGTGAATGAAGGCATCCACACCGGGGTTCTGAAGTCCTACGGCGTTCAGCAGCCCCGCAGGAGTTTCGCAGATCCGTGGCGGCTTATTTCCCTGCCAGGGCTTTAGAGTAATCCCCTTGGTAACGAGGGCTCCCAGACGCCCCACATCAAGCAGGGGTGAATACTCCTCTCCGCAGCCGAAGGTTCCGGAGGCGACCAGGATCGGATTTTGCATCCTGATTCCGGCAACTTCAACCGAAAGGTCAATCATCCAGAATCACCTCCCCGGCATCGAAGACGGGGCCCTCCCTGCAGACCCGGAGGTATCCGGGGGAGGATGCCGAACGGCAAGCACAACCCAGGCATGCACCGAGACCGCAGGCCATCCTTTCCTCGACGGAGATCTGGGCAGGAATCCCGGTCCGGGCACTTATCTCCTGAACGGCTTTGAGAACTACCCGGGGGCCGCAGGCATAAATGGTATCCCACCCGCCCCCATTGAGTTCTTCCTGTAAAAGATCAAGGATCGTCCCCTTTTTAGGAGTGCTCCCGTCTTCCGTGACGGTCTTAACGGTTCCGAACCGCCCGAAGGCATCGGCCCGTAGAATCCCGGTCTTCGTGGTTGCACCCAGCAAAACCGTGAGGCTCCATGCCTGCCCGGCGAGTCTTTCCGCCAAAAAAAGCAGGGGAGCTGCCCCCAGACCTGCACCCACCAGCAGCCCTCTTTTACCGCGATCCGAATGGCGGAACCCGCGACCCAGGGGCCCCAGTACGGGGATCACGTCACCCCTGCGACGCTCCGCAAGCCATTGAGTTCCGACCCCCTTCACCCGGTAGAGAAAACTCACCTCTCCCCGCTTCAAGTCAACCCGGTGAAAGCTTAAAGGGCGGCGCAAAAAGGGGTCGTAACCGGTTCCGCAGCCCAGCAAGGCAAACTGGCCCGGGGAAGCAGCCCGGGCCAGCCCGGGAGAAGAGACGGTTAGAAGACGGCAACCCGGTGCCACAGCAACCTGTTCGAGAACCCTGGCAGCATAATCAGAAAGTTGCGCATCTGCTCTGCATTCAGTTTCCATAACTTACCTCCCATACTCGTCCAGAGCTACCAGTGAGGTCTCATTTCCACTCTGCAAAAAGGAGATCACTTCCAGAAGGGCCTGCGCCGTATCCAGGGAAGTGAGACAGGGGATGCCGTGTTCGACGGCGGCGCGCCTGATCTGAAATCCGTCCCTAACCGGTTCCCGCCCTTCATTGTAGGTATTGATCACAAAATTGACCCTTCCGGATCTGATCAGGTCGACCACGTGAGGGGAGCCCCCGGAGATCTTGTTGACCTCCGCCACCTCAATCCCGTTGTTACTCAGGAAGCGGGCGGTCCCCCGGGTTGCGTAGAATTTCAACCCCAGCCCGGCCAGACCGCGCACCACCGGCAAAGCGGCATTTTTATCCCGATCGGCAATGGTAAGGAGCACCGCTCCTGAACGGGGGATGGAACAACCGGCAGCAAGCAACCCCTTGTAGAGAGCCTGGGAAACGGAGCGGTCGACCCCCATTACCTCCCCTGTGGACTTCATTTCGGGGCCCAGGAAGGTATCCACTCCTGTCAGCTTTCCGAAAGAGAAAACCGGCACCTTTACGGCAACAAAAGAGTTCCGCTGTGCAAGCCCCCCGCTGTAACCGAGCTCCCGCAGTGTTCTTCCGAGCATGATCTTTGTCGCCAGGCGTACCATGGGAATCCCGGTGATCTTGCTTAAATAAGGAACCGTGCGGCTGGCACGGGGGTTGACTTCGATGACGTAAACCTCGTCATTGTAGTATACATACTGGATGTTGAGAATACCCCTTACCTGGAGTGCCCGCGCTATCTTGCAGGTATCTTCCACGATTCTGTCCTGAACCCTTTGGGGAAGCCGCGCCGGGTAAACGGCAATGCTGTCACCGGAATGGACACCGGCCCGCTCGATGTGTTCCATAATCCCCGGAATCAGCACGTCCCGCCCGTCGCATACTGCGTCAACCTCGATCTCTTTGCCCTGAAAATACTTATCCACGAGGATGGGGTGGTGCTGCGAGACCGCCACCGCGTTTTTCACGTAGTTTATGAGGTCCCCCTCATGGTAAACGATTTCCATCGCCCGACCTCCCAGGACGTAAGATGGGCGAACCAGCACCGGATATCCGATCTCACGGGCGATTGCCAGCGCCTCCTCAGGGGAGGATGCCCCGCGGCCCGGAGGCTTCGGGATATTCAGAAGGGACAAAAGCCTTTCGAACCGCTCCCTGTCTTCGGCTTCGTCGATCTTTTCCACCGCCGTTCCTAAAATTCGGACCCCCGCCCGAGCCAGGGGTTCGGCCAGATTAATGGCGGTCTGGCCGCCGAACTGGACGATCACACCCTCCGGTTGTTCCAGTTCCACCACATGCAACACATCCTCAAGGGTTAACGGCTCAAAGTAGAGCCGATCAGCTGTATCAAAGTCGGTGCTGACCGTTTCCGGATTGTTGTTAATGATTAAAGCCTCAATTCCTTCCTCTCTTAAGGCCCGGACCGAATGCACGGAACAGTAATCAAACTCGATCCCCTGCCCGATCCGGATGGGGCCTGAACCGAGTACGAGCACTTTTCTCTTTGAAGTTGGAATCGCTTCATTCTCAGAGTCGTAGGTGGAATAAAAATAGGGAGTTGCCGCTTCAAATTCTGCCGCACAGGTATCCACCATTTTATAAACGGGTTTGATTCCAAAGCCGGTACGGAACTGCCTGATCTCCTCAGGATCAATGCCGGTCAGGCGGCCGATCAGGTCATCACTCATCCCCTTCAGCTTTGCCTGACGAACAAGCGCAGGGGTAAGACCGGCAATGCCCTTAACCTCTGATAATACCTTTGCCAGGTCCGTGACTTCTTTAATCTTCATCAAAAAGAAGCGATCAATACCCGTCAGTTCGGCGATTACGCCAACATCAAATCCTCGCTGCAGGGCATGGGCAACCAAAAACAGCCGGTCGTCCGAAGGAGTGCGAAGCCTCTCTTTTAATTGAACTTCACCGAGTGTTTGATACTCGGCGCTGTTCAAACAGGTATCGGCAATTTCCAGTGAACGCACGGCTTTCAACAGGGCGCCCTCAAAGGTGCGATCAATTGCCATAACCTCACCTGTCGCCTTCATTTGCGTCCCCAGCGAGCGATCCGCCTCCCTGAATTTATCAAAGGGCCACCGGGGAATCTTTACAACACAGTAATCAAGAGCCGGCTCAAAACAGGCGCTGGTCTTGCCGGTAACAGCGTTTTTAATTTCATCCAGCCTGTATCCCAAGGCGATCTTTGCGGCAACCCGGGCGATCGGGTAACCTGTTGCCTTTGAGGCCAGGGCACTGGAGCGGCTGACCCGCGGGTTCACCTCAATCACGTAATAATTGAAACTGCTCGGGTCTAAAGCAAACTGGATGTTGCAGCCACCCTCGACTCCCAGGGCTCTGATGATCTTCAAGGAAGCCGTCCGGAGTAACTGAAACTCGAAATCGCTCAGGGTTTGAGATGGGGCTACAACAATGCTGTCACCGGTATGAATACCCATAGGATCGATGTTTTCCATATTGCAGATGGTGATACAATTGCCCGCACCGTCCCGCATGACCTCATACTCAATTTCCTTCCAACCGGCTACACTGCGCTCCACCAGCACCTGACCGATCATGCTCAAGGCCAGCCCACGGGTCACGGTATCTCGCAGTTCCTTCTCGTTGCCTGCCAGCCCACCCCCTGTGCCTCCAAGGGTGTAGGCAGGGCGGACGACAACCGGGTAGCCCACTTGATTTGCAAAAGCAACGGCGTCTTCGACAGTTTCAACCACGATGCTTTCCGGCACCGGTTCTCCGATCTCATCCAGCATCCTTTTAAAGAGTTCCCGATCCTCCGCCTTTTTGATGGCTTCCAGGGGAGTTCCGAGCAGCGCTACCCCGTATTCTGTTAAAACACCGGCCTCGGCCAGCTGTACTGCCAGATTAAGTCCCACCTGACCCCCCAGTGTCGGCAAAAGACCTTGCGGGCGCTCCTTTGCGATCACCCGGGTGAGGAACTGCAGGGTCAAGGGTTCGATGTATATCTTATCGGCCATTTCGGGATCGGTCATGATTGTCGCCGGGTTGCTGTTGATCAGCACCACCTCGATCCCCTCTTCTTTGAGCGCACGGCAGGCCTGGGTTCCCGCATAATCGAATTCCGCGGCCTGACCGATAATGATCGGGCCCGATCCGATCACCATAACTTTTTTTAATGATGGATTAAGAGGCATAAGCTCTTCCCCCTCTATTCAAGAAGACCATCCTATCTAAGCAAGCATCTCCATAAAACGATCGAAGAGATTTCCGGAATCCATGGGGCCAGGGGCTCCCTCAGGGTGAAACTGTACCGAAAAAACCGGAAGCTTGAGGTGGCGAAGCCCTTCTACTGTCCCGTCGTTCAAATTGCGGTGGCTGACCACCACTTCGCTTTCCGGCAGGCTCCTCTCCTCCACGGCAAAGCTGTGGTTCTGGGAGGTGATATATACCCTGCCGGTCTCGCAGTCCTTTACGGGATGGTTGGAGCCTCTGTGCCCGAATTTGAGTTTGTAGGTATCCCCTCCCATGGCCAGGGCCAGGATCTGGTGGCCGAGACAGATACCCATAATGGGGACCTTCCCCAGCAACCGGCGGACGGTCTCCACAGCATACATGACGCTCTTGGGATCGCCGGGGCCGTTGGAAAGCACAACACCATCCGGTTGATAGCTCAGAATCTCCTCTCCGGTGGTCCAGGCAGGAACGAGGTACACGGTACAGTTGCGCCGTATCAGTGAACGTAAGATGTTGTACTTTGCCCCTAAATCAACCACAACAATCCTGGTAGGGCCTTCTCCCCATACTTCCACCTGCCGGGTGGAAACCACCCGGACGAGATCCTGACCGGAAATGGAAGGGGCGCTCTGCGCCGCCTTTACCAGCTTATCGGGGTCCTGTTCCCCGGCGGCGATGATCCCCCGCATGGTTCCGTAATTGCGCAACCTCCTTGTTAGGGCCCTGGTGTCGATCCCGGTAAGCCCCGGTATTCCATATTTCCTGCAGAACTCGTCCAGTTTCATGACATGACGCCAGTTGCTCGGATAATCGCACAGTTCTTTGACGACAAAGCCCCGCACCCAGGGTTTTTTTGACTCAAAATCATCGTTGTTGGTACCGTAATTGCCGATCAGGGGATAGGTCAGGACCACGATCTGACCGCAGTACGAGGGGTCTGTCAGGATTTTCTGGTAGCCGGTCATACCGGTATTGAAAACCACCTCGCCTGTTTGGGCCACATCACTTCCGAAGGCTTCTCCCTGAAAGACGGTGCCGTCCTCTAATGCAAGATAAGCACGCATTGCTTAACTCCTTTCACCGAATGTAAGCTTTCCTTCCGACATGACAACTCTCCCACCCACAATGGTCAGGACCGGCCACCCCAGCAGCTCCCAACCGTTGAAGGGGGAGTTTTTCCCCTTTGAGACAAAGCTCTCTACCCGGACAGTCTGTTTCAGCTGCGGGTCGATCACGGTGAGATCCGCTGCATTTCCCACCTTTACCGCGCGCTCCGGTAGCCCCAAAATTTTTGCCGGATTGCCGGCCATTTTTTGTACCAACTGCACCGGCGTCAGGATCCCCTTCGCCACCAGCCGGTCCCACATAAGAGGAACCGCCGTTTCCAATCCCGATATCCCAAAAGGAGCAAAGTTATACTCAACATCCTTTTCCTCCGGCGCATGAGGAGCGTGATCGGTGGCAATCACGTCAATCGTCCCATCCTGAAGCCCGTCACAGAGGGCCTCCACATCCTCCGGTGTGCGCAGAGGTGGATTTACCTTTGTGTTTGTATCGAAGGTTATAACCGCTTCATCGGTCAAGCAGAGGTGATGCGGGGTCACTTCTGCCGTCACTCTGACCCCTCGCTGTTTGGCCTCTCTGATCAGCGGCACCGAACCGGCGCTGCTCACGTGGGCGATATGCAGCCGGGCTCCTGTCATCTCGGCCAGGATGATATCCCTGGCTACGTGGATTTCTTCCGCCGCTCTGGGTATTCCCCGCAGTCCAAGGAGGGTTGATATGTAGCCCTCATGCATGACACCCCCGGCGCTCAAGTGAGTATCCTCACAGTGGCTGATGATCAAAAGGTCAAACATGCTGCTGTATTCCATCACACGCCTTAAGACTTCGCTGTTCATCACCGGGTTGCCGTCGTCCGAAAGGGCTACGATACCTGCCTCCACCAGATCGCCTATTTCAGCAAGCTCCAGCCCCTTCCGCTCCTTGGTGGCACAGCCGACCGGGTAGACCGGAACAGGAGCGGTTTCCGCCTGTCTTTTGACAAACTCGATGACAGCCCTGCTGTCGGCCGGCGGCCTCGTGTTTCCCATGGCGACCACTGCGGTAAATCCACCCCGGGCTGCGGCCCTTGTTCCTGTAAGAATCGTCTCTTTCATTTCTTCTCCGGGCTCCCGGAGGTGGCAGTGCATATCGATGAAACCCGGGCATATGTAACACCCCTCCACCGGGATCGTTTGGGCGCCCGGAGCCTTGAGGCCGGGCTGGATCGCCGCAATTTTCCCGTCTTCCAGCAGGACATCCGCTTTTTTGATACTGTTGCGGTCCAGATCGACAACCAGGCCACCTTTAAGCAGTAAGCACATCCTCTTCCCCCCTTCCCATCAGGAGATAGAGCAGGGCCATGCGCACCGCCACACCGTTCTTCACCTGTTCGTTGATCACGGCATGCCGCCCGTCCTGTACCTCCGGGCTGATCTCGATGCCGCGATTAACCGGACCGGGGTGAAGCACCAGCACATCCGGTTTGGCGCAGCGCAGCTTTTCTTCGTCCAGACCGTACAGCCGGGTGTATTCCCTGATGCTGGGAAACAGGCCCTTCTGCTGGCGTTCCAGTTGAATTCGCAGGACGTTGATCACGTCCACGTCTTTCAGGCCATCTTCCCACCGGTAAAAGACCCTGGCCCCCATTTTGTGAATATCGGGAGGCATTAATGTCGGAGGGCCGATTACCCTCACCTCGGCTCCCATTTTCGTAAGCCCCCAGATATTTGACCGCGCCACCCTGCTGTGGGCAATATCGCCGAGAATGGCCACTTTGAGTCCGCTAAGGCGACCTTTCTTCTCCCGGATTGTAAACATGTCCAGCAGGGCCTGGGTGGGGTGCTCGTGAGCGCCGTCACCCGCATTGATGACCCGGGCCTTGACGTAACGAGAAAGCAGGTGAGGAGCACCCGCTGCAGAATGCCTGATGATAATGACGTCGATACCCATCATTTCAATGGTTTTGGCAGTATCCCTCAGGCTTTCTCCTTTCTGGACGCTGCTCGTGGCTACAGCAATGCTTGCCGTATCCGCACCCAAATACTTGGCAGCGAGCTCAAAGGAAGTGCGCGTGCGTGTGCTCGGTTCGTAAAACAGGGTCACCACAGAATGTCCGCGCAATGTTGGAACTTTCTTGAGATCCCTTCCCAGGATCTCCTTCATCGGCTCAGCAGTATCCAGGATCAACTCTATTTCCTCAGCACTTAAATCCTGCAAGCCGAGGATATCCTTGCGTTTTAAATCCATAAAACCTCTCCCCTCCTCGAATCAAAAAACCTCTTTGCTGGCCATTGTAGAGGCCAACAAAGAGGTTACTTTTCTTACATCCCCTTGCCAGCCTCTCAGGACTAGTTTAAAGGGTGCTTCCTCTATTTTTCTGCTTCCTCGATCACCACCTTATCTATTCCATCAACCTCCTGCAGCAGAACTGATATGGTTTCTCTTCGGGAGGTCGGTACATTTTTTCCGACGAAGTCTGCCCGTATTGGCAGTTCACGGTGTCCACGATCTATTAAAACCGCCAGCTGGATCAGTTTTGGTCGTCCCAAATCCATGATGGCATCCAGGGCGGCTCTTACCGTCCTTCCAGTATAGAGAACATCGTCCACCAAGACAACCTTTTTATCAGTAACGCTGAACGGTACCTCCGTTTTCCTGAGCACCGGTTGGTAGCCGAGCCGGCTGAGATCATCCCGGTAGAGATTAATGTCAAGAATTCCGAGAGGAACTGAGGTGCCTTCAATTTCTTTTATCTTGGCAGCAATCCGTTGGGCGAGAGGCACCCCCCGACGCCTGATACCGATCAGGACAAGGTCCTGGGTACCCGCATTTCTTTCCAGAATTTCATGGGAAATTCTCGTCAAAGCCCGCCGGATCCCGTCTGCATCCAGGATTTGCGTTTTTTCATGATGAGACACCAGTCTTCCCTCCTCATAAAAAAACCTGCTACAAGGTCCCTTGTAAGCAGGTAGGTTTGAGCGTATCACGACTTATTCAAAACATGGATTTTTGCTTCCTTTTCAGCCTCTCGGGACTGATCCTTAAAGGAACCCTTTTATTTAGTATAACACCCCGACAACCGCTGTCAATAAAAATTTATTTGCTCCGGAGGCTCCTGAGATAATCCAGCGCCTGCGAAAAGGCAGGTGGTGGCGGGGCTTCAAAATTAAGCAGTTCTCCGGTACGGGGGTGGGTGAAGGTTATCCGATAGGCATGCAGGGCCTGGCCCGGCAGCTGCAGGGGATTGCGGCGCGGCCCATAGACAGGGTCTCCGGCAACGGGATACCCGGCATAGGCCAGGTGCACGCGGATCTGGTGGGTTCGCCCTGTTTCCAACTCCACATCAAGGAGGGTATAACCCGGAAACCTCTCCTTCACCCGGTAATGGGTGCGCGCCTCACGCCCGTACGGATCATCTTTCGATAGAACGGTGATTCTTTTTCGATTCAGAGGATCCCTTCCAAGAGGAGCGTCGATAAGGCCCTTTTCTTCCCGTACCTCCCCGTGAACCAGTGCAAGGTACTTTCTCTTGATCTTCCGGGCCTTGAGTTGGGCTGCTAATTCCCGGTGAGTCAGGTCGCTCTTACTTACAAGCATCAGCCCGGAAGTATCCTTGTCCAACCGGTGAACGATCCCCGGACGCAGGTACCCGCCTATTCCGGATAAATCGGGGCAGTGATTGAGCAAGGCGTTTACAAGAGTGCCGCTCCGGTGTCCGGCGGCGGGGTGGACCACCAAACCGGCGGGTTTGTTGATCACCAGCAGGTCGTCGTCTTCGTAAAGGATATCCAAGGGAATAGGCTCTGGAGAAAGGGTGATTTGTTCGGGAGGTGGAACGATCATCTCGACTTCGTCGTTTAAACGCACCCGAAAACTTGAACGTTCCTTCTTTGAGTTTACCAGTACATTTCCCTTTTCAATCAGGCGCTGCACCTGGCTACGGCTCAAAGAGGGGATGCAATGGGTAAGAAATTGATCGAGACGTTTCCCGGCCGCATCCCGGTCGACTTTAAAGCGGTATAATTCCGCCAAATGCACCACCTCCCTACCTGCGCCTCGCCTGGGGCTGAATTAATATAAAAAGAAGGAAAACCGTCCCGATAAAAATGAATATATCCGCAAAGTTAAATACAGGCCAGACATGAAAATCAAGAAAATCCGTCACATATCCGGTACGGACCCTATCAATTAAATTTCCCAGAACACCGCCTGTTAAAAGTCCAAGGCTCAAGGTCAGCTTGACGTCCTTTTTGGGCAAATACAAAAGTGCGGCGACAACCCCGATTACCAGAATAAGCCCTATGGCTATGAACAGAGGAGTTTGATGCGCCAGAATCCTGAACGCCCCGCCCGGGTTTGCGGCGTAAGTAATACTAAATATTTGCGGTATAACAGTGATAGACTCGCCCAGTTCCATTTGGGAGATGACGAAAAATTTTGTTAACTGGTCAATGGCCAGCGCCGCAAGGCAGATCATAATAAACAAAGCCATTAAATCTCTTCCCCGGCTAAATTGTCGATAACATCTCGTGCACCGGTGATCAGGGCATTGTACACCTTTTCAAGGCGGACTGCCATTTTATCCGCCGAAAGCCGTTCTGCTCTCCTTTGACCAGCCGCTCCCATCCTTTGGCGCAGGTCCGAATCCTCGAGAAGGGAAAGAATCAGTTCCGCAAACTTCTCTTTACCCTCTCTGCAAAGATATCCGGTAACACCGTCCTTAACCATTGCCAGAGAGCCGTAGGCGGCTTGAGCCACCACAGGGAGTCCCGCGGCCATCGCCTCTGCCAGGACGAGCCCCTGGGTTTCTGTTACGGACGGAAAAACAAATATGTCCGCGCTCTTATAGGCTCCTGCTACCACTTCAGGTTCCAAGAGGCCGGTAAAGATCACCTTGCCAGAAATACCCATCTCTCGGGTCCTCTCTTGCAGATTCTTCATTTCGGGCCCGTTTCCCACTAAAACAAGGGAAACATGCCTGTTTTTCCGAAGCACAAGAAAAAAGGCGTCAAGCAGATAATCAAGGTTCTTCTCCTTGCCGATCCGTCCAACAAAAAGAAGAATCTTATCTTCAGGGGGGATTCCAAAGCTGTTCTTGAGATAACCGGCATCCCCAGAACGGAAGCGTTCGGGCTCAATCCCCGTCGGGATAGGAACAATGGGCGTCGTTATTCCGTAACCGGTCAGGAGATCTTTAATCACCCTTGTAGGCGTTATCACCAGGTCGCACCGGTTACAGAAATCCCTGGCAATGATAATTACACCTTTTTTCACAAGGCTGGTGGCTATTGGAAAGTAGTGAATGTATTGATCATATAAAGTATGATAGGTGAACACCAGCGGCAGATCTAATTTGCGCGCAAAAAAAGCTCCCAGGTGGCCGAGCAAAAAAGGTGAATGAACATGAATGACATCAAGATCCCACTCGAATACATACCTTTTGGCCGGCCAGGGAATAGGCAGCCCAATGTAGAAATCTGGATAAAAGGGTGTGTGGAACGAAGGGAACCGGTAAATGTTTACCTCATCCTCCCCATTGTACGGATAACGGGGAGCAAATATATATACTTCATGGCCGCGGCGCATCAGTTCACGGGAAAAAGTATCAATAGAGCGCACCACGCCGCTGATGTAAGGCCTGTAGCTGTCCGTAAAAAAACCGATTTTCATGGTATTCCTAAACTAAAAAGGTTCCTCCCCCAGCGTCCTCTCATCATCTTTGCCCCGGTAATCCCGGTAAATGGTTCCATCTGGATCACGATAATAAGGGACAGATTCCACATCTTCTACTAACCCCAAGTCTTCCCCCGCTTCGGTCGAAGGAAGTCCCAGCTCCCCTTTCACCACATCGGAAGAATTGCCGTAGCGGGCCACCGCCTGCCAGGAGTCTTCACCGTCGAACTCTACTTCCTGCTCCGTATAGAGGCGGTCTTCAGGAAAGCCGCCATAGGGAGGCATCACGACGCCCTCCTCAACCGGCCTCCGGTAAAATCTTAACCTTTCTTCCTCCCCCCGCTGGCATTCCAGACACAGGGCTGCAGAGGGCACAGCCTCGAGCCTTTCTTCGGGAATCTCTTTCCCGCACCGCTCGCACCTGCCATAAGTTCCGTAATCAATCCTCTCAAGGGCTCTCCTGTTTCTGGCGAGCTGAACCCGGACCAGATCGCGCAAACCGATGTCCTTGCTTCTCTCAAAGGTTTCCGTTCCAATATCCGCCGGGTGGTTGTCAAACATAGAGAGTTCCGATGTGGAATCCTGCAGGCTGTTTAACACTTCGGCATCTTCCATATGTGATAACCTATCCATCAGTTCTCGCTTTTCCTTTTCCAGCAGTTGTCGAAAATATTGCACCTTTTCCGGTTCCAAACAGCCACCCTCCATTGCGTAGAAAGCTTAAGAAACCCCGCTATGCAATTGTACCTGTACCAGGCGGATGATTTGGGCAATAAAATCGCTGATGACGGGTAGATGGAGCACCACCAGGCGCTGTAGAATAAGCAACAGCAGCGCTCCAAGCAATGAAAACCCTACTGCAATACCCACCCCCCGGGCCAAACCGGAGATGAAATTGATATACAAAAGACGACCGGGTTTGTGGAGCAGTTCCACATACTCAGCAAGCTTCATCCGCTCAAGATTCAGAGACAATTGATCAACCTTATCTTTTAAAGCCGCAATAAGATCCCCTGTTATTTCCTTCAATTGTGACTCCCCTCATTTAATTCTGCCCAATATTTCAGTTTTCAATTAATCGATTTAATTGGTCAGGGCCTGGAGAGGAGCGGGAATGCGGCCGCCGCGCCGGACGAAACGAGCTGCGCTATACCTGTTAACGGCCATTACCGGTGCCCTTCCAAGCAAGCCCCCAAACTCCACATAGTCACCGGGCACCTTGCCCGGTGCAGGAATAATCCGGACACCCGTAGTTTTCTTGTTGACCATTCCGATCGCGGCTTCATCCGCAATAATTGCAGCAATAGTTTCTACCGGTGTATCCCCGGGAATCACGATCATATCCAACCCCACGGAACAGATGCAGGTCATGGCCTCCAGCTTCTCAATGCTCAACGCCCCCTCTGCGGCGGCCCTTGCCATGCCCGCATCCTCGCTGACAGGTATAAAGGCTCCACTAAGGCCTCCCACGTAGGAGGATGCCATCGCCCCGCCCTTTTTAACAGCGTCGTTTAGAATGGCCAGAGCAGCCGTGCTGCCGGGGGCGCCACAGCGCTCCAGGCCCATTGCCTCAAGAATGTCGGCCACACTGTCCCCTATTGCCGGAGTAGGGGCAAGGGAGAGATCAACCACGCCAAAGGGAACGTTCAACCTTGCTGAAGCGGCACGCCCGATCAGTTCACCCATCCGGGTGATCTTAAAAGCGGTCTGTTTAATCAAGGTGGCCAGGGTTCCCAAATCGGCATCAGGGTGATTGCGCACCACGCTTAAGATTACTCCTGGCCCGCTTACACCTACATTTAAAGCGCATTCCGGCTCTCCAACCCCGTGAAATGCCCCTGCCATGAAGGGGTTATCCTCAGGGGCATTGCAGAAAACCACCAGCTTGGCGCAACCGAGACCGTTCTTTTCGGCGGAAAGCTCAGCCGTTTCCTTGATAACCTCACCCATCATCATGACAGCTTCCATATTAATTCCGGCCTTGGTGGTTCCGACATTCACAGCGGCGCAGACACGCTCCGTCTGGCTTAAGGCACGAGGTATCGATTTAATCAGTTTGAGATCCCCTGCTGTGAACCCCTTATGCACCAGGGCAGCATACCCGCCGATAAAATTGACGCCGATTTCCTGAGCGGCTTCTTCCAACACCTCGGCCAGACTGTAATAATCCTCCTCGTCACAGCTTTCTGCTACCAGGGAAACAGGTGTTACCGCCACCCTTTTGTTGATGATAGGGATGCCATAGGTGCGCTCCAGTTCTTCTCCGACCTCGACAAGGTTACCGGCGGTGCGCACAATCTTCTCATAAATCTTTTTTCCTACAGTTATTATATTTGAATCCGCGCAATCCCTCAGGCTGATACCTAAGGTGATTGTCCTGATATCCAGGTTTTCTAATTCCACCATTCGGACCGTTTCGAGAATCTCTTCGGGTGCATAAGGAAGAGGCATGATCCACATCCTTTCTCCGTACACCAAGGCGAAACCATACAAAGCGCCGGGCGTTTTTACTGTAAATCAGAAACAATTTACATTCAGGCTAGACCCGGTGCATATACCGGAAGATGTCTTCATGCTGCAGGGTGATGTTTAATTCCATTTCCTCACCCTTATCCTCCAGCATCTTGCGCAGTGTGGCAAAATCGACCCTGCACTGAGACAGGTCAACGATCATGATCATCGAGAAGAAGTCCTGTAAAACAGTCTGGCTGATGTCCAGAATGTTGACGTTTACACCGGCCAGGACACCGGCCACACTGGCGATAATACCAACCCTGTCATAACCAAGGACGGTGACTATCGCCCGCTTAATCTCCTTTTCTTTTCCGGTCTCCCGAACGGACGCTGAATCCTGTTCCCTCAAGAAACCCAGTTTAATTCCCTTTTCTCTCGCCCAGTCCCTTGCGGCCTGTGTCAAAATTGTCCCCACCGGAAAAACAATCTCTTTCTGGTTAGCGGCCATTTTTTCGAGTTTTGCTTTTGTTATGACTTCCCGCATATTTACTTTCACCTCCGCCGCAAGTTAGGTTGGGATCTTCGTTTCGTGTTCACGGACTACAGCGTAACATCGCCTGCAGAGGGTCGGGTGCTCGCCAAAAGTACCCACCGATTCATCGTAAAGCCAGCACCTGGTGCATTTCTGCCCGCCGGCCCTCTCCACATGAATTTTCAGGGCATAGTCTTCCGCACTTACCGCCGCCGCAGGAGCAGCCTCCCAGATTTCGTGAAGCTTGAATCCCGATACGATTAATAGTCTGGCGAGTTCACCCTCAAACTCCCGTAAAAACGCATGTGTTTCCTCGTTTTCCGGGTAGATCGAAACGAAAGCCTCCGTGGAGGGTCCGATCAGTTTCTGTCTTCTTGCCTCTTCCAGGATTCCGGTGATCTTTTCTCTGAGGCCTATAATCCGTTCCCACTTGTTCTCCAGTTCCTTATCCAAATAACGACGGTTCACCTCCGGCCACGACGCCATGTGGATGCTCTCCCAGCGCTCTTTGGCCCGGGGAAGATAACCCCAGATCTCTTCGGTGGTAAAGCTTAATATCGGAGCGAGCATCCTGGCAAGCACATGGCAGGTTTCATATAAAACCGTCTGGATGCTGCGTCGCTCACGGCTGTCTGAAGAGGAACAATATAATGTGTCCTTAGTGACGTCCAGATAGAAAGAACTCAGATCAACCACACAGAAATTGGCGACCGCATGATAAACCACATGGAATTCGTAGTTCTCGTATGCCTTTGTCACCCGCTGGAGCAGTTTGTGGAGTTTCAACAGGGCATACCTGTCAAGCAGACTTAAATCCTCGTAGTGAAGAGCATCCCGGGATGGGTCAAAGTCGTAAAGGTTTCCCAGCATGAAACGGAAGGTGTTGCGAATCTTCCGGTATGCGTCCGTAAGCTGGGACATAATGTTCTGAGAAACAGCCACATCGCTCCTGTAATCGGCGGAGGAAACCCAGAGCCGGAGGAGATCGGCACCGAATTTCTCGATCAGATCGTGGGGATCTATGACATTTCCTACAGATTTGGACATCTTCCGGCCCTCTTCATCCACCACAAACCCGTGTGTCAAAACCGCCCTGTACGGGGCAGTACCCCTGGTTGCCACCGAAGTACAAAGGGATGAGTTAAACCATCCCCGGTGCTGGTCACTGCCTTCAAGGTAGAGGTCGGCCGGCCACCGCAGTTCGGGGCGCCGATCGCAGACCGCAACGTGGCTGGAACCGGAGTCAAACCAGACATCCATCGTATCCGTTTCTTTTCGGAAATGGTTCCCCTTACACTTGGGACAGCTGAAATCCGGTGGCAGCAGTTCCTGGGCTGAGCGCTCAAACCACACACCTGAACCATAACGTCGGAACAGCTTCTGGAGCCAGCCTATTGTTTCGTCGTTGATAATGATCTCCTCGCAATCATTGCAATAAAAGATGGGAATGGGAACTCCCCAGACACGCTGCCTGGAGATGCACCAATCCTCGCGTTCGGCCACCATATTATGAATACGTTCCTTACCCCAAAACGGTATCCATTTTACTTCCTCAATGGCATCCAGAGCCTCTTTCCGGAAACCCTCGATAGAAGCAAACCATTGTTCCGTTGCCCGGAACATCAAGGGCTCCTTGCATCGCCAGCAATGAGGATACTGGTGGGTGATTGTTTCCTGGTGATACAAAAGGTTCCGTTTTTTCAACTCATCGATCACTTTGGCGTTGCCATCCCAGATGCTTACACCGGCCACAAAACCGGCCTCTTCAGTAAAGATTCCCTTGCCGTCAACCAGTGACACAACCGGGATGTTGTATCTCTGGCAAACCAGGAAGTCATCCATACCGTAGGCGGGAGCCGTGTGCACGGCACCGGTGCCCTGTTCCAAAGTGACGTGTTCACCCACCACCACCAGGGAATCCCGGTCATAGATGGGGTGTGCACAGAGCAGGCCCTCAAGCTGGCGTCCCTTCCAGGTACCCAGGATCTGGATGTCGGCTTCCGTTTTATCCTTTATGCCAAGCACCGGTCTTAAGAGTTCTTTGGCTACCAGTATTTTCAACCCGTCAAGATCCGCCATTACATAGTCGTAAGCAGGGTGCAAACTGATTGCCATATTGCCAGGGATTGTCCATGGTGTGGTGGTCCAGATCAGAATAAAGGTTCGATCATCCACCGGAAATAATCCCTTGCTGTCTTTGACCGGGAAAAGAACATAGATTGAGTCAGATTCGTCCTCATGGTATTCTACCTCGGCGTCGGCCAGAGCTGTCTCACAGTCAGTGCACCAGTAAACCGGTTTTAAACCTTTATAAATGAATCCCCGTTTGGCCATTTCACCGAAAACTCCGATCTGTACAGCCTCATAACCAGGTTCGAGAGTAAGATAGGGATGTTCCCAGTCCCCGAGGACTCCCAGGCGTTTAAACTCCTCCCGCTGAATATTCACATACTTGAGGGCGTATTCTTTACACATCCGGCGAAATTCGGAAGTGTCCACCTGATGGCGGTCAACTCCCAGGGCCTTTATAGCCTGCTGTTCGATGGGAAGGCCATGAGTATCCCATCCCGGTATGTAAGGAGCATCATACCCGGTCATTGCTTTGTATTTTACAATGATATCCTTCAGGATCTTGTTCAGGGTGTGCCCCAAATGAATATGGCCGTTGGCATAGGGAGGGCCGTCGTGCAGGATAAATTTCGGTTTTCCCCGAGACTGTTCCTGAATTCGCCGGTAAAGGTCGATTTCATCCCAATAGCGAAGAATTTCCGGTTCCTTTTTCGGCAAATTGGCACGCATGGGGAAGTCGGTCTGCGGTAAATTTAAAGTGGTTTTGTACTCCATCACTCCACCTCATTATATTGGCAAAATATGAACCTCTCACCTTCATGGGCGAGAGGTTTTTATCCTAATCCTCCCACTCTTTGTTATCTGCTCATAAAACTTTATCTCTTTCATATTCAACTTTGAAGTAATTATACGGAATCTTACACTTTCCGTCAAGGATACCAAGATTTTATGCTCGTAAGGGTGTAACCCTGCTTTCAAAAGACTGCACTCAAAATACTTCAAGAAAACACGAAATGGGGATAGGGTTCTTCAGCAACATCTACCGTTACTGAAACGAACATCCTGCAGACTTTAGCGACAGGATGTTTTTTAACTTCAGATACTACAAACCCCGTTTAGAATTTAATAATGCCCAAACCACTCAGCAAAACGATAAAGATGGCAACAGGTGCCACATACCTTACAACAAAGGTGAACACGCTCATTACGGTTTGGTTATTCAAAATACCGTGGTTGGAGGCCTCATCAAGAATTACCTGTTTACCCAGCTTCCATCCGACAAACAGGCAGATAAAGATGCCTCCCACTGTCAGAAAGATGTTCGATGACAGGTAATCAAAGAGATCGAAAAAGGTTTTCCCGAATACCAGTGTTTTTGAAAGAACGCTCGTTGAAAGAGTAGCCAGAACCCCCACACCGCCCATAATAACAGCAGATACTACGGTAGCAGACGTTCGCGACCATTTCCACTGCTCTGTAAAATACGCAACCGGCACTTCCAGTAGAGAGATCATCGCCCCCGTTGCGGCAATGGCACTCAGGATAAAGAATAACACCATGAAGATCTGACCGAAGGGCATCGCCTTAAAAACTGCCGGAATGGTAATGAATAAGAGAGAAGCACCGGCTTCAGGTTTAAAACCAAAGGCGAAGACTGTTGGAAAAATCGCCAGGCCGGCCAGAATTGAAACCAGCGTATCCGACAAGGCGACTCTGAGGGCATTGCGCGGGAGGTTTTCAGCATCGCCGATATAGCTCCCGTAAGTGGTCATGCACCCCATACCCACAGACAGTTTAAAGAATGCCAGACCCAGGGCCGAAAGAACAACCGCTCCCGTAATTTTTGACAAATCCGGTTTGAACAGGTAAACAACCCCTTTTACAGCACCCGGCAGAGTCAATGCCCTGATGTCGCAAATTACCAGCAGTACGAAGAGGATGGGAAGCAAGGTTTTGGTCATGCGCTCAATCCCATTCGTAACGCCAGCAATGATGATGATACTTACAACCACCAGTACCACCCACTGCCAGAAGAGAGGACCCCACACCCCGGAAATGAAGCTAGAAAATACATTGGCCGTTTCAGTGGGTTTGATTGTGTTAAAAACACCCGAGGCGGATTTAAATATATATGAATACACCCAGCCGGCCACGTCGGTATAAAAGAACATGATCAGGAAAGCGGATAAAACCCCGATCACGCCGGTCAAGTACCAGGGTTTATTCGGTTCCAGTTTCTTAAATGCGCTTACACAGTTCGCCTTTGCCCTACGACCAATAATGAACTCGGAGATCATGACGGGCAGCCCGATAAATAAAACACAAACCAGGTAAAGCAATACAAAAGCAGCCCCACCATTCTGCCCTGTCATGAAGGGAAACTTCCAGATATTGCCTAATCCAACTGCCGAGCCCAGGGTGGCTGCCAGAACTCCTAGACTCGTTGTAAAGCTTTCTCTCTTGGTATAAGTTGACAGTTCAGTTTTGATGTTCATGGGATCCCTCCTAATTCGTTAGTTAATGGAAATGGAATAATTATGGTGAACTACCTGATATTGTACCGCTTGAAAATAATGCATTTTTCATTCATTCAACATTTCTCTAAATTCCTGCTTATTTCGCAGCCATGTGATATTTTTTACAATAGAGTTCAGCCCTTACCTTTCCTCTCTTTCAAAAGGAAGTCCAAGCGCCGCCGGGGCTCCCACTCGAAGCCGCCGGTTACTGGATGTAACCAGTATCAGTACAAGGATTGTAAACAGGTAAGGGAGCATCTTCAAGTAGAAGGGTGAAACGGTGATCCCGACCGCCTGTAAACGGAATCCAAGGGCCTCGATGCCACCGAAGAGGTACGCTCCCAGCATAGCTCTAAGAGGATCCCAGGTTGCAAAGATTACAAGGGCCACTGCAATCCATCCCCTTCCTGCCGTCATGTTCTCAAGCCATGATGGAGCATAAGCAAGGGAAAGATAAGCCCCTCCGATTCCTGCCAGAACTCCCCCCAGGCATACGGCTGAATACCTGATCCTGTTGACGTTCAAGCCTGCGGCGTCGGTTGCGCCCGGATTTTCTCCCGCAGCCCTGAGGTTCAGGCCGGACGGTGTTTGATAAAGGTAGTACCAGTAGAAGGGCACTAATAGATAGGTAAGATAAACCAGGACATCATGTTGAAAAAGAATCTTCCCTATCAATGGAATGTGGCTTAAAAATCCCAGTTCAAAGCTTTCAAAAGGTGATGGAACCGGTATGCCGATCATGTTCTTTCCCAGATAAGCACTGAGACCTGTTCCAAATATAGTTAGAGCAAGTCCGCTGACAACCTGGTTCGCCCGCAAGCTGACGGTCAGAACGGCATGGATGAGAGCCATAAGACCACCTGCAACCATCGCTGCCAGCAAACCCAACCAGTGGTTGCTGCTATGCACCGTTACAATAAGGCCGCTCACCGCCCCGACCAGCATCATCCCCTCCACACCCAGATTTAAAACTCCTGCCCTTTCCGCAAACAATTCACCTAATGTGGCATAAAGGATCGGCGTTCCTGCCGTTACTGCCGCAGCAAGAACTGATACCGCAACAGATTCCATCTTACTGATCGTTCCTCCTTTCCACCAAACAAATGCGATAACGGGTCAGTATTTCTCCCGCCAGCACAAAGAAAAGGATCGACCCTTGCAGTATGGATACGGTTGCTGCTGGAAGCCCGGCAGACTGCATGGTGTAACCACCTACCAGAAAGCCACCAAAGAGGAATGAAACCACCATAATCGCCCACGGGTTTAATTTGCCAAGCCAGGCAACAATGATAGCCGTGTAGCCATAACCGGGAGAAATGGATTCCTGGAGACGGTGCGTTATCCCGGCCACTTCACAATAACCGGCAAGGCCGCTTAATCCCCCGCTGAGCATCATGACCAGAAGGATGTTTTTTACGACATTTATCCCGGCGTATTTCGCCGCCTTTTGGCTTTCACCGATGATGCGGATCTCATAACCCCAAACAGTGTGCTTCAGAATGATGTGGACAACAACCGCGGCCGCCAAAGCAAGAAACACCCCGGCATGGATTCTTGTATTTCCCAGGCTTGGAAGGGTGGCAGCATCGGAAAACTGTGCGGTAAGGGGGAAATTATAGCCCTGCGGGTCACGCCAGTGCCCGTAAACCAGCGAATCCACCCAGAGAATGGCCACATAATTAAGCATCAGTGTTGTGAGAGTCTCATTAACGCCAAGGAGAGCCCGTGGTATAGCCGGCAGCAGCCCCCAGAGAGCTCCGCCGGCAAACCCGGCTAAAAACATCCCCGGCATTACCAGGTATGCCGGAGCGTGGGGAAAGGAAAGAGCCACCCAGCTGGCGGCAAAGGCCCCCATATAAAACTGGCCTTCTGCTCCAATGTTCCAAAGCAGCATGCGGAATGCCAGCGCCACCGCCAAACCCGTCATCAATAAAGGAATGGCATTGACTACGCATTCCGAAAGACCAAAAACGGAACCAAACGCCCCCTTAAACATGACACCATAAACCTTCCAGGGATCGTTTCCTGTCAGACTGAGAAACACCGCTCCTACGAGTAACGCCAGAACAATAGAGATAAAGGGGATAAACAGAGAGATCCATGGTGATACATGAATCTGTTTTTCGACTCTGAGTCCAAAGCGATTTGCTAACCAGCTATTGATCATGCTCTCCTGCCCTCCATTGCCAGACTACCAACCATCATCAGGCCCAGTTTCTCGATCTCTGCCTCTCGGGTAGAAACAACACCCATCAGTTCACCCCGGAAAAGGACCGCAATCCGGTCCGACAGGGTGAGAAGCTCTTCGAGATCCTCGGACATCAAGAGGATGGCTGTTCCGGCATTGGAGAGTTCAATCAGCAAGCGGTATACTGCCTCAGTAGCACCGATATCCAGTCCACGCACCGGGTATGAAGCAACAAGCAGCTTAGGCTGTAAAGATATCTCACGAGCCAGGAGGAGGCGCTGCAGGTTGCCCCCTGATAACATCCTGATAGGATAGCTCAGGTCTGAAACCTGAATGTTGAACTCGGATACCAGGCGACTGGCCTTTTCTCCCACTACGCGGTGATTTAAAAAAGAACCCCGCCTGATTGGCGGCTTACGGTAGTCTTTCAGAATCACGTTATCATAAAGATTCATGTTGGGAACCAGTCCCGTGCCCAGGCGATCTTCTGGAACACTGCCGACCCCCGCTTCAATAAAACGGGAGGCGGGTTGATTTGTGAGATCCTGGCCTCCGACAATAATCCTCCCACCGGCAACAGGCCTGAGGCCGGTGATGGCCTCTGCCAACTCCCTCTGACCGTTGCCTGCTATGCCGGCAATGCCCAATATTTCTCCGGCATGCACCTCCAACGAGAGATATTTGAGGGCAGGAATACCCCGGTCACCAATAACGCTGATCCCCTCCAGACGCAAAACGGTGGGACCGATGTCATGAGAACGATTTGCCGTACTGAAAAGAACATCTCTTTCCACCATCATCCTGGTCAGCTCTCGCTCATCCACATCTTTCTTAAAGACTGTTCCCACGTTGCTGCCCTTCCTGAGGACAGTGATGCGGTCAGCCACTTCCATAACTTCCTGCAATTTATGTGTTATCAATATAATTGAACGACCGCTATCGGCCATTTGACGCAGTGTCTGAAAGAGTTCTCTGACATTCTGAGGGGTTAAAACAGCCGTGGGTTCATCCAGGATTAGGACATCGGCACCCCGATAAAGGAGCTTCAGGATTTCGATGCGCTGCTTCTCTCCTACCGATAACTGCCATACCTTAGCCCAGGGATCGATAGTTATTCCGTAGCTTTGCGCGAACCGGGCGATTCTATCGGCGAATTCCTTGCGATTTAAATAAAACTGCAGCCTGCCTGTTGTACCAAGGACAATATTTTCAGCCACACTGAAGGGCTCTACCAGGCGAAAGTGCTGGTGCACCATCCCTATTCCGTGCTCCAGGGCTTCCCGCGGCGAACGCAGGTTAACCTTTTTCCCCCGGATGCGGATCTCGCCGCTATCGGGCCGGTAGAAACCGCTCAGGATACTCATCAGGGTGCTTTTGCCGGCTCCGTTCTCCCCCAACAGGGCATGGATTTCCCCCCTGTAAACCTGAAAGTTCACTTTATAGTTTGCCGTGATACCGGGAAATCGTTTGGTTATCGACCGCATATCCACCAGGACCTCGGACACTGCTAAACCTCCTAAAAATCCGGTTGCTGGCAGCAGGAGTTCTGCCAGCAACCATCCATTCCATTATTTCTCAGTTATTTCTTAGCGGGAATGGTACCCTGTACCCCTTCTACGAACCAGTCGAAGCTGAGCATGGCCTGGTCGGTCATCCTTTCCCCATCCTTGACCCTTATCTCACCCTTCTGGTCCTTGATGGGGCCTGTGAACACATCCCATTTACCAGATACAATTAATTGTTTCTTCTCTTCAACAAGCTTCCTGACATCTTCCGGTACAGCCTTGCTGAATGGTGCCAGTCCTACAACCCCGTCCGACATTGGTCCCCAATACTGGCTGCTCTTCCACTTGCCTTCCTTGATCTCATTAATTACTTTCACGTAATAAGGACCCCAGTTCCAAACCGGTGCCGTTAAGAAAGCCTTCGGGGCATACTTCGACATATCGCTGTTATAACCGATACCGTAGGCACCCTTTTCCTCCGCAGCCTGCATCGGACCTGGCGAATCCTGGTGCTGCGTGATAATGTCGCACCCCTGCTCAAGCAGACTTTTTGCAGCATCTTTTTCCAGGGCCGGGTTTAGCCAGGTATTGGTCCAGACCACATTGACAGTGGCCTTGGGATTGACTGCACGCACCCCAAGGGTAAAGGCGTTAATTCCCCTTACCACCTCGGGAATCGGAAAAGCTGCCACATAGCCGATTTTGTTTGTCTTCGTCATCTTGCCGGCTACAATTCCGGAGAGATAGCGGGCCTGGTACATTCGCCCGAAGTAAGTACCTACGTTTGGTGCTGTTTTATATCCGGAGCAATGCAGGAAAATAATGTTAGGGTACTTCTTGGCGACGTTGATTATCCCATCCATATAGCCGAAACTTGTGGCAAAAATAACCTTGTACCCTTCCTGCACAAGCTGAGTTGCCACCTTTTCGCCGTCAACCTCAGGCACTTTTTCGACTATTTTCGTCTCAATATCGGGAACGTGCTGCTCCAGGTACTTACGCCCCTGCTCATGAGCGTAAGTCCAACCTGCATCGCCAACCGGACCTATGTAAATGAAAGCCACCTTCAGCTTTTCTTTTCCTTCACTGGAGGTAGGCTGGGTCGTTGACTTGCCGCATCCCATTAACCCCATAGTCAGGATAAAAATTAAAAGAACCCAAAAAGCAACTCTTCTTAATTTAAGCATTTTTTAACCCTCCGTAGCCCTCCATATGTTATTGACCTCATATTTACAAGGCGCTTAAACCTAACAGGCTCTCACCTCCAACGCCACGCAACAACCCGGGTTAGGTTTGATAGATTTAATTTCCTTACAAGAACACAACTCGATCCGGATCAATTAAATTAAAAAATAAACAAAAAAACAAATATAAAATTTCTATAAAGTTCGACAAATTCCTTCATCAATTAAATAAAAAGAAGGGTTTTGAATTTATGTAACGCTTCTGATTGCCAGAACCCCTTTGTTTAAGGTTCGGGTTCGGGTAAGCCAGGTAGTAGTGCAACCACATCCTTAAGGGGCACTCCCTTTACTTCTACCAACTTTACCCTTCCCGTCTCTCCTTTGAGGATGGTAATGTTCCGGGCTCCACACTTAAATACTTCACCCAAAAATTTCTTGAGCATCCTGTTGGCCTCACCCTCCACCGGTGGGGCGGTCAATTTAACCTTCAGGTGCTCATCAAATATTCCGACTATCTCATTTTTCGCAGAACGGGGCTGCACCTTTACCTGAATCCGGACCCCTTGCCCGGTTGAAGTGATCCAGGACATTCCTTAAACCCCCAGATAACGCAAGAGTTCGCTTACAAGGTAAACGGCTGCCGATCTCGCTATCTCCAGGGCAATGATGGCTAAAAAAGGGGAAAAGTCAACTCCCAGGCTTGTGACCGGCAGGATACGCCGGCACAGATCCAGCACCGGTTCTGTCACCCTGTATATAAAACCAAGCACAGGGTGGTACTTGCGAGGGCGTATGAAGGATAAAAAAACTCTGGCCAGGATCAACCAGATGTAGATTTCAATGGCCAATGAAATTACAGTAACTGCCATCCTGGAGAAGCTCATGACTGTAACTCCCCGGACTTTAGTGTCGCAGCCTCTACGGCACTCATCAGAAGACCCCGCAAACCACCCTTTTCCAAAACATGCAGCCCGGTGATGGTGCTCCCCCCCGGAGAAGAAACCATGTCTTTAAGCTGTCCCGGGTGACTGCCTCCTGACTGCAGCATCCTGGCAGTACCAAGCACTGTCTGTACGGCCAGGTCCACAGCTATCCTCCTCGGAAGCCCCATTTTCACTCCCCCGTCGGCCAGCGCCTCTACAATAACGGCAATGTAAGCAGGCCCACACCCGCTGAGACCTGTTACCGCATTCATGTTTCCCTCGGGAAGTGTCACTACCCTCCCGACTGAACTGAACAGTTTTTCTGCCAGCTGCCTTTCTGCCTCTCCTGCAAACCTGCCCAAAGCGAGGGCCGTCACCCCCTCGCCGATCAAAGCAGGAAGATTGGGCATTGCCCTGATGACCGGGGTCCCCTCGGGAAGATGAGTCTCCAGGTAAGCCAGCTGAATTCCCGCCGCAACCGAAATCAGTAAATGATCAGTTGTAACAAGGGGGTTTATCTCCTCTAAAACTGTTTTGACCACAGCCGGTTTTACTGCACAAATCACAATACCGGCAGTCTTTACGACATCCCGGTTGTCCCGGGTAGCTTTAACGGGGAACCTCTTAACAAGCACATCCAGTTGTGCCTGCTCCAGATCACTGATTATCACATCTTGGGGTGCCACAAGACCTGTATTTATGAAACCCGCCACGAGGGCGCTTCCCATGGCACCTGCACCAATTACACCTATCTTTTTTCTGCTACCGATCTCTGATACCCCCCTGGTCTAGTTTGTGAAAAATTCTTTCCCGAAGATCGCCGGGGATTTCACCGGAATGAACTGAAACATTACTCGGGACGAAGAGAAATGTCTGAGCCGTAACCTTGAGTGTGCTACCGTTCAAGGCCAGAATGGCACCGCTTAAAAAGTCAATAATGCGCTGAGCAACATCTTTCGGGGCATTTTCAAAGTTTACTATAACCGGTTTCCGGTTTTTTAAGTATCCCACCAGCTTTTCTGACTCTTCGAAGGTCAACGGCTTTACAACGATAATCTTCATCTCAGGAGCGGAATGAAGGCTTAAGACCGCCGCGCCCTTATTACGGCTGCGAACCTCTACGGGCTGGAGTTCTTCCTCTTCTTCCTCCTCATAATTATCAGACAAACCGATAAAGTTCATAAATTTCTCAAACCATCCAATACTCAAGAAAAGTCACACCCCCGTTGTTAGTTTTAAGAACCAAAGAGAGCGCTCCCAATTCTTACCAGAGTTGCCCCCTCTTCCACCGCTACTTCAAAATCGTTGCTCATCCCCATGGAGAGATGCCTGAGGTCAAGCCAGGGCTTCTTCTGCATCATATCTTCCTTTAACTCCCGCAGCCTGCGAAATACCGGACGCACCTCCTCAGGGTCCTCACAGTAGGGAGCAATGGTCATCAGGCCGCAGACCTTCAACCCTTTCATTTCCCGGATTTCATCCAGGAAATCAGGAAGTTCGGAGGGGGCAAGACCAAACTTGGTAGCCTCTCCGGAAACATTCACCTGAACCAGCACCTGCCACGCATACCCCTGGATGTCGCTCAATCTGTTGAGGGTAGCTGCCAGGCTCATGCTGTCCAGGGAATGGATCATACTGACCTTCCCTGCAAGGTACCTTGCCTTATTGCGCTGCAGGTGGCCAATAAAGTGCCACTCCACCTGTTTATCAATAACATCGTATTTTTTAAGAAAATCTTGAACGCGGTTCTCCCCAAAAACGCTCAAACCGGTGGAAATGGCCTCTTTAAGCTGTTCTGCGTTAATCCCTTTGCTCACGGCGACGAGTTTTACATCCGCTTTCTGACGGCCTACCCTTTGACACGCCTCAGCTATCCTTCTATAGACGTCATTGATACGATTATTTAACGCTTCATTCAACCAAGATTCCTCCTTACTCCCATGTTCGATAAAAAAAGGCCAGATCCTTCAAATTAGATATCTTTTTGAATTCTGGTTGCCACCCATGGATTGACAACTATTTCAAGGCCGGGATCGATCCCTGTTACAGCTACCCTGTCCCCTAGCCTGCCCCTAACATCTACCTTGAGAAACCTGAATCCAAGGGGGGAATAGGTAAATACCCCTGTGGAGTGTTCATGTTGGACAAGAGCTTCAGCAGGAATAATTATTCCTTCGCACTCCTGTTTGATCACCTTCAAATTTAAAAGGCGGTCGTCGGGGAGACCCGGCTGAGCTTGCAAGACTTCGGCCACAACCAAAAGAATCTCACCAACCGCTTTTGTACCGACAATTTTCCCCTTCCCCGAGCCCCCGCTCCACTGCAACTCTACCGCATCTCCTCTGGAAAGATCGTCCTTCCCAACCTTATCCAGCTTGATAACCAAATAAGGCTCTGAAAGGTTGTCGATAATCTTAAAAACCGGCTCCCCTGCACCTGACACCTGAGAGTGATCCCCGACATCGCCTTTGAAATTTTTAAACAAGCCGGCCAGATCCAGCCTGGACCATCGTTCGGGAACAAGCACGTCCTCCCATCCATCCGGGTGGTAACAAACAAACCCCGGGGTGGGGCTGGGCAGGTTGATTGACTCACGGTTTTTTTCCATGCTTGGTGGAGGTTTTAGCTCTGCTACGACTTGACCGGAACGTACCAGGCTTCCTTCTGGCAGAAAGCGGACAAGGTAGCCGGGGCGCGGCGCCCTTACCACCGTCTCATTGCGCAGGATAATTGCCTGCCCGGAATAGCTTGCCGCAAGATTTCCCTCTTTGGCCTGCACGGTCTTCGCAGCACTCACCAAATAAAACCGGTAAACCTGCTTACCGATCCAAAAAAACATACCGCAGACGGCGACAAATAACATGGCGCGCCCCAATAGAACACGCAGCCGTTTGAAGAATGCCGCCTTCCTTAGCCTTTCCCTTCTAGGCCGTCGGATTTTCACCGCTCTTCTGCACCTCGTAACCGGCGTCGACAACGGCATTTTGAATGTCTGTAAGGGCCGCACTCTCAGGATCGTAAGTCACTTTGACCAGGCCTTTTTCGAGGTCCACCTCTACAACTTTGACTCCCTTAACCCCCCCTACGGACTTTTCAACCGCCATTTTACAATGTCCACAACTCATTCCCTTGACGACCAGAGTTATCGTCTTCAGTTCGCCCTTTCCTTCGCCACAACCAGGCATGTAAACACCCCCTATTCCAGCATTAGGATCGCGGCCATGCGCCCTGTAACACCTCGACTGCCGCGGTAAGAAAAGAACAAATCCTGGCGGCAGATGGTGCATAGCCCGCTTACTGTAATATTCTCCCCCTTTAGGCCGGCCTCATGCAGCACCAGGGCATTGGCACCCCAGAGATCGTATTTCCATTTTTTACTTCCAACAGGGTTCAGCAGCATCTGCCAGTCCCCGGGGAATGCACTTCTTACAGCCTCAATTACTTCTTCCCCGACCTCGTAGCAGCATGGCCCTGCGGCCGGAGAAAGGGCCGCCAGACAATCTTTCGGATCCGTCCCATACTCCTGGGCCATTTTTTCAACACACTTCAAGGCAATCCTGGCGACTGCCCCGCGCCACCCGGCATGCGCCAGTCCGATTACCCTGTGTACGGGGTCATACAGGTAGACGGCCTGGCAGTCCGCAACCAGGCAGGTTAGGGCAACACCTTGCAGAGATGTCACCTGGGCATCCGCATCAACGACCTCTCTTCTGCCCGTTCCCCTTCGCTCCTTGATGACCAGAACACGGTCACCGTGAACCTGATTGGTTGTATGGAGTCGCCCGTCACTTATTCCCATACTCCTGCACAGCAGTCTTCTGTTCGCAGCCACGAATATGGGGTTGTCCTCTGTGTGAAACCCCAGATTGAGCGATGCAAAGGGACCCCTGCTGAAACCCCCGTGTCTTGTTGTAAATACCGCCCGGGTACCCTTTCCATCGAATTCCGAAATCGAAAAATAGGGTGGTTCCTCTTGCTGGATTACAAATCCCATTTTATCCTTACCGTTCCTATCAGTCCCTGGGCAACACTCACCTCAAAACTCCGCCTCGATCACTTTCCCGGCATTTAAGGATTCCGCAACCTTAATGACCCGCTGGTTCCGGGAACCCCGAAAAGCCAGGCTCAAATCCCGCTCCTCCCTGATATAACGCCCGTCTACGAGGAGATCGGAAACCTCCAGCAGGTCTCGAATATCTTGATCCCGGCGGGATTTTTTTAAAATTTCCTCAAAGGTATACCCGGTATAGGTGACGATATCCAATCCCATTTCCTTAATCCGCCGCCCCAGGGAGGCCAGGGGGCCCGGTTGGGCAAAGGGCTCACCCCCGGAGAAAGTAACCCCTTTGATCAGCCTGCTGCTCCGGATCATTTCCAAAACCTCATCCTCTTCTACCTCACGCCCCCCTGTGAAGTCCCAGGTTTCGGGATTGTGACACCCATCGCAGTGGTGGGGACAGCCCTGGGTAAAAATAACAAACCTGATCCCCGGCCCGTCCACCACGCTCTCTTTATCATAACCGGAAATTCTCAGTTTCATTGTTCTCCTACTCCACCTTCATGGAATTTATAAATCTTTGCAGTGCGGCAACCGGTCCCGCAGTTCGGCAACCTTTCCGTCGTTGAAACGGTCCACGGTACTCAGGTACCCGGTGATCCGGCGCACCCGGCGTATTGCGGTGGAGCCGCAACGAGGGCATTCCGGTTCATTGATGACCCCCAGCAGGTTACAGCCGGTACAGAAGTCAACCGGGTAATTGATCCCGGCATAGCCCATGTCGCATTCCGCCATGTGCCGCAGAATGGCTTCCACCGCCTCCAGGTTATGCTGTGGTGGTGAGGCCATCTCCACATAGCTGATATGCCCGGCGTTGCAGTATTTGTGATAGGGGCCTTCCAGGCTGATCTTGTCATAGAAGCTGATCGGGAAGTAAACAGGAATGTGGAAAGAGTTTGTATAGTACTCCCGGTTGGTAACCCCCGGTATTATCCCGAATTCTTTCTGATCCAACCGGACAAACCGACCGCAGAGCCCCTCGGCTGGAGTGGCCAGCAGGGTGTAATTAAGGTTGAAGCGCTCACAGGCCTCATCCACTTTTTTCCTCATGTAGGCCACGATCTCAAGCCCCAACTCCTGGGACTCCTCTTTCTGGCCGTGGTGATAACCGGTCAGGGCAACCAGCGCCTCGGCCAAACCGATAAAACCTACGCTCAGTGTGCCGTTGACGATGGCGGGCTCTATGGAATCGCACTCCTTCAGGCCCTCCGACCCGAGATAAAGACCCTGTCCCATGACAAAGGGAAGATCCTTCACCTTTAACTTGCATTGTACCTTGAACCGGTGGTGTAGCTGGTTTATCGTCAGTTCCAAAACCTCATCCAACATCCGGTAAAAGGTTTTCAGATTGCGCTCGGCCCTGATCCCCAGCCTCGGCAGATTAATTGTGGTAAAGGAAAGGTTCCCCCGTCCCACTGTGACGGCGGGACCCCGACGGTTGTCCATCACCCTGGTGCGGCACCCCATGTAAGCCACCTGGTCACCGTATTTCTTATTGAATGAAGAGTCCATAAAGCTAAAGGTCGGGTTCAGGCGCTTGCTGGCAACCCGCATGGCCAACTCGAAGAGATCATAGTTGGGGTCCCCGGGATCAAAGTTAACCCCCTTCTTAACCCTGAAGATAACATTTGGAAAGATGGGGTTTTCCCCTCGCCCCAGCCCCGCCTCGTAGGCCAGCAGGAAATTCCGCGTCACTTTCCGTCCGGCCTCGGAGGTGTCCGTCCCCAGGTTAATGGAGGAAAATGGGACCTGGCTCCCCGCCCTGCTATGCATGCTGTTCAGGTTGTACACCAGGGCTTCCATGGCCTGGTAGACCTCGTCCTCATCAGCACCGTCAACAAATGGTGCCATTTGGGTGTCAAAAAAGGGAAATGATTGCCCTCCAAACATGTCATTTTGCGAGCTCTGAAGAATTATTGCAGCCAGGGCGGTAGCCGAAGCCGGCCGCTTGGGTGGCCTGATATAGCCGTGTCCTGTGTTGAATCCTTCTTTCAAAAGCCGATCTAAAGGGATTTGAAGGCAATTACAGGTAGTAGCGTAGAAGTCGAGGTCGTGAATATGGATGTCACCTCTGCTATGGGCAAGCGAAAAATCTTCATCCAGCAAGCGGGTTAAATAAAACTTCCTGCTTGCTGCACTGGCAATCTGCAGCATCTTAGCCGAGGGAGAGTTGCCCACGTTGGCGTTATCCTTATCGGTCTCCTTGATGATGTCCTCCACCACGTCCATCAATTCGCTTTTAGCCTCGCGCAGGCGGGTACGCTTGTCCCTGTAAAGGATATAGGCCTTGGCAGTCCTGGCATGCCCTTTCTCGATCAAAACCTTTTCCACGATGTCCTGGACATCCTCAACCCCAAAAATCTCCCCGTTATACTTTTGTTTAAGCATCCGGAGAACTTCCAGGGTCAATGCCACCGCGGTCTCGCGATCCTCCCCCCCCACGGCGCGGGCTGCCTTGAATATGGCATCGGTGATCTTGGTGTCGTCGAACGGTACTTCCCGTCCATCCCTTTTCCTAATCGTGGTAAACAAAATCCAGTCTCCTCCCCTACTGAATCAACTATTGGACTTACCCTCAACGCCTAACTCTTCCAGGCAAGTAAGGATTTCTCCTACATCCTTAAACTCACGGTAAACGGAGGCGAAACGCACATAAGCCACCTTGTCCACCTTCCGCAGGCGCTCCATTACCATATGGCCTATGGTTTGGCTGGATACCTCCGATTCCGGGCAATCCCTTAAGGATCTCTCGATTTCATCAACCATCATGGACAGGGTATCCAGTGTGGCGTGCCTTTTTTCGCAGGCCTTCATAATCCCGCGCAGCAGCTTTTCACGGTCAAACAGCTCCCGCCTTCCGTCTTTTTTTACAACCCACAGCGGAACCTCCTCGATCCGCTCGTAGGTGGTAAACCGCCTCCCGCAGAGCAGACACTCGCGGCGGCGCCTGATTTCGTTACCATCCTCCACGGAGCGGGAATCGAGCACCCTTGATTCCCCTTTTTTACAATAAGGGCAACGCAAGTCGGTTCCCTCCAATATCTTGGGTTTCTGTTAATAATATAACACAACATATAGTACAGTAAATCCTGCCAAAGGCCCATAAAAAAAGTCCCTATTTATGGGACCTAAGTCGTCTTAATTGCTCTTCAATTTTCAGGACGTTTTCTGGGGAGAACCAGGGGAGAGGTCCACCAGAATAACATCAACCCCGATTCTCACAATCTTCTCCCAGGTCACAACCAATTCGTCATTCCTGGCAAAGATACTGAAAGGGCGGTTGTTTCCGGGCAGGATGATCGCCTTGATTTTGCCGGTATCAAGATCGATATCTATATCTTTAATCAATCCTAAACGTTTGCCATCGGCGATATTGATGACATCACGCAGCCTTAGTTCAGAGATCTTAACCACACAAACTGCCACCTCCTCAATATCAATACAGTATATGAAAGGAGGCGGACGTTTGTTCCAGATTATGAATTTATTATTCTTGCCAGATGGCCGCTTTCATTGCGTAGCCAGTCCAAAACCCGAAACCGGAAATGCACCGGCCCCGGCCAACCGCTTTCCTCTTTGTTTTCGATGTTTTCTATTCTATGCAGCTGTTCTCCGGCCACAACCTCTTGAATTCCTTTACCGGAATCGCTCATCCCCACATTAGTGCTGGATATATCCACGAAACAAAGGGGCGGGAAAAGGACACACCACCAGTTCGCCCCCTTACCCTCACCCAGCACCACACGCACCGCTTCGTAACCGCCGGCGGGCAGAACGATATTCCCATAGGCCCTGGCCGGAAAAGTAAACCTACCTATCAGGACCCGCACGGGATACTTGAACCCCGCGTTATCTAGCGTTTCCCGGGCAATGCTTGCGATCTGGCGGCGGTTTTCCAATACTATCTCCCGCGCCTCGTTGTAACCGGCAGCCTTTTCAAGCTGCGGTTTTAAGAAACTAACCAAGGCATCCCGGACCAGATATTTGGCCTCCTGATCCCTCCGATGATCACTGTTGGCAATTACATGAAATCTGAGCAGGTTATGATAGGTAGAGGCTTTCCTTGCCCGGTTGTTCTCACCTGTTTGTAAAATTAATCCTAAGAGCAGCAAACCCACAACTAAAATTAAGACCGCTCTGCTTCTCATGGGTATCTCCCCTATTAAATGTACTTCCTCATATGGTTCAGGGCAGCTTTTTCCAAACGGGATACCTGTGCTTGAGAGATGCCTATTTCTTCGGCTACTTCCATCTGGGTTTTGCCTTCGAAGAAGCGCAGGGTGAGGATTAGCTTTTCCCGATCGCTCAACTTCCGGAGGGCTTCCCGGATTGAAATCCTTTCCAGCCAGTTAACGTCATGGTTCTTTTCATCCCCGATCTGGTCCATAACGAAGATCGGGTCGCCTCCATCATGGTAGATGGGTTCAAACAATGAAACCGGCTCCTGAATGGCATCCATGGCAAAGACAATTTCTTCCCTGGACATGTTCAGCTCTTCGGCGATCTCGCTGACCGACGGCTCCCGGGAATGCCTGTTTACGAGGGACTCCCTCACCTGGATCGCCTTGTAGGCAGTATCCCGCAGGGAACGGCTTACCCGGATTGGGTTATTGTCCCTCAGATATCGCCTGATCTCCCCGATAATCATCGGCACCGCATATGTGGAAAACTTAACGTTTTGACTGAGGTCAAAATTATCAATTGCCTTGATCAAGCCAATACAACCAACCTGAAAGAGATCATCGACGTATTCTCCTCTGTTTGTAAAACGCTGGATAACACTGAGCACCAGGCGGAGGTTGCCTTTAATCAACTTCTCCCTCGCCGACCGTTCACCGTTTTTCATCGCCAGGAACAGTTCCCGCATCTGAGCACTTGATAATACTGGGAGCTTAGCCGTATTTACGCCGCAAATCTCAACTTTGTTAACCACTCCGCCACAATCCTCCCCAGTGATCCTTTGGTCGTTTTTCATTATTACCGCGGAGGTCTCAAATTATTCCGGGCGAAACCGGCAAATAAAAAAGGGATAACCGGTGTTATCCCCTATTTCCTGAAATTAGCGCTCTGAAAAACTATTCAATGCGGCAGATCTCTTTTCTCAACCGTTTGATTATCCTCTTTTCCAGGCGAGAAATATATGATTGGGAGATTCCCAGAAGATCGGCAACTTCCTTCTGGGTCTGCTCCTTTCCGTTGCGAAGGCCAAACCTGAGTTCCATAATCTTGCGCTCCCGGCTTGAAAGCTTATCGATTGCCGTATGCAACAGTTTCCGGTCTACTTCTTCTTCCAATTCCCGGTAAATGATATCATTTTCCGTTCCGAGCACATCCGAGAGGAGGAGTTCGTTGCCATCCCAATCAATATTCAGCGGTTCGTCAAAGGAAACCTCAGCCCTGGTCTTATTGCTGCGGCGCAGGTGCATCAATATCTCATTTTCGATGCACCTGGAGGCGTAAGTGGCCAGCTTGATCTTGCGCTGTGGTTTAAAGGTATTGACAGCCTTGATCAGCCCGATAGTCCCGATCGAGACAAGGTCCTCGATTCCCACTCCTGTGTTTTCAAACTTACGGGCAATATAAACCACCAACCTCAAATTACGCTCGATCAGCACGTTTCTGACCGAAGGATCCCCTGTTTCCAGCCGGTTAAGCAGCGTTGTCTCTTCATCACTGGTAAGGGGTGGAGGCAGCGCTTCGTGATTTCCGATATAGTAGACATGAGGCCGGTACTTCAATCTCTGCAACAGCTTTATCAGCAGGAACTTAATAGACCAGCACAGTTGAAACCTCGGAATTCCCATAAAACTCCCCCTTAGCTTTTATTTAAGCACCCGCCGGGGTATGTAACAGATCCGGATGAATCAGGGCCCGGTAGGCTCCCCTGGGAGACAAACGCCTGTTATAAAGGCAGATCACCACATTTGTATTTCGGATTTCTTGATCCCCGGCAAGAATCGTGATCTCCTCTGGTTTAAAACCGACCAACATGCCATGATGTTTGCCGATTGTCGTAAAGGGTATCAACCTGAACGGCAGCACCTCTCCATCTTCCCGGAAGGAGCTGGACAGCTTTGCAACTTCCAGTTCTCCCCCGGCGCCAAAGAGGTCCCTGGTATTTGGCGGCAAATAAGGAGCAATCACTTCGTGTTCGACTATGACAACCGGTGCCCCCGTCAGCGGATCTACCAGTTGATTCCCGGTATCGACCAGGCCGGTAATCTTCAATTCACGTCCGCCGACCTTGATTATTACAGGGACTCTCAACAGATCGCGCAAGAAGGACTTTTTCAGAGAAGGAACTCCCCATTTACCAAGGAGAATAGCAATCCCGAGCCCCAACGCAAGCCACAAATACGGGATGGGAAGGTTACTGAAGGAGGGATTGATCGAAAAATTGCTCATCAAGTAGATAAAGCCAAGCACGGTCCCCCCCATGGTAAACGCTATTAGATAAAAATACAGGAGAACCCGGCCAAACTTCTTTATATGAAAGGGAATGAAGGCTACAACCAGCATGAGAAGGGATACCAGAAATTTTACCCAGAAGGCAGTTAAAAAGCCAAGACCCGGAAGGAGCACGAATATGCTGTAACAGGACCCGAGACATGCCGCAGTAGCCAGGCGCCAGGGAACACAACGGATTTGAGAGAGCCTGGCCGTTGCCCAGAGCGCTATATAATCCATAACAAAATTAACAATAAAGAGAATATCGACGTATATGTACGGCCTGCCGGGCATAGTGTCCACCTCAAAAATAATCCGCCGGTTCCTGTTGCTTTCTCGTTTACCATTTATATGCGGACACATCCATGTCCATACCAGGGTAATTATAAACGATGTGATCAGAAAAACCTGTCAAATGTTGCCACTTATAAAAAATAAAACGGCTGTTTTTTTCAGCCGTTTTCTGGGGTTGAGAGTTTAGTTCTCGTTACCGGCGGCGGAGGAAGGCTGGTATATCAAGATCCTCCGAAGTGAAGGAACGGAGATCCACCACAGTCGAGTCTTTTTCTACGGCAGGCTTAGCATCAAACCCTGTGGCAATGACGGTTACCCTGACCTCATCCTCCAGTTCCTCATCAATGACTGCACCAAAGATGATGTTTGCCTCCGGGTCAGCGGCCTGAGAGATGATCTCGGCTGCCTCATTTACCTCAAACAGTCCCAAATCCGGCCCCCCGGTAATGTTCAGTAATACGCCTTTCGCTCCCTCGATGGACGTTTCTAAGAGAGGGCTGGAGATCGCTATCCGGGCTGCTTCAGCCGCCCTGTTCTCTCCCCTGGCGCTGCCTATACCCATCAAGGCCGATCCCGTTTCTGTCATGATTGTTTTTACATCGGCGAAATCTAAATTGATCAGGCCCGGAACAGCGATAAGATCAGAAATACCCTGGACACCCTGCCTCAAAACATCGTCCGCAATGCGAAAGGCCTCGTTGATGGATGTGCTCTTATCGACGACCTGGAGCAGCCGATCATTGGGAATGGTAATCAGGGTGTCAACTTTGGCTTTAAGCTCCTGAATACCCTTTTCCGCCTGATTGGCACGTTTCCTCCCCTCAAAAGTGAAAGGACGTGTCACCACACCAACCGTAAGTGCCCCGATTTCCTTCGCAACCTGCGCAACAACAGGAGCGCCACCGGTTCCGGTGCCTCCTCCCATACCCGCAGTTACAAAAACCATGTCGGCACCGCGCAAGGCTTGAGTCAGCTCTTCCCGGCTTTCCTCTGCAGCCTTTTGGCCGATTTCGGGATCTGCCCCCGCCCCCAGACCTTTTGTCAGCTTGGCTCCGATCTGTATTTTATGCTCTGCCAGGGACAGATTCAAAGCCTGGGCATCGGTGTTGACGGCGATGAAGTGCACACCCTTTAAACCAGCCTGAATCATCCTGTTAACAGCGTTGTTGCCGCCTCCACCAACCCCGATGACTTTAATGTCGGCGAATTGATTGACATCGAGCTCCAATTCCAACATCTCCCCGATAATCCCTCACTTCTAAAAAAGATCTTTAAACCATTTCTTTACTTTTTTAACTAATCCCTTCAAAGACAAACTATCTTCTCCCTCTTCCAGTGAGTTAATCCGTTTTGAGCCGTATAACAGTAATCCAACGCCTGTTGCAAAATCCGGGCTGTGAATCACGTCTGCCAGCCCTCCCACCGCCTCCGGATAACCGACCCGGACCGGTCTTTGCAGTTCTTCAGACGCCAGTTCCACGATTCCCTCGGTCAAAGCCGTTCCTCCGGTCAGCACAATGCCGCCCGGCAGCAATCCGTGATAGCCGGACCTGTCTAATCTATCCTTGACCAGGCCAAGTATCTCCTGGACCCGGGGTTGGATAATACTTGCGATAGTTTTCTTGGAAACACGGCAGGTATCCTTGCCTCCAACACTGGAAACCTCTACCAGATCGTTCTCCGATGTCAAGGCAGGCAGCGTGCATCCGAATTCCTTTTTGATTTTTTCCGCCTGGTTCAACGGTGTCCGCAACCCCACCGCCAGGTCGCTGGTAATATAATCCCCTCCTACCGGCAATACACACGTGAACCAGAGGGAACCCTGCTCAAAGAGAGCAATGTCGGTCGTACCACCTCCAATATCAACAACAACAACGCCCAACTCCTTCTCGGCAGGATAAAGCACGGCTTCCCCTGATGCGTAAGCGTTCAACACCAACTCCTGAACATGGAACCCGGCGCGCTCGCAGCATTTTAACAGGTTTTGGACAGCCGCATTGGTAATTGTGACGATGTGGGTTTCCACTTCCAGGCGTGATCCCATCATCCCTACCGGATACAGTATGTTATCATTTCCATCTATAATAAACTGGCGCGGAATCACATGAATGATCCGCCGGTCATGAGGCAGGGCAATGACCCGTGCCGCCTGGAGCACCCGGTCCACATCTTCCTGGGTGATTTCCTGATCGGGATTGGCCACTGCTACAACGCCGCGGTTATTAAGAGAGGAAATCGTAGTGCCGGTGATTCCCACATAACCGCCTTCGATTGGGCGCCCGCTCATCTGTTCTGCTTTATCAATTGCCTCTTCGATGGAACGGACCGTCTTTTCGATATCGATCACGCTACCCCTCCGTATCCCGGAAGAGGGGGCAACGCCATACCCGTAGATCTGAAGCTGTCCATCGGCACCTGCTTCTCCAACTATGACGGTAACCTTTGTAGTTCCTACATCGAGACCGACAATGGTGTTCGACCGGGCCACCATGGCACCTCCGGTTAATTCCTTAACAAGAAAAATTCAACGCAAACTGCAAATTCCCTTTAAGTTTTATCAGTATTATACAATTTTTCTCCGTTCGTTCCACCTATTTGCTGATATTTAACAGCGGGTGCATTCACCGCCCTGATGTCCACATACTCCACAGGCATTGCACTGTTCAGGCTCTTCATAAAAGACACCGCCACGTGCAGCTTTTGGCTAAGGTTATCAGAGGATCCCAGCAGGACCGGAATTCCTTCCCGGCTGTAGGCAATCAGTTGCTCTTTTCCTGCTATGTTAAACTCGGAAAAAAAGTTCTGCACATCCGGGTCAAGAGCAGCAAGAATTGATATCATATCCCTGCTGGAGCTTACCTTTTTACCCAGTTCAGTGGTGCTCGCTTTGATTCCCGTGATTATGGGAAGGTTATAAGACCTCATGGATGATATCTTGTCCAAGCAGTAACCCTTGCGATCGATGACCAGGAAGGCATCATTCGCCAGAAAAAGGGCTCGGGGCTGGCGCTCCTTAATTTCAATCACGATGGTGCGAGGTAAGCGGCGCTTCACCTCTGCCCGTTCAATAAGAGGATCTTTCAGAAGACGCCTTTTTACCCGGTCTGTATCTACCCGAAACAAATTTTGACCTTTACTCAAGCCGCTTTCCTCTGTCAACTCAGATAAGGAGATGCGCTGCAGTCCTTTGCCTTCAATCTCCTGCAGTGCGAAAAAGGGTGACTGGCTGAAAAGATAAAGGGCCATAATAGTAAGGGTGATAACAAAAACGGTCTTCAATACCCCTGCAAATCTTCTAATATCAAGTTTCTTACGGCTTCTTCCCCTTCTTCTCCGGTAAGTGTTTTGCTTCAAAGCCTGTCAACCCCTGAGTCAAAAAATAAAAGAGAAGTGATGATCACTCGCGACGAATTTGAGCACCCAGTCGTCTTAGCTTTGCATCAAGTTTTTCGTAGCCCCTGTTTATATGTTCGACACCTTCGACAATAGTGGTGTTTTCTGCTGCCAGACCTCCCAAAACTAGGGCCGCTCCCGCACGCAGGTCGGTTGCTTCCACAAGGGCACCGGTGAGGTTTGGCACTCCGCTGATCACCGCGCTTCGCCCCTCCACCCTGATGTGCGCCCCCATGCGCCTCAGTTCACCCACGTGCTGGAACCGGTTCTCAAAAATATTTTCTGTGATGATACTGGTTCCCTGCGCCAGGCTGAGGAATACCATGAACTGGGGCTGCATATCCGTAGGAAAACCAGGGTAGGGAAGGGTGCGTATATCTAGGGCGTTCCAGGTATCTACACCCTTGACGATGATCCTGTCATCCTCCTCCCAAACCCGAATGCCGGCCTCTCGCAGCTTTGCGGTTACCGGTTCCACGTGTTCCGGGATGGTGTTAATAATCTCAATCTCTCCCCTGGTTATGGCTGCTGCCACCATAAAGGTCCCGGTTTCAATGCGATCGGGAATCACCCGGTAAGCAATTTCCCTGCCGACCCTGGAAACCCCGTTTATTTGAATTATATCCAAGCCCGCCCCTCTGATCTCCGCGCCAAGCCTGTTCAAAAAGTTCTGCAGGTCAACAATCTCCGGTTCACGCGCGGCGTTTCTGATGGTTGTTGTGCCCTCTGCCAGGACGGCAGCCATCATGATATTTTCTGTGGCACCGACGCTGGGAAAGTCAAGATGAATCTCCGTGCCAGTTAACTTCGCTGCCTCCATTTCAATGAAGCCGTGGTGTTCATGCACCTTTGCCCCAAGGTAGCCAAAACCCTTCAAGTGGAGATCCATCGGCCGGGAACCAATGGTGCACCCACCCGGATAGGACGCTCTAACATTTCCTAAACGGCCCAGGAGCGCGCCCATCACCAGGTTTGATGCTCTCATTCGCCGCATTAAAGAGGCTGGAACCTCTGTGGAAGTGATATTAGACGGATCTATTTCCATTACATCGTCAAGCCATTTGACCTTCGCCCCAAGAGATTGTAACACTTCCTGCATCGTGACCACATCGTCAAGGCGTGGAACCCCCTCAAGAACCAGAGGGGTGTCACTCAGGAGACAGGAGGCAAGAATCGGAAGAATGGCATTTTTTGCTCCGCTGATTGTTACACTACCCTTTAACCTGGCTCCGCCGGTTATGATCAACCTTTCCAATCAAACTCACCCTTCCTCCCCCACCAGCCGGATCTCAGGCACTAATTCAATCCCGAATCGGGACCTGACCTGTTCTTTGATCATCTCGATCAGGGTAATTACCTGGCGCGCACTGGCATTTCCAAGATTGACAATAAAGTTGGCATGTTTAGGAGAAACCTGTGCATCCCCAACCCTTGCCCCCTTCAGACCTGCCAGTTCGATGAGTTCAGCGGCATAATGGCCAGGCGGATTGCGGAACACACTTCCCGCAGTAGGCAAATTGAGGGGTTGGGTTCTTCTGCGATAGGCAAGATTCTTCTCCATCCGCTCGGCAATCGCGAAAGGAGTTTCTGTTATCAATTGCAGCACTGCTTTTAAAATGATCAGCTTTTGATCCAGCAAAGAAGAAGTGCGGTAACTGAATAAAAGATCCGACCCGGGCAAAAGCTTCCGATTCCCGTCGTATCCCACGACATCTACCTCAAGGACGAGATCCCCCAGGCATTGACCAAAGGCACCGGCATTCATCACCACGGCACCCCCCAGTGAGGCCGGTATTCCTGCTGCAAATTCCAGACCGCTTAAACCGGCTCGAAGGGCTATCCGGGATAGGGAAGGTAGCAGAATGCCGGCGCCCGCAAGGACCCGGTTCCCCTCCACCTGAACCGAATCAAGCCCCCCTTCAATTCTGAGAGCGAGGCCCCTGATCCCTCCATCCTGCACCAAGAGGTTGGAACCATTCCCGATTACGGTTACAGGCAGGCCATACTCCTCAGCAAATTTCAGGGCAGTTAGCACATCCCCCTCGGTTCGGGGGTTGCAGAGAAGGTCCGCGGGTCCGCCGATCCTCCAGGTGGTATAATCTCGCATCGGAGCAAGGGCAATTACCTTCCCCGTCACCTGTTGCCCGAGTTCCTGGGCCAGAACACTCCAGTTCATTGGTTCGCATGCGGGGCCAGCATCTGCGCCAGTTTTTGACCTACGGTGTATACATTCCCCGCCCCAATCGTCAGAATTAAATCACCCGACTTCATTTCACGCCCCAGAAAATCAACAACCTCGTCGAGCCTCTTGATGTATACGGCATTCTGCCCGTTTCGTCTAATGGATTGCACAATTAAATCAGAGGTAACCCCCTCAATGGGCGGTTCCCCGGCCGAATATATATCTGTCACAATGACCAGATCGCTTCCATCAAAGGCGGTCCCGAATTCCTCTTTCAGCAAAGAGGTGCGCGTATACCGGTGTGGCTGAAAAACGGCTATGGTACGCCTCGCTTTCAAGCCCATGCTGGCTTTCATCAATGCTTTAATTTCAGTGGGATGATGGGCATAGTCATCTATTATTTTGATGCCATCGTTCTGGGCCAACAGCTGAAAGCGTCGGCGCGCACCGTGGAAAGCTTGCAGGGCACCGGCAATTGGGGGGAAAGCAAGGCCCAACCGTCTGCCCACCGCAACGGCAGCCAGGGCATTTTGCACATTATGCAGACCGGGTACGGAAAGGTACAGTCTTCCCAGGAGGGTGTTATTCTCCAGTATGTCGGCCTCTGTAGTAAACCCTTTCTGGACAACTCCTTTTGCTTTGAAGACAGGCTCCCCCTCAAGACCGTAAGTTATCGTTTCTACATCTCCGGCGTCCAGTTCTCTCACAAACCGATTATCCGTACAGAGTACGGCAAAACCGCCGGGTTTAATGCAGTGTAAAAATTTTTGAAAAGCCTTAATGATTTCCCCGGTATTTTTGTAATAATCAAGGTGGTCGTTATCTATATTAGTAATGACAGCGGCATAAGGGGCGAGTTTCAGAAAGGAGCCATCACTTTCGTCCGCTTCGGCCACAAGATAATCACCCCTGCCCAGCCTGGCGTTCCCCCCTATATCGTTCACCTCTCCCCCGATAATGCAGGTGGGATCAAAACCGTTGGCGGCAAGAACAAGAGAAATCATCGAGCTTGTGGTGGTTTTTCCATGGGCTCCAACGATGGCGATGCCTTTAAAATCGAGCATGAGCTGGGCGAGCAGGTCCCCGCGGCTGATCACCGGCAATCCCTTCCGGCGAGCGGCAAGAACCTCGACGTTCGAGGAAGGAATGGCGGAAGAAACGACCACATGATCCACACCCGGTTGAAGATTTTCCGCCGCGTGCCCGACATATACACGAGCGCCCTGCTCCCTTAACCTGCTCAGATTTGGTGATGCCACAAGATCTGAGCCGCTTACTTGAATCCCCATATCAAGCAATATTCTGGCGAGCCCGCTCATGCCTGCCCCACCGATACCGATCAGGTGGTACCACTTTCCAAACACGTCTTCCATCTCCTCCCTCGCTGCGGCTCCCCAAATCTTTTAATTAGTTACACAAACAGTCTATGTATATCCTGCTGGGGAGGTTACAGGATACCGGGCCTCGAAGTCAAGCATCTCTTTTTCTCAATACCTGGCCCTCATGAGTTCACGCACAATAATCTCTCCCGCCTCCGGGTGTCCGAAACGGCGTATTTGCCGGCTTAAGTGCTTACGCAACGGTTCATTGATAATTACTTCCCGAATTGCGTTGTACAGGCGTTGAGGCGTAAGCTCTTTTTCCGGTATCAGATACGCCGCCTTTTCCTGAGCCAGTAAAAGGGCGTTGTAGTACTGGTGATCACCGGTGGCATAGGGATAAGGAATCAAAATGGCGGGTATCCCCCGCACCGTCACCTCGGCCAGAGTCGCCGCCCCGGCACGGCTGACAATCAGATCCGCCGCAGCCAGCCCGTATTCCATTTCTTCCAGATAAGGTCTGATTATTAGTTTTCCGATATTCTCTTCTTTTATTCCCTCTTTTACCATCTGTTTACAATACCTGTCGTAATCGGCCTTCCCGGTCAGATGTATGATCTGAAGCTCAGGCATTTCTTCATCATTCTGCATCAGGGAATAGACTTCAAGCATCGCTTCATTAATTGCCCGCGCTCCCCGGCTTCCACCCGTAACCAGGAGAGTAGGTAAAGCCGGATCCAGGCCAAAAAAGCGTATCCCGTCCTCTCGTTTTACCCGAAGTATTTCTCTTCTGACCGGAAGGCCGGAATAGATTACCTTTGCTCGCCGGGGAAAAACCCGTTTCTTTAAAGGAAAGGTAGTAAATATCACCCTCGCCCAACGGGACAAAAGCTTATTGGCAAGCCCCGGTATCGAATTCTGTTCATGCAAATATACTGGAACCCCGCAGCGTATCGCGGCCAGTACGATGGGTACGGAAACATAGCCACCTGTAGCGAAAACAGCGTGCGGGGAAAATTCCCTGATGATGCTCAATCCCTGACGGTAACCCTTTAACAATGATTTTAACACACCGAACACCTGCAGATTAAGCTGCCGCGGCCATTTAACCGCTGATATCTCCCGAAAGGGATATCCTTCACGGGGAACAATGTGGCTTTCCAGGCCGTCTTTTGTTCCTACAAACAAAATCTTTCCTGAAGGATCCTTTTCTTTCAGAAGGCCGGCCACCGCCAGGGCCGGATAAAGATGCCCCCCGGTGCCTCCGCCGGTTATCAACAAACGCATAATCAGACCCCTATTCTGTACCATAATGAGATATATTCAATAAAATACCTATTCCCAACAGGTTTAATGTCAGAGAGGAGCCGCCGTAACTGATGAAGGGAAGTGTGATTCCGGTCACCGGCAGGCTCCCGGTAACGACACCCATATTGATAACGGCCTGAACAACAACCATACCCGTAATACCCACCGCCAGGAGGGCTCCGAAATTATCGGGGGCTTTCAAGGCAATTCTGAGACCTCGCCACATGAAAGCAAAGAAAAGCAGCAGCACAAAAAACGCCCCGATAAACCCGAGCTCTTCGCATAAAACCGCAAAGATAAAGTCGGTGTGCTGTTCCGGGAGATAGAGGAATTTCTGCCTCCCCTGCCCCAAACCCATCCCCAGCAAACCTCCGGAGCCCACGGCATAAAGGGACTGGATGGTCTGGAAACCCGTATCCAGCGGATCCGCCCACGGATTCAGAAAGGCCGTTAAACGCTCCATCCTGTAGGGTTCGACCACTGCGGCCAAAATGACCAGGCCCACTCCAACCAGTGCCAGGGTAATTAAATGGGTTTTCCTGGCACCGGCCGCAAGGATCATAAAGTAGGCCGTCCCGGCAATGGTAACGGCAGTTCCCAGATCGGGCTGCGCCAGAATCAAACCGCACACGATCCCCACCACCAGAAGAGGCGGAACAAATCCCCGGAAAAACTGTTTAATGCGGTTGTGGTGTCCGGATAAAAACTTTGCCAGGAAAATCACCATGGCCAGTTTCGCAACTTCAGAGGGCTGAAAGGTAAGGGGGCCCACTCCAAGCCAGCGGGTTGAGCCCTTGATCGTTATTCCGACCCCTGGGATTAAAACAAGGAGCAAAAGAAAGACTGACGCTCCAAAGATCGGAATTGCCCACCTTTTAAAGTTGCTGTAATCGATCTTCATGACAGTAACCATCCCGGCAATCCCCAGGAGTGCCCAGGCCAGCTGGTTTTTTAGAAAATGTGCGCCGTCCCCATAGTGTATCTGGGCATACACGTAACTGGAACTGAAGACCATGATGATGCCTAAGGTAAGAAGAAATAAAACAACCAGGAACAGGATAAAATCGGGCGCCTGCTTGCGCTGCTTCACCTCATCGCCCCCTTAGAGTTCTTTAACCAGTTGCCGGAAAATGTCACCCCGTTCTTCGTAGTCACGAAACATATCCCAACTGGCGCAGGCAGGTGAAAGAAGCACAACATCTCCCGGTGACGCAAGCCTGGCGGCGGTTTGAACACCTTCCTTTAGTGAAGCAACGTTCCATATATTGCTGAACCCCACGGCCAAAACGGCATCCCTGATGACAGGTGCGGCCTCACCCAGCAGGATTAAAGCCTTGACCTTCTCCTTAATTTTCTTCGCAAGCTCGCCGAGGTCGCTCCCCTTATGCCTTCCGCCGGCGATCAGGATGATCGGCTCCCTGAAAGAATCCAGCGCCTTTAACACCGATTCAGGGTTCGTGCCCTTTGAATCGTTTACATACTTCACGCCATCCACAACGCCCACCGGTTCCAGACGGTGGGGAACGCCGGGAAATGTGCTCACCGCCTTTGCGACCACCTTAACGTCGACCCCCGCCAGGAGAGAGGCGGCTGCTCCGGCCAGGGCATTCTCCAGATTATGAGGACCCGGAATCCCGACATCCTCAACAGAACATACTGTTTCCCGCCGTCCCTCCCGGCTAAAGCTGATCAGGCCGCCCTGCACGCCGATACCGTTTTCCGGGAGGGCCCTGCGAGAAAACCAGAAACAGCTTGCCCTTAGAACAGGAAGGTTATCACGAATCCAGGGGTCGTCCAAGTTGAGTACAGCATAATCGCCAGATCTTTGGTTAGCGAAGATGCGCAGCTTTGTCCTCCCGTATTCCATAAGGCTGCCGTGCCTGTCCAGGTGATCGGGAGTAACGTTCAAGAAAACTGCAATATAAGGCCGGAACTGCCGGACGTGCTCAAGTTGAAAAGAGCTGACTTCCACAATCCAGTACTGCACCTTTCTACCTGAACGACGGCTTTTTTCCACCTCTCCGACCAAGGGTATGCCGATGTTGCCGGCTACAACAGCATCGATACCGGCCTGCCGAAGAATGTATCCGATCAGCGCTGTGGTTGTGGTTTTTCCGTTTGTTCCGGTAACCGCAATGATCGGCTCCCGAATAAACCGCCCCGCCAGTTCCAGTTCGCTCCAGATCGGGATCCCCAACCCTCCAGCAGCCTGTAACAGTGGGATGGTAGAGGGAACCCCGGGGCTGACGACAACCAGGTCGTAGGCTCCCCCCCCGATCGGGGGATGCTCTCCCAGCACGAAATTAATAGGCAGTTTCTTCAATTCTTGAAAGCCGTTACCCAGTTCTTCCTCTGTTTTCAGATCGGTACCGGTCACCTCTGCTCCCAGGTTTGCCAGAAACCGGGCTGCAGCCTGACCGCTCCGGGCCATCCCAACCACCAGCACCTTTTTTTCTCGAAAGTCAAGCACTTCCCATCAACTCCTAAACCATCCAGAGTCCCAGAATTGCGAAACACAGCCCGACAAGCCAAAAAATGTGAACCACTTTTACTTCCGGCCATCCCGATAATTCAAAGTGATGATGCAGAGGGCTCATCTTAAATACCCTGCGACCCGTCAGGCGAAAGGACACGACCTGAATAATAACAGAGAGGGTCTCAAGCACAAATACCCCTCCCAGGATCAGCAACAGGAGTTCGGTGCGTGTCAACACAGCCAGGGCGGTCAGGGCACCCCCCAGCGCCAGGGAACCTGTATCCCCCATGAAAACCCGCGCCGGATGATAGTTATAGCAGAGGAAACCGAGACAGCTTCCGGCCAGTGCCCCGGCAAAGATGGCGGTCGCAGTCTGTCCGTGCATCCGGGCGATAATAACGTACGCACCGGAGGCGATTGCCATCAAACCGACTGCCAGACCATCGAGGCCGTCTGTCAGGTTAACAGCGTTAGTCGTACAAATAAGGACAAAGACAATGAAAAAGTAGTATAGAATCCCTGCCTGAATCGTAATGCCAATCACGGGCACGCTGATTAACGTTCCCCGCCCGAGAATATGAACACCCCATGCCAGTAGTGCCCCCATCAGCAACTGCCCGAGTATTTTTGCTCTTGCTTTCAGGCCGAGAGGGCGCCTGAGTACCACCTTGAGAAAATCATCGACGAAACCGATTAAACCACAGCCGAACATAATGCCGAATAAAAGCCGCATCTCGGAGGTATTACCGGCCAGGAGCAAACCGGTTAAACCGGTCCCGCCTAGGATCATCAGCCCGCCCATGGTGGCAGTGCCTTGCTTTTTCAGGTGTGAACGGGGCCCATCATCTCGGACCTCCTGTCCGAACTTCAGCCGGTAAAGAAGCGGGATCAGGACGGTGCCCAAAATTAAGGTGGTGGTCAGGCCTGCTCCAACAGCTATAAATACCATTCGCAGATCACCGGTCGCATTCATCATGGCTCACCTGTTCCGTAAGAGCGGATGAAACCTCTTCCATTTTTATACCCCGCGATCCCTTGATGAGAACAAGATCTCCTTCTTCAAGGTAAGATTTTAAGAACTCGAGCGCTTGCGATCTATTCTCAAAAACGTGGATCAGATCCGGAGACATGCCGGCCGAGCACGCCCCGAACGCGATTTCCCTGGCCAGCTCCCCAACGGTGCAAAGGCAATCTATTTTTAATTCCGCAGCAGCCTTCCCAACCTCCCGGTGGCCGGGAACCGTTTCCGTTCCGAGCTCGTACATGTCTCCCAGCACCGCTACGGCCCTGGTTTTATCCGGGACCTGGGCGAGCAGCCTCAAGGCGGCTTTTACCGAGTCAGGACTGGCATTGTAGGAATCGTCGATGATCCTGCTGCCCCGGATACCTTTTTTGACCTCAAGCCGCATCCCCGTCATGGAAGCCGAGGCTAAACCGGCAGCGATCTCCTGGGGCGTCAATCCAAACCAGTGCCCGACGGCCGCTGCCGCCAGGGCATTGAGCACATTGTGCCGGCCGGGAAACGGAAGATGACAGGGGGCGTCACCCAAGGGTGTTCGCAACATAAAGGTTGCTCCCTCCAGGCCAAGAAGCCTCACCTCCAAGGCCCGGACATCGCAGTTTTCAGATTCACCGTAGTACAGAACCCTCGATTTTACCCTTTCCCTTAGCCTAATCTGCCAGGGGTCCCCGGCATTCAGGACGGCACATCCCTCAGGAGGCAAGGCATCCAAAAGCTCCCCTTTTGCCCGGGCAATGGCCTCCTGGGACCCAAGCCTTTCCAAATGGGTCCGACCAATACAGGTAATCACGCCGACCTGGGGACTGCCGATCCTGCATAAAGCGGCAATCTCCCCGCGGCCGCGCATGGCCATTTCCAGGACGGCCACCTCATGCCTTCGAGTCAACTGCAAGAGGGTCAAAGGCAGACCAATCTCGTTGTTATAATTTCCCCGGGTTTTGAGAACCGAGAAACGCCTGCTTAGCACCCCGGCAATCAGGTCTTTTGTGGTGGTCTTCCCTACACTGCCGGTTACGGCAACTACCGGAACCCGGAACAGGTTTCGATAATACCGGGCAAGATCCTGCAAAGCCCGGCAAGTATCCCGAACCCGGATCAGCGGCCGATCGGTCGCAACCAAAACCGGCTTGGAGATAACGGCCCCTATGGCCCCGCGCTGCAGGGCTTCTCCAATGAAGCCATGGCCGTCAACCCTGCTTCCCTGAAATGCAAAGAACAGCTGGCCGGGTTCAACCGCCCTGCTGTCAATGGCAACACCGGTCACTTCCCCTTTCGGGTTCCCGCTGACAAGCAACCCGTCGACGGCCCTTATGACATCATCTATCTGTAGCGGCTCCATGATTAAACCACAATCTCCTTCTCAATAATATTTCTCGCCACCCGGCGGTCATCAAAGGGGATTTTCCGGTCTCCGATGATCTGGTAATCCTCATGCCCCTTCCCTGCGATTATTACCAGATCTCCCTTCCGGGCGTAGTGCAAAGCAATCCTGATCGCCTCCGACCGGTCGGGCTCCACCGTGAATTTCGCCCCGCCAACCTGGTTGATACCGAGTACGATTTGCTCAATGATGCGTCCGGGATCTTCGGTACGGGGGTTATCCGAGGTGATCACCGTATAATCACTCAGTTCCCCGGAAATCTTTCCCATGAGAGGGCGTTTGCCCGGATCCCGGTCTCCACCGCAACCGAAAACGGTAATCAGGCGTCCGCCGGTTACGGCACGGGCGGTTCGCAGGACGTTCTCCAAGCCGTCGGGAGTATGAGCATAATCCACAATCACCGTAAAGTCCTGACCGGCATCTACCACCTCAAAGCGGCCGGGCACCCCTTTAACCTCCCTCAGGGCATCGCGTATAACCTGCACCGGAATACCTTCCTGCAGGCCGACACCGATTGCCGCCAGGCTGTTATAAACATTAAATGCACCCGGCAACGAAAGGGTAAAAGGAAGCCTTTCACCTCTGTAGACGAGTATATAACTAATCCCCCTGGGAGAAAGCTTCACATCTTCAGCTTTCAGGTCCGACTTCTCCCTGATCCCGTATGTAATCACCGGTACGGAGGTATTCTCTACGATTTCCGGCCCTGAGGGATCATCCGCATTGACCACCGCATAGCAGGGGCGCCGTTTGGTTCGATTACGACCCAAACCCCTAAAGAGAAGCATCTTGGCTTCTAAATATTCCCGCATATCTTTATGAAAGTCCAGGTGATCCTGTGTTAAATTTGTAAATACCGCCGCATCAAACTCGCATTGGGCAACCCTTTGCAAAACAAGGCCATGCGATGAGACCTCCATAGCCACCGCTCCTACCCCGGCATCAGCCATTTCCCTGAGCAGTGCTTGAAGTTCGAGTGATTCTGGGGTGGTATGGACCACAGCCCGTTTTTGTTCCCCAACCTTATTCCAGACAGTACCGATCAGCCCGGTTTTCTCACCCCCGGCGCGCAGCACGGCTTCGATCAGATGGGTCGTGGTGGTCTTTCCGTTTGTTCCGGTGACACCGCAGAGAAAGAGCTGCCGGCTGGGGTGGCCGTAAAAATTAGCCGAGATTGATGCCAGGGCGGAGCGGGTATCACTCACCTGAACCCAGGCAACTCCTTCAGGTACCGTTACTTTTCTTTCTCCAATCACACCGACGGCCCCGCGTTCCAGGGCATCTTTTACGAAAGAGTGGCCGTCAACCCGAAAGCCCTTAATGCAAACAAAGATAAAACCAGGCTTTACCTGGCGGGAGTCGTAATGAATGCCGGTGATCTCGGTATTCAACCCACTGGCAGCAACTATGTCTATACCATGAAGCACTTCTTTTAACCGGATGGTCATCAATCCGTCCCCTCTTCCCGGAGTTTCAAATCACTGGACATTTTAGTATTTTAATACTATTGTTACCAAAAATCTATTGTTAATTTATGGACCGATGGCCGTAATCGGAGGCGGACTGAACTTAACCCTCACCCGTGATCCTGCAGAAACCCGGGTACCGGGAGGCGGACTTTGCTCCACCGCTGTTCCGGTTGCAATCGGCTCGCCTTCCGGGATTAAAACAAGATTCATCAATCCCAACAGTTCCGCCGCATCACGCAAGCTTTTTCCTTTCAAATCAGGAACCACCCGTTCTCCCGAGGTTTCCTGTTTGGGCATGGTTAGATTCAGCAGTACCTTACTCCCCTTCTTCACCTTAACTCCGTCCAGCGGCACCTGCCCGTAAACCACCTTTCCATTGCCCAGCTTCTCAGCTTCCAATCCGGCTTCTTTGAGGACCTTCTCCGCTTCCTGAACAGGCAGGTTAATGACCGGTGGAACAACCGTCATGTCTTCCTGCAGTTTAGCATCCTTTGGCTGATAACGAAGGGGAACCCCTAAATAGCGCAGGCTGTCACGCACTACCTCCCGGAATACAGGAGCAGCAACCGTACCGCCGTAGTACGGATAACCTTGCGGCGAATCCACCACAACTAAAACGGCAAGGCGCGGGGAGTCGACGGGCGCAAAGCCCAAAAATGATGCAATATGATCCGTTGTGGAATAACCCCCATGGGGGGCCGGTTTTTGGGCAGTACCGGTCTTGCCGCCTACCGAATAGCCGGGAATATAGGCATTACGCCCGGTTCCGTTGGAAACGACTTGTTCCAGATAATTCCTGACCTCTCGGGCAGTTTCGGGAGAAATAACCTGCCGTAAAACCTGCGGCTTAAACCTTTTGACAACCTGCCCCTTGCTGTTTTTCATTTCTTTAACCAGGTGAGGCTTCATTAACTTTCCTCCATTCGCTACAGCAGCCATTGCAGAAACCAGCTGTAGGGGAGTAACGCTGTTCGCCTGCCCGATGGACATACTTGCCAGGTCGATGGGTTTGGCGTCATCCTGTGGTACAATAATACCTCCGGCCTCCCCAGGCAGATCAATACCGAGCAGCGCGCCGAAGCCAAAGGCTTTGAGATACTTATAGAATTTCTCCGTCCCCAGGCGCAGGCCGATATTAACAAAACCCGGGTTGCAGGAGTTCTGGACGACCTCCGCGAGTGATTGGCTCCCATGCCCCTCCGGCAGCCAGCAGTGGACGAATTCACCCCCGACCTTTATATAACCGGGATCATAAAACCGGCTGTTGCTGTCGACCAGTCCCTCCTGTAAGGCCGCTGAAAGCGTGACAATTTTAAAGGTTGAGCCCGGTTCGTAGCTGTTGGCAATGGCTATGTTCCGTCTCGCCGAAACAGGGTACTTCTGGTAGTCGTTCGGATCAAAATCCGGACGGTTTGCCATAGCCAGAATCTCCCCGGTTTGGGGGTCCATGACTATAATAGAGGCACTTTTCGGGTGCCGCTCCTGCATTACCTTGTCAAGCTCCCGCTCTGCAATGTACTGAATCGTCTGGTCGATCGTCAGGACAAGGCTCAAACCCTGTTCAGGCTCAATGTACCTGTGGGTGGAACCCGGTATCTCGCGTCCCGCCGCATCATACTCCACCAGCAGTCGTCCTTTGATTCCAGATAATTCCTTGTCATATTGCACTTCAATTCCTTCGAGCCCCTGGTTGTATGCACCGGCGATACCCAAAACGTGGGAGGCAAGATTGTTTTTCGGGTAGAATCGCTGCGGTTTCGAAATAACCCCAATACCGGGAAGATGACGGGCACGCAGTTCTCGTGCCTGAGCCGGATCCACCTTGAATTTTATCCATACGGAATGCTGATTTTCGGTGATCAGTTCATAGACCTCTTTTTCCTTCATATGCAGGATACGGGCAACTTCCCGGGCCACCTGGGCAGTCTTCCCGGACTTCATTACTTCCGCAGGAACGGCATATACGGCATCAACGTTAATGCTGATGGCAAGTTCGTTTCCGTTGCGGTCGTAGATCACACCCCGCTTGGGCTCTACGACAATTTCCCTGATGCGGTTTTGCAGTGCCTCTTGCTGGTACCAGGTTCCCCGCACCAACTGCAGCCAGATCAGGCGGAAACAAAGGAGTATTATCACAAAAAAAATACAAAAAAATAGAAATGTTATTCTTTTCCGAATTTCAACAGTCCTGGTCTGCAAGAATTGTCCACTCCGTTAGCGGGGTGAAGCTTCAGCTCTTCCGATCAAACGGTTGGCTACCAGACCTAAAACCTTCTTTAGAGCCAGCCCGTTCTGGGGTTTTTCAGAAGAATTCTTGGGCGGAACCGGTTCTGCAGGGACTGCAGCGAGAAGTACACCGTCCGGCTCCTTCATCCCAAGTCTTTGTCTGGCAATGCTTTCCACACGTTTCGGTGCCTGAAGCCCCGCTATTGTTAATTCTAACTTCTTGTTATCCCTCTGCAAAGTAGCAATATTTTGCTTTATGGCATTGATCTGATATCCTAAAGAAATGACCCGTGTATGTTGATATGTATACAGCAACCCCAGGCCGAACAAACCCAAGGTCAGTCCCACCATCTGGATGTACAAAACCGCCTTTTGCTTCTTCCTTACCCTGAGCTTTTGGTTTGGGTTTCCGGGTAAGAGGGCATAAGTCTTTTCCGCTACTACCAAATCTATTCACCTCTTTTTTAAATATTACAGTCAGGAGTACAACCCTCGGCAGCCCGCAATTTAGCGCTGCGCGCCCTTGGGTTCTGCTCTATCTCCCGGGAAGAAGGAACAAGGGGTTTCCGCGTTAGGATGCGAAGCCGCCCCCTTCCGCAGGTGCAATTATCCGGATCATCACAGAGACATGGGGATGCCAGTTCCTGAAAGGTTTTTTTTACGATCCTGTCCTCCAGCGAATGAAAGGAAATCACCACAATACGACCACCCTTCCCCAGATAAGGAACCCCGCCTCGCAGCCCTTCGGCAATAGACCCGAGTTCATCGTTTACCGCTATCCGCAATGCCTGAAAGGTGCGTTTGGCCGGGTGGGGGCCCTTTCTCCGGGCTGCCGCAGGAATGGCGTCCTTGATTACCTCCACCAGCTCACCGGTTGTGGTGAAGGGGCGCTTTTCTCTCCGCTCAACAATAAAAGATGCGATTCGTTTCGCCCATCTTTCCTCACCATAACGAATAATCAAGGCGGATAGCTCTTTCTCCGGCAGTCTGTTAACCAGATCTGCCGCGGTTACCCCGGCTGTTTTATCCATCCGCATATCCAGCGGGGCATCGTGCATATAGCTGAACCCACGTTTGGGATCCAGGACCTGAAATGAGGAAACACCGAGATCGAATAAAATACCGTCCACACGCCTTATGCCGAGATCTTTTAAAACCTCCCCGACGTGGCGAAAATCCCTGGCCACGTATGTAACCCGATCCCCAAAAACCGATAACCTTTCCTTGGCTTTCTCTAAAGCCTCCCTGTCCTTATCAAATCCGATCAGGCGGCCTTGGGATCCGATCCTCGCCAGGATTTCCCCGGCATGACCTCCTGCTCCCAGGGTACAGTCAACGTAAGTACCCCCTTGGCGAAGGGCCAGCAGTTCAAGTGTTTCTTGAAGCATAACCGGCCGGTGCTCAATTTCAGGCACTGAATACACCGCCTTCTCCCATCTTTTCTGCCAGTTTTTCGTATGATTCCTCAGCACGGGAGCAGTATTCCAGCCAGCGTTCTTTTGCCCAGATTTCGATCCGTGAGGAAACGCCGATAATAACCACCTCACGGTTCACAGCAGCGTACTCCCGCAGTGAGGGTGGTATCAATATCCGGCCCTGGGCATCCAGTTCACACTCCGTGGCGCCGGAAAAGAAGAAACGGGAGAACGCCCTGGCCTCCGGTTTGGTCAAGGGCAAGCTCCTCAGCTTCTGCTCCAGCTGGCGCCATTCTTCCATCGGAAAAACAAACAGGCAGTGATCCAGGCCGCGGGTGGCGATACAGCGCTCCCCCAGGTTTGCCCGGAACCTGGCCGGAAGAATCAGGCGCCCCTTTCCATCCAGAGTGTGATGATGCTCCCCAATAAACACTTGTTTCCCCCACTCTAAATTAACCTTGAACCACTTTCCACCACTTTATACCACCCTCTATTCTATTTCCAACTCGAAAATTCCTGCTTCCCCCAAAAATAAATTGCATAATTTTTTGGGACTAAAAACCCGCCAAGCCTACAAGGGAGAGGCATTTTCAATGTTCCCTTCCCGTTTATGCAGGAATAAAAGAAATGTGGGTAAACATACCTCTCAGATAAATTAAAAAACCAAGGGGGCTACCCTTGGTCTGGTTTTAACACTTTAGATCGGAATTATAACCGCTACAACCGCCTGAAAATTTCTTCCCATTGTGCCGCCAGAGCCGCGGTTAACCGGTATATGCGCACCGCCTCCGGCTCTGTGAGAGTTCCGGCCCCGCAGGCGGGAGTGATCAGCGATTGCGATTTGAGCAGTTGGGGATCGACCCCTTTATTAGTCAAGGTTCGCAGCATGCCCTTTGTCCGCTCCACTAAGGAATCAATATCCTCTGCAGCAAGGGCATCACCGCTGGTCGGCACCAGGCCCCAGGCGATCGCCCTGCCTTTGGCAAGAAAATCTTGGAGCAACCCCGGGAAAAGAGCAAAGCTCCCGGCAAACTGGTAGGCATCGAAGCTGATGATGTCAATGTCGGCTTCCAGCAAGATTGACCAGTCCAGGTCGGCACAGGAATGTACCCCGGCAACCCCCCCATGGCTCCGGACAAAATCGGCGAACTCCCCCAACTCGGTCATAACTTCCTCTTTACTGACAACAATCCGGTCATACCTGCCGCAGCTGTCAATCACCGGATCGTCCATAAAAACAAGGACGGGAAGCCCGAACTGGCCCAGTGTCCTTACCTGCCAGGCTGCCTGCAGGGAAAGCTGCTTTAAGAGCACATCCCGGAGTTGAGGGTCATAGTAGGCAGGACGGCCCTCGGGATCGGTGATCTGGAAACCGGCAGTAAGCAAGCCGACTACCTGCCCTTTCAGGAACCGCGCCTTTCCGGTGCCCCTTTCTTTCAAAACCTGCAGGAATGTCTCAAATCCTGTTGCCGCCCCTGGAGGAAAAGCCAGATTTGCCAGGCTCTGCTCATCCCCCTCTGCCGCCCGAAGGTAGACCTCGTAAAAGCGGGCAAGATTTTCAGGCCAACCGGGCTCATCCGATGCAAAGGAAGCTTTAGTGCCCCTGGCAACACGTAACAAACCCAGATCCTGGAGGAATTGCAGGAACTGGTACAGGTAAAACTCTTTCTCCGTTGATCGGGGAAGCTGCGGCCAGTGAGGGATATACTGCAAATATTCTTTAACAAGAGAAACGGCCACAGATGGATCCTTATGGGGCAGGCTGCCTATTCCTGTTGCCAGACCTTCAGGGTGAAGTTTCAATTCGCTCACTCCATTTCTCAATAAACCAACCGTTCCACTGCCTTGACCACTAATTCAGCGGCCATTTTGAGCTTATCTTCATTTACCTTCTCTGCAGTATCCTGAAAGGTATGATTCCCTTCCAACCAGTTTGGCGAGGTTATCGTTACGGCGGGAATCCCCATTTTACCGAAAGGCTGTTGATCGCTGGTATGGGTAGCTGAAACCGGTAATACCTGGGGATACAACTTAATCCCCAATTCTTGGGCGGTTTCGGTTAGCAATTTCAGGAGAGGGTCTTTTGCCTGATGCGTCCAGACCAGAAACTCACGGCTCCTGCCGTTGCCAAGCGCATCCAGGTTGATGACAGCCTTCACATTTTGCATGGGGTAATTTGCAGCAAAATAGGTGGAGCCTCTAATACCTTCTTCCTCAAAGGTCCAGGCGGCAAAGAGGATACGGGTGCCGGCAGCAGGAGGCTTACTCTTCAGAATCCTCGCCGTCTCTAAAAGCACCGCAACACCGGAAGCATTGTCATTCGCTCCGGGAAAGAAACTTTCCGCGGCAGGCCCTAAGTGATCGTAATGGGCAGAGACTATAATCGTTTTCGTCACGTTTCTGTACTCGTCAGCCTCTAAATATCCCAATACATTGTCAGCAAGCAGGGTATTAGACTCCGATGTCTTTGGCTTCCAGCGAAACCCCTGTTTCCACAAGGTAAAGCGCTTACCGGTTACAGTCTGGAAATAGGTGCCCCCTTCTCCCCCGGGTTTTAAACCCAGTCTCTGAAACTGGCTCGCTATATACCTGGCAGCCCTGTCCCCTCCAACGCTACCAGGTGCCCTACCCTGAAAATAAGGGGAAGACAGTTTTTTTACATGGAACAGTGCAAAGGCACCCGACACCTCCGTGTTTCCTCTGTAGGCTTCACGGTACCAGGCCAGGGGTGTATGCATGTTATACAGAAGCATTATCCCTACAAGCCCTGCTCCTGCAAGAAGCAACAAACCAGGGCTTACCCTTCGCTTCAAAGCCCGGCTCTCGCTCCTCTCACCATCTGCTGCTTTATAGATTATAGACCTCTTCCTCGCTGAATATCTTCAATCCCTTTTCCTCAAGCAGCTTTATGGCAATCTTGGGATTTTCAACCCGGAAGACGGCTAGGGCATCCTGCGAAACCTTTTCTACAAAAGCATACATGTACTCGATGTTTACGCCCGCCTCTTGCATCAGCGTCAGGATATCAGCCAGTCCTCCCGGGCGATCCGGTATCTGCACTGCGATGACATCGGTAAGGCTGACGGTGAAACCCTCTTTTCTCAAGACATCATAGGCATCCTCAGGGCGGTTGACAATCAGGCGCAAGATACCGAAATCAGCGGTGTCCGCAATAGAGAAGGCGCGGATATTGATACCATGATTGCCGATTGCCCTGGTTACATCGGCCAGTCTCCCACACTTGTTTTCCAGGAAAACAGAAATTTGCTTAACCGGCATAGCCTGCTCCCCCTTTGTTAAAGTTGGCGGCGGTCTATTACTCGTTTCGCTTTGCCCTCACTGCGCTCAATGGTCTTGGGTTCTACCAGTTTTACCTTAACGGAAATACCTAACACCTCTTCAATCTCACGTCTGATCTGACCCTCCAAATGTTCGAGTCCCCTCACGGCATCGGTAAAGACGTGCTCCGAAACCTCCACCCAAACCTCCAGTTCATCCAACTGGCCCCTGCGTTCCACGATTATCAAATAGTGCGGCTCGGTTTGGTTGATGCGCAGGAGCACCTCTTCGATCTGGGAAGGAAATACATTGACTCCTCTAATGACAAGCATGTCATCGGTTCTTCCGACAAAACGCGCTATTTTTTGATGGGTGCGCCCGCAGGGGCAGTCTCCGGGTTGTATCATGGTGATGTCTCGGGTTCGATAGCGGATCAGTGGCAGGGCCTGCTTGGTAAGGGTTGTGATCACCAGTTCCCCGTAGGTACCGGGAGGTAGCTGTTCTCCTGTTTCAGGATCGATGATTTCTGCCAGGAAGTGGTCCTCCCAGATGTGCAGCCCGTCTTTAACAGGGCACTCCACTGCAACACCAGGGCCGATGATTTCACTCAAGCCATAGATATCAAGAGCCATCAAACCAAGACGCCTTTCGATCTGGTCACGCATCTTCAAAGAAAAGGGTTCCGCCCCGAAAAGGCCACCCTTGAGCTTGAGGTCATCCTTGCTAATCCCCATTTCTTCCATCACTTCCGCCAGATAAAGGGCATACGAAGGGGTGCAGGTCAGGATTGTGCTTCCAAAGTCCTTCATGATCATGATCTGCCGCTTGGTGTGCCCTCCGGAAACAGGTATTACAGAGGCGCCAATCCGCTCCGCCCCATAGTGGACACCGAGACCACCGGTAAACAGGCCGTACCCATATGCGTTATGGATCATCGATTGCTTAGTAGCCCCACAGCAGGTTAGGGCCCGGGCCATCACTTCCGCCCAAACGTCAAGGTCCTGCCTGGTATATCCTACTACCGTAGGTTTCCCTGTTGTTCCGGAGGAAGCGTGCAGCCTCACCACTTCACTCAGGGGTACGGCAAACAGTCCGTAAGGATAGTTGTCCCGCAGGTCGTTTTTAGTTGTAAAAGGGAGTTTTACTAAATCCTCGAGGGTTTGGATGTCGTTTGGACCCAATCCGCGTTCCTGGAGGGCACGGCGGTAAAACGGGACCTCGTAATAAACGCGGCTGACTGTATTGCGCAACCGCTCTTCCTGCAGGGCCCGTAGCTCTGAACGGGGCATACACTCACATTTCTCGTTCCAGTATAAAGTCAATTTTTTATCCTCTCCCTTAATTCCCATGAATGTTACAACAAATGTTAAGGGCTTTGAGAACAGATGTCAACCTTTTTCCGGGCAAGAGAAGCAATAACAGAAGTTAAAAACAGGCAAAAAGAAACCCCACATATGCCGTGGCAGACGGGTGTTTCTGAACCTCGGCTCAGCACGGTGGTGCCCTCCTGGTTGCTTTTTGTTCCCCCGTAACGGGGTCTACAAGCCACAACCAGAGCCCAGGCTCCTTATTTTTTGGTGTTGGCTCAAAACTCCCGAGTCGCCACGCACATCGTAGGGTTTTTGCTCCGTTATGCTGCCACTATCATACCACACCGCCGTTCTTATTTCAAGGAACGGATCCTCCAGAGTGACCGGTCTACCTCACAACTTTAATTTTATCATCAGAGCAAGTGATATGCAGTTCCGCCAGCTGCTTTGCTGTAACAGGCGCAGGCGCTTTAGTTAACAGGCAAGTAGCGCTTTGAGTTTTCGGAAATGCGATCACTTCCCGGATTGTATTGAGGTGGAGCATGAGCATCATCATTCTGTCAAAGCCAAAGGCAATACCCCCATGAGGAGGGGCACCGTAATCAAGGGCTTCCAACAAGAAACCAAACTTCTCCTCGATGGCATCCTGGGGGAGGCCGATCACACGGAAGAGCCGCTCCTGCAGTTCCCGGGAGTGGTTGCGGATGCTCCCTCCCCCTAATTCCGTTCCGTTTAAAACCAGGTCGTAGGCGCGCGCCCTGACTTTTCCGGGGTCCGTTTCCAATAAGGGTAGATCCTCCTCCCGCGGCGCGGTAAAGGGATGGTGCACCGCCTCAAACCGTTTTTCCTCTTCATTATACTCAAGCAGAGGAAAATCGGTGATCCAGACAAAGGAAAATTGATCAGCATCTATTAAACCCAGGCGATTCGCCAACTCCATGCGCAGTTGACCGAGCACGCTCGCTGCTATATCTGCCTTATCGGCGATAAACAACAGCAGGTCCCCTTTCTTCCCTTCCATTGTCGCGACAAGGTCCGCCAGCTCCTGAGGAGTAAACAACTTTGCCAGAGGGGACCTTACTCCTTCCTCACCCAACTGGAACCAGGCAAGGCCTTTAGCCCCCCAATTGGCAACCAGTTTACCGAGGTCATCCAGCACTTTCCGGGAGAAGGACGCCGCTCCGGGCACCCGGATTCCCCGGACAACTCCTCCCTGCTTAACGGCATCGGCGAAAACCCTGCAAGCGCTGTCCCGTACTTCCGAAGAGATATCGACGATCTGCATTCCAAAACGAAGATCGGGCTTATCACTGCCATAAAGGTCCATGGCCTCCTGGTAACTGAGGCGCGGGAACGGTATCGCCAGCTCCCTTCCGAGCACCTGCTTGAACAGTTCCGCCATCATTTCCTCTGTCAGCGACTGGATATCCCGTTCCTTTATAAAAGACATCTCTATATCAAGCTGGGTAAACTCCGGTTGCCGGTCTGCCCTGAGATCCTCATCCCGAAAACACCTGGCAAACTGAAAATAGCGCTCAAAGCCGGCGATCATTAAAATCTGCTTAAATAACTGAGGGGATTGGGGCAGGGCATAAAACTGGCCTGGATTAAGCCTGCTCGGGACCAGATAGTCCCGGGCGCCCTCAGGGGTGCTCCTTGTCAGCATCGGGGTCTCCACTTCCAGGAAACCCCTGTCGGTTAAGAAGTCCCTGATCACCTTCGCCGCCTGGTGCCTTAAAGTAAAGGCCTGCCAGCATTCGGGGCGTCTGAGGTCAAGGTAGCGGTAGCGCAGGCGCAAGGCCTCATCCACCTCAGGGGCATCGCCCGGGTAAAAGGGAAGAGATCTGGCGGCATTAAGAATCCGTATTCCTTCGGCGGCAACTTCAACCTGGCCTGTGGCCATGTTTGGATTCTCTGTTCCCGGAGGGCGCTTTCTCACCTCTCCCCAGACGGCCAGAACATACTCCGGACGCACCGCCTGGCCTTTTTCAAAGGTTTCTTCCTGCAAATCGGGACTCAACACGACCTGCACAACGCCGCCCCGGTCGCGGAGATCCAAAAAGATAACCCCCCCGTGGTCACGCCTTTTCTGGACCCAACCCATCAACACCACTTGTTGTCCGACATGGCTGGTAGAAAGTTCACCGCAGCTATGGGTCCGACTCAATTCTCCGATGCCTTCCACACTACTGCCTCCTATTCCTTAACTCAGCCAGCACCTTAAAAAGCTCTTCACGCTTAACGGCTGTTTGAGTTCCGCTTGTCATATCTCTAAGGGTAACCTTACCCTCCCGCAGTTCCTCCTCTCCAAGGAGGAGCACATAGCGGGCTCCCATCCTGCCGGCAGATTTCATCTGGGCTTTGAGGCTGCGTCCCAGAAAGTCCTTTTCGGCAGTAAAGCCCCAGCGTCGCAATTCTGTCATAAGACGGAATGCTTCAAAATCCCCTTCACCTGCCGTTGCCACAAAAATGATCTCCGGAGCCTCAATCGGGATGGGAACGCCCTTCTTTTCGAGGGCAAGCAGCACGCGTTCAAGTCCTATGGCCACACCTATTCCGGGAACTGAAGGTCCGCCGACCGTTTCCACCAGGTTGTTGTAGCGTCCCCCCCCGGCAACAGAGCTCTGGGCTCCAAGACCCGGGCAGGTAACCTCGAAAGCGGTATTCGTATAGTAATCAAGCCCGCGCACTAATTTTTCGTTTACCGTAACAGGCACTCCGGCTACCTGCAGGTAGTTCTGCACCTTCTCAAAGTGCATGCGGCAGTCATCGCACATATAATCCTTGAGGCGGGGTGCATCTGCCAGTATTTCCTGGCACCCGGTATCCTTGCAGTCCAGCAAACGCAGAGGGTTGCGACCCAGCCTGTCCCTGCAGAAATCGCAAAGAGAACCGGAATAAGGCTCAACAAAACGCTGCAGGGCCCTTCCGTAAGCAGGCCTGCATCCCGGGCAACCCACGCTGTTTATTTCTACCCGGATATCGGTTAGCCCTAGCTTTTGGAAATAATCCCAGGTAAAACTTACAATTTCGGCATCCAGCGAGGGATCATTGCTGCCGAAAGCTTCAATGCCAACCTGGTGAAACTGGCGATAGCGCCCCGCCTGGGGGCGGTCGTAGCGAAACATGGGACCGATATAATACAGCTTGACGGGTTGCGGTTGGGTATCCAGGTGATGCTCGAGGTAGGAACGCACCACAGCTGCTGTTCCCTCGGGTCGAAGGGTAATGCTCCGGCCACCGCGGTCCTCGAAGGTGTACATCTCCTTTTGAACTATATCGGTGGCATCACCGATACCACGCAGAAAAAGTTCAGTGTGCTCGAAAATCGGGGTCCTGATCTCCTGGTAGCCGTAACTCCGGGACAGATCCCGGGCAACCTGCTCTATATACTGCCACCTTTCCACCTCACCGGGCAAGAGATCTTTCGTTCCCCGGGGTGCACTTATCGCCAAAAAGATCACTCCTATCTCTATTATAGAAACGGGTTGTTCACCCGCTCATGGCCGACCGTGGAGGCCGGCCCATGCCCGGGATAAACAACGCAGTTGTCATCACTTGGTAGAATCTTGTTTCTGATGGAGTCCAACAGTTGTTTATAGGAGCCACCGGGAAAGTCGGTTCTCCCGATCGAACCGGCAAACAGGGTATCCCCGGTAAAGATCGCCCCTTCTGTTTTCAAACACACACCTCCGCGGGTATGGCCGGGTGTATGCAGCACCTCAAACCTCAGGTTGCCGATGGCGATCTCCTCTCCATCGGAGATCAGCATGTCTGCCTTCGGGCTCTGGAACGGACTCCCCATATAAAGGGAAAGATTTAAATCGGGATTTGTCAGCAGCGGAGCATCGTCGGGATGAATTAAGAGTTTCGCTCCGGTTCCTTCTTTGACATCATAATTGGCAGCAATGTGATCTATATGCCCATGGGTGTTCACTATGTACTTGACCTTTAAGCCCTCTTTCTTTATCTCCGCAAGGATTCGTGAGCCATCCCCCCCGGGGTCAATTACCAGGGCATCTTTCGTCTGCCGGCACCAAATAATGTAGCAGTTGGCCATCATCGAGCCAACCGCCAGAGATTTCACCTGCATTTATCCGACCTCCAAATTAAAAAATTCTTTTACTGTCCAGCAGGATGGTAACCGGGCCGTCGTTAACTATCCCGACTTCCATCATGGTCTGAAATTCCCCTGTCGTGATCCGGAGTCCGCTCAGGGAAAGCCTGTTCACAAACTCGTCGTAAAGGGGAAGAGCATGCTCCGGCAGGGCTGCTTTTGTAAAACTGGGGCGTCTGCCCTTCCGGCAGTCCCCATAAAGGGTGAACTGGGAAACTACAAGGATGTCCCCTTTAATATCCTGCACTGAATAGTTGAACTTGCCTTCGGGATCGGGAAAAATCCGTAAGCCGAGAATTTTATCGGCAAGATAGGTGGCATCCTCCAGGCTGTCCTCATTTCCCACGCCCAGCAACACCACAAGCCCCTGTCCGATCCTCCCTTTTTCCCTGCCTTCCACCTTCACCCAGCCGCAGCTGACTCTCTGTACAACGGCTCGCACAAACTCACTCCTCAAGAAGGCACAACCCTGTGGACTTCAAGCACATCACTGACCCGGCTGACTTTCTGAATAACAGAATACAAATGTTCCAGGTCCCGGATTTCCAGCTTGAGATTTACCAGAGCCATTTTGTCCTTTTTAGACCGTGCATTCACCGCATTGATAATCGTCTTGGTATCCATAATTGTATTCATAATATCCGTAGTAAGCTGCGGCCGGTCAAGCGCCTTAACCTCGATCTCCACCTGGTAGGTCGCCGGGGTGCCTGCTTCCCAGCTGACCTCAATCATCCGCTCCCTCTCGTCTTGAGAATGATAGGCAATGTTCGGACAGTCTGCCCTGTGTACGGAAATCCCTCTTCCCCGTGTAATATAACCGATAATCTTATCTCCAGGCAAGGGATTACAACAGTGGGAAAGGTGCACCGCAAGATTTCTTTCCCCTTTGACCGTAACGCCTGATGTAACAGGACGCGGTTTCTCAGGTATCTTTACCAAGAGGTTGTTTTCCGTAGCAACCGGGGTTGTCTCTTTCTGGCTTTCTTCCCGGACGGTCTTCACTATTTGGGCGGGGTTGACTGCCCCATCACCGATACCGGCAAACAGGGCCTCGGCCGTCTGAAAACCAAAACGGCGCGCCAGTTTTTCTATGACATCTAATTTAAAGAAGCTTGAAAACTCCAGCCCGGCACGGCGCACCTCCTTTTCCAGGAGGTCCCTTCCCCGCAGGACATTCTCTTCCCGCTTCTCCCTCTTAAACCACTGGCGGATGCGGTTTTTCGCCTGGGAGGTTTTGACGAACAGGAGCCAGTCCCGGCTGGGGCCGTTGCTCTGTTTGGAAGTCAGGATCTCCACGATGTCCCCATTGGCAAGCTGGTGGTCGAGAGGGACAATCCTCCCGTTGACTTTGGCTCCTATGCAGCGGTTCCCGACCTCGGTATGGATCTTGTATGCAAAATCGACGGGAACGGAGCCCGCCGGAAGCTCGACCACATCCCCCTTGGGGGTGAAAACAAACACCACGTCAGAGAAAAGATCGATCTTGAGGGACTCCATAAATTCCTTGGCATCCCTCAGTTCGTGCTGCCACTCAAGGATTTGCCTCAGCCAGGAAAGCTTTTCTTCAAATTGCACATCCGAAGGTTTCCCACCCTCTTTGTACTTCCAGTGAGCGGCGATGCCGTATTCGGCCGTTCGGTGCATCTCGTGGGTCCTGATCTGGAGTTCAAAGGGTTGGCCGAAAGGACCCACCAGGGTCGTATGCAGTGACTGGTACATGTTCGGCTTAGGCATGGCGATGTAATCCTTGAACCGCCCAGGGATCGGTTTCCACATGGTATGCACAATGCCAAGGGTTGCGTAGCAGTCACGCACCGTATTGACGATCACCCTGACGGCAATCAGGTCGTAAATCTCCGCCAGGCTCTTATTCTGAGTTATCATCTTGTGATATATACTGTACAGGTTCTTTGGCCTTCCGGATATTTCTGCCTCAATCCCTGCTTCGGCCAGCTTGTCCCGCAGCTTGGAAATCACCAGGTTAATATAGTCTTCCCGCTCACGCCGCTTTTTGGCAATGCGGTCTACCAGGTCGTAATACTTCTCCGGTTCCAGATAACGGAAAGCCAGGTCTTCGATCTCCGACTTAATCTTGTAAATACCAAGACGATGGGCCAGAGGGGCAAAGATTTCCAGGGTTTCCTGGGCTATTTCCCGCTGTTTTGCTACCGGGTGATGGTTTAATGTGCGCATGTTATGGAGGCGATCTGCCAGCTTTATTAAGATGACGCGGACATCCCGCGCCATCGCCAAGAACATTCTGCGCAAATTTTCTGCATGGCTCTCTTCTTTGTTCTTGAACTCAATTCTGCCCAGTTTCGTTACTCCGGATACGAGAAAGCTAACATCCGGCCCGAACTGGGTTTCAATTTCCTCCAGGGTGACACGTGTGTCTTCCACCACGTCATGCAGCAGTCCGGCAATTATACTCGTCATATCCAGTTCCAGTTCGGCCAGAATGCAGGCTACCTCGAGGGGATGCTCAATAAAAGCCTCTCCCGAGTTGCGAAACTGTCCGGCGTGTGCCCCCTGGGCAAAAAAATAAGCACTCTCAATAAGCTTCCTGTCGAACTTCGGATGGTATGCTTCAATTTTTGAGAGGAGTTTTGGCAGGCCCATCATCCATCCCTCAATCACCGCAAACAGAATTCCCGCTTGAATTATCGTATTTTGTGTTTTTTAAACTGTCAAGGGCAGCGCAAGCTCATTTCGATTTTTTCAAACGAGATGTGAATAACTTCCCTTTATTTGCGTAAAAGGAGTCGGGCGACTTTGGACCCCGGGAATGACGCCCCAACAAAATACCGGCTACCAGGCCGAATAAAGCCGTCCCAAAAACCACAAACACCAGTGGTATCTGGGGGAATGTCCAGAACAGCAGCTTGATGCTGACAGGCGCTGCATTCTGTACCGCAAAAATGGAAATCAGAAGGGCAAATACCAGAATTCCCACTATGTAGAAATGCATGCCACACCCCCGATTAAAATACAATTCTCTCTTTTAGTTAAAATTCCTCTTGCTCTCACCCTTTCCCTGAATACGAATCACAGGGTTCGGGGCATGTCAGGCAATCGTCCCCGTTCCGGCAGGGTTCGACATGAATCAGGACATGCGAACCCGGAAATCTGTCCTTGACGGCTTTTTCAATATCATCGCATAATTCGTGGCTTACGGCGATAGTTCTCGTTTCCGGGACAACCAGATGCAGGTCAATATGGCGCTCCGAACCCGCCTTGCGGGTGCGCAGCTTGTGGAAGCTGATGTACTGCGATCCGTAATCATCAATTATCTGTTTAATGATCTCTTCCTCGTCGGACGGCAAACTGGTATCGATCAACGGGAAGAAGGCCTTTACCGTTAAATCAAAGGAGGCCTTGATGATCAGCAATGCCACGGCGATGGCAATGAGAGGGTCGAGGATCTGGTAGCCGGTAAGCAAGAGAAGAATTAAACCGGCGGCAACGCCCAGGGATGTGTAAACATCTGTTCTCAGGTGCCAGGCATCCGCCTCCAGAGCCACAGAATCAGTGGCTTTGGCAGTTTTCATGAGCATGGTAGAAATAACGTAATTCACTACCCCGGAAAAAGCCATTACGATTAAGCCCCAGACAGGAGTCTCCACCCGGGCGCCGACCAACAACTTGTGGACCGCTTCCCGGATTATCCAGATAGCTGCTATGAATATCAGAATCGCTTCGATAACCCCTGAGATATTTTCAATCTTGCCGTGTCCGTACTGGTGCTGTTCGTCCGGCGGCTTGCCGCTCTGACGAACGGCAAACAGGGCCAGCAATGCGGCAAGCAGGTCAAGACCGGAGTGGATCGCCTCTGAAATCACACTGACAGAGTTGATTGCAATTCCGACAACCAGCTTAAAAAGAACAAGCAATGTGTTTGACAAAACAGATAGCTGGGCCATTTTGACCTTTTTATTATTCACCGGATTACCCCCTCAATGCCTGTTCTTCATATAAAAAGGGACCTCACCAAGTTATGCTTGATGAAGTCCCACGGGATTCACCACCCGCTGCCTGAAGGCCCGGTTAAGAAATTAACCTGACTTTTTTCATTTAGATATTCTAACATACGTCAGGGTTTGGAGCAATTAATGTGACAAGAAAATTTGTGAAAAAACGTTATAATATCATCTCTCCTGTAACTCCCGCCTCATCAAAGGTGGCCATCTCTCTTAGAATGCGCAGGGCAGCTTCGATCAGATGGAAGGCCAGCACCGCCCCGGTTCCTTCTCCGAGTCGCATGCGCATATGCAGCATCGGTTTAAGCCCCAACCAGTTGAGCATCACCTGGTGTCCCGGTTCCTCGGAAAGATGCGAAGCAAGCATGTAATTGACCGAACGGGGAGCCAGGGAACGGGCGATCATTGCCGCCGCACCTGAAATAAAGCCATCGATCACAACCGGCACCCTCGCCGCAGCTGCCCCCAGGATCACCCCGGCCAGCCCACCGATTTCAAATCCACCCACCTTTGCCAGGACGTCGAGGCCGTCGCGGGGATCCGGATTGTTTATCCTTAAGGCTTTCTCAACCACTTTTATCTTACGCTGAACACCCGGCTGATCCAGGCCGGTTCCTTTACCTGCAAGCATAGCAACCGGAAAACCGGTAAACGCAGCCAGAATGGCCGTACTGGGGGTGGTATTACCGATACCCATATCTCCGGTTGCCAGCAGTTCCGTCCCGCCGGCTACCTCCTGTATGGCAACTTCGATCCCCGCCTCCACTGCGGCCCGGGCCTGGTCAGGTGTCATGGCAGGCCCGGCTGCAAGATTGTTGGTACCCGCTCCAATCCGCCGCACCACCAGCCCCGGGGCATCCACCGGGGTGATCATCCCCATGTCAACGCAGACAACCCTTGCCCCCGCCTGCCTGGAGAGAACGTTAATCGCCGCCCCACCCCGCAAAAAATTCAACACCATCTGGGGGGTTACCTCCTGAGGAAAAGCACTAACCCCCTCGGCGCAAACCCCGTGATCCCCGGCCATGGTAATCACAGCCTTCTTCTCCAGCCACGGCAGGCTTTTGCCTGTGATCCCGGCAATCTGAGCAGCCACGTCCTCCAGCATGCCCAGGCTCCCGGGCGGCTTTGTCAAATTGTCAGATCTGCGCCGCGCCGCCTCCTGTGCCTGCTCATCAAGCTCTCCGATCCTGGCAATGGTCTCCTCCAGCAACATGATACCAGCTCCTTTTCCTCATTGATAGATAAAATATCAAAAGTCCCCAACCATCCAGGCTGGGGACTTTACCATCATCCCTTGCACAACCCGATAACAGGCAGGTCTCCTGGCTCACAGATCACCCTCCCCCGATCCTTCCCCGGCTGGTGAACCAAGCGGGTGGCTCCTTCGGGTTCGTCCCTGCTTACAGTGGCGGGTCCGCTCAGGATTTGCACCTGATTCCCTATTCTCCCTTGCGGGCACCTGTTACCCGTATTATTAAGTTAGCACTCAGACAACTCTATCTTAATTTTGTTCCATCCTTTTGTCAATAAGGAGTATCATCAAATATTAACGGGCAGAAACCTCCTTCAAGCGCCGGAAATCATACCACAACGGGCTGGCGTTGAAGATCGAGGAGTATGCCCCGCTGATCACGCCGATCAACAGGGTGATCATAAACGGCCTGATCGTTACACCGCCGATAACGATCAGGGCAACCAGGCAGAAGACGACGGTTAAAACGGTGTTGATGGAGCGGGTTAGGGTCTGCATGATGCTGTGATGGATCAGTTCGTCGAGCGGCTGATCCTTCTTGCGCATCCGCAGGTTCTCCCGGATCCGGTCGAAGATAACGATGGTGTCGTGAATCGAATAACCCACAATCGTCAGGAGGGCAGCAATAAAGGCGCTGTCCACCTCTATCCGGAAGATCGAAACCAGCCCCACGGTTACCAGAATATCGTGAACCAATGCCAGAATGGCGGCCACACCCTGGAGGAATTCAAACCTGATGGCGATATAAACCAGCATCAGGGCAAAGGCGATCAGCACGGAGAGAATCGCCTTCTGACGCAGTTCCTTCCCGATGGTGGGCCCCACCTTTTCATTTCGGAGCAGTTTCATACTTCCGATCTTCTGGGAAAGGCCGTTCAGCAGCTTGTCACTTTCCTCCTGACTTAAATCCCTGGTGCGAATCAACACCGTATTGCCCCCGGAGGTCTGGATCTGACTGTCCTTACCCAAACCCAGGTCCCCGAGCAGATTCCGTATATCCTCAATTTTCACCGCTTGGTCAAATCTGACCTCCACCAGGCTTCCACCGGTAAAGTCGATTCCATAATTCAGTCCCCATTTATAGAGAGAAACCATTCCCGGGATAATGATCAACAGGGAGAAGATATACCAATACTTTCTTATTCTTATCAGGTTCACTATCAGACGCCTCCTATACTCCATATGCCCTGGGATTCAGTACCAACCTCGACCTCGCCAGCAGGTGCAGGACGAAGCGGGTGAAGGTAACCGCCGTAAACAGGCTCGTCAGCACACCGATGGCAAGGGTAACCGCAAAGCCCCTAATCGGCCCTGTACCGAAATAGTAGAGGACCGCCGCTCCGATCAGGGTATTAGCATTGCAGTCCAGGATCGTGCGGATGGCGTGCCGGAAGCCGGCGTCAAAGGCGGATCGCAGCGTCTTCCCGGCCCGCAGTTCCTCCTTCAAGCGCTCGTAGATCAGGATGTTGGAGTCCACCGCCATACCGATGGACAGGATGAAGGCGGCAATCCCCGGCAGCGTGAGGGTTGCTTTTATGAGTACGAAGATCCCTGCCACGATCATCGTGTAAACGATCAGGGATAAATCGGCCACAATCCCCGGGACCCGGTAATAGACGATCATGAAGAGAAATACCAGGGCCAGACCGATAATTCCGGCCCGGACGCTGCGGTCCAGGGAGTCTTTCCCGAGCAGCGGTCCCACGCTGCGCTTTTCGAGCAGCTTCACCTTCACCGGAAGGGCCCCCGACCGGAGCAGCACGGCGTCATGCTGGGCCTCCTCCAGGGTTTTGTACCCGCCGCGGATCACCGCCTCCCCTCCGGGGATCGGCTCATCCACCACGGGATTGGTTAAGATCTTACCGTCCAGGTATATGGCAATCCGCTTTTTTACGTTTGCCGTGGTGACCTCTTTAAAAATCTTTGCCCCCTCTTTATTGAATTTAAGGGCCACTTCGGGTTCGTTGTTGCTCGGATTTAACTGGGCTCTGGCATCCTCGAGGTATTTTCCCGTAAGCACCGTCTTGCCGTCCTCGGTTTTGAATTCCAACCGGGCGGTACGCGGCAGAATGCGCACCACTTCCTCTGGGTCCTTCACTCCGGGGATCTCCACCACGACCCGTCTTGTACCCTCTTTCTGGATGATCGGCTCCGTTACTCCCAGGGCGTCAATACGGTTCCTGAAAATCCCCATGAGCCGCGTGATCGAATCCGGGGTCACCGGAGAATCCGGCGTTGGAACCGCTTCGTAGACTACATGAACGCCTCCTTTAAGATCAAGCCCCAAACGCTTTTGCAGCTGCTGCTCCAGGGGTTTGGCCGCAAAGACGGCTACGGCAAAGATGAACACCACCAGCAGAAACAGTTTTCCTGCCTCCAGCCAGTTAACAGGTCCTTTCGTTTCTTTCACAGGGCCGGTCGGCTGCTCTCCCCTGACGGAGCCTTTTGCATCACCTTTCGGAGGTGCCGCTGCAAGCCGTTCGCTTTCCGGGCGGACCATTTGCTGCTGTTTTTTCCTCGACCCTTTTCCTCGCTGTTCTTTCTTTCCTGCCACCACTTTCTCCCCTTCCGCTAAATTTAAAGCAGCTTATTCCCGTTTATCTCAAGACCGAATTTACAGCCCAAGAAATTGGCGGCACGCCTGCAGAGAAGCATGCGCGTCAAAAATATCTCGAAATAATCCATTACCGGACTGATTTCCGGGTTGATCTGAAGTTCAAGCACAATCGCCCTTCTCGCTTCCTCCACCCTTAAAAAGGAACGCTCTACGGCAAAATTGACGCGGTCGTGAATGTCAAAACTCGCCTGTGCACGGTTTCTCACCCTCGTCCGGTGAACATCGGATTTGTCGGCAAGAATAAGCGCCGCGGCAACATTGCTGACCGGCTGGCCGGTGGTCTCATCGTGGTTCCCGATTGCGGCCACCACAGTAGCTATCTCCTCCGGGTCCATCCCTAACCTGTCCAGGATAAAATAAGCCAGGACACCACCGGACAAATGATGTCCTTCCCTGTTGATGACGTTTCCGATATCATGCAGGTAGCCCGCAATGGCAGCAAGCTCTGCCTCCCGGCGGGGGAATCCCAATCTTTTGATTACATTTGAAGCAATACTCGAAACCAGGTTAAGGTGCCGGAATCCATGTTCGGTGAACCCCATCACACCCAGATTCTCATTGCCGATCCGTATCAAGGTGTCAGCATATATATCCTTTTTAACATCGTCCAACGTTACCGCTTTTTCCTGCACAACCACCTGCTCCCCGGGTAAACAAAAATCAACTTACATATATTCTCCTTCTTTTTGTAGAATCCTCTTTTTAAACGCTATTTCTCGTCAGCATCCGCCACTTCTGTAGTATCTTTTGCCTGGCCTGCAGGCGCTGCACCGCACTTAATCCCAAACTCAACTTGATGGCCTCATCCACCTTCAGCATAGTTGCCGCGTCAGGACGCCCTAAATAATTATCCCTCCTAAAACAGGACTTGTCTACCGTCCGGATTTGAGTAAATAATGCCACATGATCGGTAGCCAGACCGTTGCTTCCTCCCGCCTTCAATACCACTCCGAGCATAGAGTTTTTTAACTTGAGGTTGGGGAAAAGGGGTACGACGATGATCGAATTGCAGTAGCGGTTTCCAATGTCGTTCTGGATCACCAGTACGGGTTGTTTAACCTTGGTACAACCATCACTGCCGAGTTCCAGCAGATAAATGTCCCCCCGTTCCACGCAAAAGCCGCGCTTTGTGGATAACACCGCTACCTCTCCCCCGTCTCTCTCATTACCTGCCACAGAAGTATGTTTTCCCCTTTTTCCCAGAGATCTGAGACCTGGTAAGGAAGTACGCTTATCCTCAAGTAATCGGAGCGCAAACGCCTCATTAACGTTACTTCTTGATACCAACACCGGCAGGTTTTAAATAACATATCGCATAAGGAACTTATCTTGAGCCGCATCCAGACCAACTCCCCCGGATTCGCTATTACCACATATTGGACATCAATAAAATGCGTTCCTGCTGCATGTTTTGTCTCATTTACTGTAATTTTGTTGAATTAGAATGCTTTGTACTGTTTTAAGAAAAGATTCTTTTGTCCGGCGAAATCGCCTGCTTCGATTGCCTGCCTGATCTTTTTCATAAGGGTGAGGGTAAAATGAAGGTTGTGGATGGTCAGCAAGCGCGGCCCCAGCATCTCCCCCGCTTTGAAGAGGTGTCTGAGGTAGGCTCGTGTATAGTTCCTGCAGGTATAACAATCGCAGTCCTGTTCAATGGGAGAAAAATCATCCGCATACACGGCGTTTCGTACCACCAGCTTCCCCCAGGAGGTGAGCGCCGTACCGTTCCGGGCAATCCTGGTGGGCAGCACACAGTCGAAGAGGTCCACCCCCCGGGCAACACCTTCCCACAGGCAATCGGCAGTCCCCACACCCATCAAGTACCTGGGCTTATACTCGGGCAACAGCGGGGTCGTGTATTCCAGGACCTCGTACATGATCGATTTCGGTTCACCGACGCTCAACCCTCCGATGGCATATCCCGGAAAATCCATGTCCACCAGCGCCCGTGCGCTCCTTGCACGCAATTCCTGGTAAACGCTCCCCTGCACAATCCCAAAAACCACCTGTTCGGGAGCAGGCTGTACCTTACGGCATCTTTCAGCCCAGGATGTTGTCCGCTCCAGGGCAGTGAGGGCGTCTTCATAGGAACAGGGGTAGGAAGCACATACATCAAAAGCCATGGCAATATCGGAGCCAAGGGCCGCCTGGATCTCCATGGCTTTCTCAGGTGTGATAAAATGGAGCGAGCCATCCAGGTGCGACCTGAATTGAACCCCTTCGTCAGTAATGCGGCGCAGGGGCCCCAGGCTGAAGATCTGAAAACCCCCGCTATCGGTCAAAATCGGCCGGCGCCAGTTCATAAATCGATGAAGGCCGCCCGCCTGCCTGATCAGTTCGTGGCCGGGCCTGAGGTAAAGGTGGTAGGTATTGGAGAGAATGATTTCAGCACCCAATTCCTCCACCTCTTCCGGGGTCAGAGTCTTGACCGTGGCCTGGGTGCCGACAGGCATAAAGGCAGGGGTGTGAATCACACCCCGGGGAGTATGCAGTATTCCCAGCCGTGCCCCGGTTTTCTCGTCTTTCTTGATCAACTCAAAATGAAATAACCCCTGCAAGGGGGCACCTCCTTGATAATAGAGGTCAGAAGCAGGAAGTCAGAGGTCGGATGCTTGTTGGAAATTGTTAAAGACGGCTCCCAATCAAACCTCCCCTCTGACTCCCTTGTTATTTTCCTCCTCACTTATGGTGCCGCCAAAGTAGAATAAGCTTAGAAAATAAACATCGCGTCCCCGTAGCTGAAAAACCGGTATCTCCTCTCCACTGCCTCCTTATAAGCGTGCAGAACGAGGTCCTTACCGGCAAAAGCACAGACGAGCATCAACAGGGTGGAACGGGGCAGGTGGAAATTGGTGATCAAACCGTCCACCGCCCGGAAACGGTAACCGGGATAGATGAAGAGGCGCGTCCAGCCCTCCCCAGGCCTGACCAGCCCATCATCGGTGCATGCGCTTTCCAGCACCCTGACCGATGTGGTCCCTACCGCTATGATGCGCCCTCCCCGGCGCCTTGTTTCGTCGATCAGCCGCGCGGTCTCATCCTCCAGTTTCCAGAATTCCGCGTGCATGGTGTGTTTTTCCACCTCTTCAACCCGCACCGGCCGAAAAGTACCGAGTCCAACGTGAAGCAGCACAAAAGCTATACGGACACCCTTTTGCCGGATTTTTAGCAATAGCTCGTTGGTGAAGTGAAGCCCCGCGGTGGGTGCAGCCACCGAACCCAGGGTCTCGGCATAAACGGTCTGGTACCTTTCCTTGTCCAGTTCGCCCGCCTCGCGTTTAATGTAAGGAGGCAGGGGTACCTGGCCAAGCTTAAAGATCAGATCCCAAAAATTCGCCCCGTCACCGGCAAAAAATTTGAGGATTCTACCCCCCGCCTCGGTTCGCTCCCCGATTTCCGCCCGTAGCTCTCCCTTTCCAAATAAAACCACCAATCCCGGGCGGGCGCGGCGTCCGGGGCGGACCATGGCCTCCCAGACACCCGGTTCCTTTTCCTCCAGGAGCACCACTTCAATCCGGCCTCCCGTGTCCGTGCGTTTCCCGTAGAGACGGGCGGGAAAAACCTTTGTCTTGTTGAGTACCAGCAGATCTCCCGCTTCCAGATAATCCTGCACGGCGGGAAAACCGGTATGTACAATCTCTCCCGTAGAGCGATCCAGAACAAGCAAACGGGCATCTTCCCGGCGGGGGGCGGGATACTGGGCAATCAACTCTGGTGGGAGATGGTAGTCAAATTCGCTGACGTTCAAGGCTTCGTTCCTTCCTAAATGCCGTAACCGCCGACGATCCTCAAATCGCCGTTGTGCTTTCCTTGATTATAGTAGATTTCCAGAATATCCCTGTAGTTATACCCCTTCGCAGCAAGACCGCGCGCCCCCCACTGGCTCAACCCGAGACCGTGGCCGTACCCCTTGCCCACAAAGGTCAGCTTATCGAAAGATGCGGATTGTGAAGCAATTTTGTTTCCTTTCCCAATGACATAGGCTTCACCCTGGTTTAAGCTGATGGGAACGGTGCGATTGCCGCTTCCAACTGCGTAAACTTCACCGGAGGGAAGCGCCTGAACTTCTCCCGCAGCGTTTAAAATTCGAAGCTGACCCCCAAAAAGGAGGTCGAAGAGGGTGCTTTTGAGTCCAAAGGGAGCCCGGATGTTGTCACGGTAAAAACTTTTCGTTCCCCGGCTTCCCACCACCGTTACCTCCGTTACCCTCCCTGAAGCGGTTCGAGACCCCGGAATAAATTCCCGCCTCAATTTTCCGGTGACAGGATCCCGGGTGACCCGCGTGCGGTTGCGAGAAATGCGTATCTCCTTGATTTCACCGATCCCGAGCTTGTCTTCCAGTTCCTTGCGGTCAATGGTCTTCGTCCACCGGTAGGTGCTTGCAGCCCATCCTCCCACCAATTCGGCATAGGAGTCCTCCTCGCTGGGGACGGCCTTCAGGTAGGGCAAGGACTCCATCCATACGTTTTCGCAATCCTCGGTATAACCCCCGGCATTGGAATGAAATACCGCCCTTACAAGGGTTCCCAGATATTCGAGTACCTGGCCCCTCGTCCTATCCACTGCTGCAACCACCGGGTTTGTCCCTCCCGACTGGTAGGCGATCTCACCGGTATAACCACCGTAAACCTGGGAACGGGTGTCATTGTAGACATCAAACCAGGTATTCAACCCCTTTTGGGAGAGGGCATAAGACCTGGAAACCACCGCCTGGGCGGACAAGGCTTCGATGGAATTCCCGCCCATCTCCTTTCCCACTACCCCGTAGAGGTATTTTTCTATATCCAGGAGGTTGATAACGAGCAGACCGCCGTTCAGGTTCTGGACAACCAGGTTCCCCCGGTACTGAACCCCTTTATATTCAAACAGGTTAAGCTGATCATGTGACCCTTCCTGCAGCAAGAGGGGTCCCTGAAAAAGCTGTGAACTCTCGAGGCCGGGCCCCTGCACCAGGAGAGATGTTCCGGAAGCGGTAACCGACCAGGATTTTCCCGGTTCGGGCGCTCCGAGCGGAAGGCCGGTCGCCTGATCGATAAAGGAATAAGCACCCCTGCTCACCTGAAAAGAAAGAGTGGTAACTCCCTGATCAAGGGCCACTCGAATCAGAGGGGTATCGGCAGCCTGGGCAAACCGCGGCGCTAATATACACCCCAGGCATGCCAGCAGCAGTACAAGCTTTTTCATTCTCCCCTACCCTCCCGGCAATAATTATTATCCACAACCATAACATACTTTCTACCCAAATATGCCCCAATCCTGATTTATCCTTGCGCTTGCTCCCGTACTCCGGTCGCGCCTGCAAGGATAAACTACTATTTTCATTCTTATGATGGTGCCGCTTGGGCGGCATAGCTTCTATCAGGACATGATCCTTCCCCTTCACCGGCGCCAGAAAAGGTTGAGGACCAAGGTCAGCAGCAAGCTCAGCAGCAGGCAGGTGACAATCGGAAAATAAAAGGTAAAACTTCCCCGCCGTACAAAGATGTCGCCCGGCAATCTGCCCAGGGGAGAAATCCTGCCAAGCAGGTAAAGCAGTCCCCCTCCCAGCAGCAGGAGGATGCCGAACAGCATCAGCATTTTAGCAATACTCGAAAAGTTATCCATGCTTTATAGCCTCCCCTTCGTACCGCTCCTGTTCGCTGAAGAGACAGCCGCAGTACTGCTGACGGTAAAGCCCCATTTGCCTGGCCTGCCTTCGTCCTTCGCTAAAACCCCGTCTCCAGTCATAATACAAAAAAGGTATCCCGGCATCCTTACCTGTTTCCTCACCCAGCCGGCGCAGGAGATCGTGCTTCTGCCACGGACTGACCAGGAGGCTCGTGGTGAAACCGTCACAGCCCTCTTCTCTGGCAAAACGCGCTGCCTCCCTCAGGCGCATTGAATAGCAGAAACGGCAGCGGTCCTCTTCATGGAAGGAAACCTCCCTGAAGTAAAGCTCGGGACGGTATCCGTCCGCCACCGTAAGGGGTATTCCGAGGCGCTGCGCCATCTGCAAAGCCCCTTCCCGGCGCTTGCTGTACTCCTGAAAGGGGTGGATGTTAGGGTTGTAAAAATAGCCTGCCACCTGGTGGCCCTGTTTGAGCAGATCCTGCACCGGGTAAACGGCGCAGGGCCCGCAGCAAACGTGCATCAGTACTTTCATCTCTAACCTACTCCTCTGTAAATAAGGCTGCCTGCTGTGTCGTAGTGGTTTTCGTATTATGGGGGTATGTCCTTCCCAGATGGGCGTAAGCGGAGGGGGTTGCCACCCTTCCCCGCGGCGTCCGCTGCAGGTACCCCATCTGGATAAGATAAGGCTCGTAGACCTCCTCGATGGTCCCCGATTCTTCCCTTGCTGCTGCTGCCAGGGTATCCAGGCCTACAGGGCCGCCCTGGAACTTGTCGATCACCGTAGCCAGCAGGATGCGGTCAACCTTGTCCAGCCCCGCCTCGTCAACTTCGAGGCGATCTAGAGCGGTTTTGACAATATCCCTGGTGATACAAGAGGCGCCGGCCACTTCGGCAAAATCCCTGATGCGCCGCAACAGACGCGTGGCGATGCGCGGCGTACCTCTCGCCCGTCCGGCAATCTCCCATGCCCCTTCATCCTCCAGGTCGATCTCCAGGAGGGAAGCCGCCCTCTTGACGATCAGGTAAAGGTCATCCTTCGGGTAGTAGTCTAGCCTAAGGATAATTCCAAACCGGTCCCTGAGCGGCTGGCTCACCAGGCCGGCCCGGGTTGTGGCACCGATCAGTGTAAACTTCGGGAGATCGATCCGCAGGGATCTCGCCCCCGGCCCCTTTCCAATAATTATATCCAGGCAAAAGTCCTCCAATCCGGGATAAAGTATTTCTTCGACGACGCGAGGCAGCCTGTGGATCTCGTCTACAAAGAGCACCTCATGCTCCTCCAGGTTGGTGAGAACGGCAGCCATATCTCCGGCCCGTTCAAGGGCTGGCCCCGAGGTGGGATATAGCCGCACCCCCAACTCCTGGGCAATGATATGGGCAAGGGTGGTTTTCCCCAAACCGGGCGGGCCGTAGAGCAGCACGTGGTCCAGCGCTTCCCCCCGCTTTTTGGCGGCCTCGATAAAAACCGCAAGGTTTTCCTTAATCTGCCGTTGGCCTACAAAATCCTTTAAGAGGCGGGGACGCAGGGAGACTTCGTCTCCCTCTCTTGGCAGGCGTGCAGCAGAAACGATCCTTTCCTCCATGCTCTACTCCCTCTTCCCTTTACCCAATTCTTTGAGGGCCTCCCGCAGGATGTCGTTGGCAGAAACAGAAGTACCGGGCTTCCTTTGCTTGATCTTCTTTATGACCTCCGCAGTCTCGTGCCGGCTGTATCCCAGCGCCAGAAGGGCCTCAGCCACCTCGTCAAAAAGAGGTGTTTCGGCACTACCGGCTTTTTTTGTCTTAGCCTGGAGTTGGGCAGGCAGCTTGTCCTTCAGTTCGAGCAGCAGCCGCTGAGCCGATTTCTTCCCGACTCCTGGAATCCGCAGGAGATCGCTGCTATTCCCCCGGGCAATGATTTCTGCAAACTCATCCCCATTGAATGTATCCAGAATTGTCAGGGCAACCCGGGGGCCGATTCCCTGGGCTTTCAGAAGCATGCGGAACAAAGCACGATCGGCCGCAGAGGCAAAACCGAAAAGCTGCAGGCAGTCCTCACGCACATAGAGGTGCGTATAAATCTCCAACTCCTGACCCGGTGAGGGAAGTCTCTGCAGTAATCCAGCCGGAACATATATCTCGTAGCCTATACCGTGCACGTCGAGGATGACCCGGTTTTCTTCAACACCGAGCAGAATTCCTCGCAGAAAAGAGATCACTGTTCTTTCCCTTCCTTAGCGCCCCGCAGCGGACGGTCGGAAAAATAGTGGCACAGGGCCGCTGCCAGGGCATCCGCGGCGTGATCCGGCTGGGGCAAGACCTTTAGCTTCAAGCTGATCTGGACCATTCGCTGGACCTGTGCCTTGTTTGCCCTTCCATACCCTGTCACCGTCTGTTTAATCTGCAGGGGCGTATACGTGAAAACATCCAGACCATGGTGAAGGGCAGCCAGAATGACAGCGCCACGGACGTGCCCCACCGTCAGGGCGGTACGGGCGTTTTTGTTGAAAAAAACATCCTCGAGGGCCAGGGCGTCGGGTCGGCTGCTCGTGCAAATTCGAGTTATCCCCCGGTAGACGCTGTCGAGTCGGTCGGGCAGTTCGAATTCCCGGCCGAATTCAAGTATGCCGTAATCAACAACCCGGACCTCCTTCCCATCGGCATCGATAATCCCATATCCTGTAAAGATAACACCAGGGTCAACACCAAGGATAAGCAAGGCGGATCACCCCTGCTTTTTAATTCTCTTCCCGTACATTTGTTCCTTCTCCTCGCCGGAAATAATTAACCCACACTAAACCTCACCAGTTCGCAAGTTGCCCCGGGCAAGAGACGCAAAAATACCCAGGAAGCAAAGGAAGGCAAAAACGGAGAAGGCAGCTTTTGCGCTCCTGAGAAATGCAGGGAAATACTTGGGCACAATCTGAACTCTCCCTACGAAAAGCACCAGGATCATCATCAAGATACCCATACTCAACATCTGACCGACCAACCGCATCGTGCTCAGAGTACCCGAAGCTACTCCGTAAAACTTCTTTTCGACAGAACTCATGACAGCATTGGTATTCGGAGAAGAAAAAAGGGCAAACCCCAAGCCTAAGAGCAGCAGGCAGGTCACTATAAACCCCAGGCTTGTAGCAGGGTTGAGGGTGACCAGCATGAGAAGCCCTATTGCAGTCAACGTCATTCCTAACGAAGCGACCAGCCTCGGTTCAACACGGTCCGATAGCCAGCCGGCAAGGGGAGAAAATAAAAACTGCATGACCGGCTGAGCTACCATGATTATCCCGGCGTGGTCCGCGTTTAACCCTTTGATGTACTGCAGGTAAAGACTTAGAATAAAGCCCACGGCATAAGTGGCGCTGTAATTGATCAGGGCGGCAAGGTTGGAAAAGGTGAAAGTCACATTGTTCTTAAAGAGCCTGATATCCAAAACGGGGTTTAGGACATGCATCTCCCATCTGACGAAGATAGTAAAACCCACTATCCCGGCAAATACCAGCCATAAACCCAATGCGGCGGGCAGTCGGGAAAATCCGTACATTATTATAAGAACCGCAGCACCGTAGATCAAGGAACCGGGCAGATCAAACTTTTCCCCCTCAGCCTCCGCCCACTCCCCTTTCACCTTCCATAAAACCAGGGTAAGAGCGATTAAACCGACGGGCACAATAACCAGAAAGATGCTCCTCCACCCAAAATAGTGTGTAAGAAGGCCCCCGAGAAAGGGCCCCAGGGAAAGGCCAAGATAGGTGGATGCTACATTGATTCCAATAGCTTTCCCTCTTTCCCTTAATGGAAAAACCGAAGTTAAAATCGCCATGCCCGTCCCGAAGATCATGGCACTGCCGATCCCCTGTAGTACCCGTGAAAGAAAAAGCATGAAAGCAGAATAAGAAAGAGCGCCCAAAAGAGAGGTAAGTGAAAAGAGCAATATCCCAAAGGCAAAAAACTTCCTTCTCCCGTAGATATCGGCAATTCTCCCAAACGGCACAAGAAAGATGGTGGCGGCGATCAGGTACGAGGTTACAACCCAGCTGAGCAAGACGGCGTTCAGAGAAAATTCCTTTCCGATGGTGGGAAGGGCAATATTAACCGATGAAACCACAAAAGGAGTCAGGAAAGCGCTTAGCGAGGAAACAACCAAAACAACCCATTTGAGAACATTTTCATCCCTGCTCAAAGATCCGATACCCCCGGTTATTGAATGCTGTCACACCAGCAGGTGTTTACATCACTGCTGTCTTTTTCTACAGGTTATGCCACATACCACAACTGTTCTTATTATACACTATTGCGCGATCACTCACTCAAAATCTTACTAATGTGGTATGCCTCACTCACGGATAAATCTTACCGAAGGAGGATGAATTTTTGAGTATGTCCAGTCCATGAGCCGCCGTGAGTATTTAGCCATTACCCAAAAGCGCTACCAAAACGCAACGACGAGATGCAAAAAGTCCAGCATCATCGACGAAGCGGTCACTAGATGTATCTATTTTTGATACTTTTAATTATAAAGGAAACCGGCTGAGAGGTTACGAATACATAAAATAATGACAGGTCAGACTAAAGACGAAATAATCAAAATACCCAAAAGAGGTGAGCAACATGATGCGCTGGTGGTGGGGGCCCGGTTACTATGAGTTTCCGTGGATGATCATCGGCTTCGTTTTCTGTGTAGACCACCACACCGCCCCCGGCGGTACCAACAAAGGATGAAATCTGGTTATCCTTGCGCTTGCTCCCGGACTCCGGTTTAACTCGCCCTAAGACTCGTCGCAGACGGCAGCCGACCGCCTCCTACGCTGCATCCTTGCAGCGGAGTCGGCTACTTCGGCA